>NC_008209.1:3705000-4005000 GCF_000014045.1 Roseobacter denitrificans OCh 114
ACCACATCCGCGTCGATTTCAAGCAGAACATCCGCGACCCGGTCCGGGTCACGCCGCCAGTCAAGACCGACAGCTTTTCGTATGTTGTAACTTGCAATTTTCACTGGTTGGACCTGGGGTTCACTTTAATCGGGGTTCAACCATGACCAATGGTCATGGACGCGGTCTTGGATGCATAGCCCAAACGGCAACGTCAGGCCAAGGCGGGAAACACATCCCCCGCCCCTGCGTCACGACCATATGGGCGCCATGCTCGACAGGGTCACAGCAAAAACCGCGTTACATCCACCTGCGTGATGGCGCCGATCGGGCATGGACCATCAGCGTCGCAATGCCCCCTGCCCCATGATGCCCGAAGATATGATCGGTTAACCGCTCAGGTCCTGCGCTTGGCGTGCTGCCGCCAAGGGCCATCGCACGCGCAGCGCTCGGCACGAGCCAGGTGACATGGCGCGGCATTACACCGCCCACCATGTGTCACCTTTCACGCGCGACTCTGAAAACCCTCCATGCGCTGGCGATCAGCAATCAGGATATGGGTTCAGATCAATTCGACTTGGGTCATGGATGCACCGCGGATCAGCGTTAAAGCCGTGCCACTGTCTGTGCAAAAACAGCAATTGCCGTCACCATGCCAAAGCGCAGTGCTTTGTCAGAAACGAACATGGGCCAGACCGTCAGGACCAGTATCGTGCGAAAACGCCCTTTGACGCGCCGTAGTTCTTGCCAAATGCTTCGGGCGCATCGCACAGGGCCACGACGTGGCGTTCCACTTTCGCGGTTTCAAGCGCTGCGACCGTCTCGCGGACCGCTGGCCGTGGGCATTGATCATAGCCCGCGACCAGAACATGCGCATTCAGATGCGTTGCAATGCGCGAGGCGTCCGGCGCGCTCAGAACAGGGGGGGTGTCAAAGATGATGATCTCATACCGCTGACGCAGTGCCTCGATCAGCTGCGAGAACCGTTCCACCTCCAGAAGGTCAGCCGGGTTAACCTGAGAATGACCGCTCGGCAGCAAGTCAAATCCGGGCCCGTCCAACGTCGTGATCGCATCCGATGGATCGACATCGCCGGCGATGACCTCATGCAGACCGGGGTGATCACGCGCAACGCCAAGGCTTTTGGACAAAGCGCCCGAACGCATGTCACCATCCACAACGATGACACGGCGGTCGATCTTGGCAAAACTATGCGCCAGCGCTTGCGTGACCAGCGACTTACCTTCGCTTGGCACCGATGAGAATACACCGGCCACAATCGGCCCGGTGACGTCAGCGCTTGCCACAAGCCGATGGCGCAAAGCGCGGATACCATCCAGAAAGGGCGATGCTTCTTCTGACGACAGATCCAGCGTGCCGGAGGTGTTCTTGCCTCCCTTGCCGCCATGCGCCGGGGGCAGTTGGACGATGCTGTCGCTGCCGGTGATTTCCGCCAGTTCCGAGACGCGGCGCACGCGGTCGTTGGCCGCTTCGCGCACCAACACATGGGCAATTCCGATAAAGAGCCCGAGCACAGCCGCAATCGCCACCATGCGGCGGCGCCCTTGTGCATCCGTGCGCAGGGGGGCCTCGGCTGTGGCGAGGATCTGCGCACCGGCGTCGCGCAAACCTGTCTGAATCGAAAGCTCCTTGAGGCGCGCAAGCGAGCTTTCATAGACCTGTGACGTGGTCTCCACCTCAACCTCCAACTGGCGCAGGCCGACCATGAAGGCATTGGCCTCGGCAATCCGCTCCTCAATGGCGACAAGCCCGTTGCGCAGCGCCGCGTTGAGTTGTTCGAACCGTGACCGCTCCGCCTGCACCGCGGCGCGCAGCGTTTCAATGTCCTGCGCAACAGTTTCAGCACCGACAGACCGACCCAGATTGGTCCGCTCCATGCGCAAGAGCGTTTCGTTTTGATCAACGGCCGCCCGCACGGCCTCGAAATCGCCCTCTGGTGTTGCATCCAGCACTGCAAGCGCTGCGTTCAGTTGATCCAGGGATGTCTGCGTGCTCTCAAGCCTTGCGCGGACATTGACCGCCTCGCCCGCGAGATCAGACGTGGATTCCATCGCGGTGCTCGTGGCGCTGGCGCTGTAATCCTGCAAAAGCGCCTGATCAGCCTCCAGACGCAGGCGCAGTTCATTGACCCGCGTTCTCAGGGCCCCCGCCGCGCGTTCGGTTTCGCTCTGCCCGCGCTGCAGCTGATAGTCGAGATAGGCATCAAGATAGGCATTCGCGATGGCTGCGGATTTTTCCGGAACGGTCGTCGTCGCCCGCAGGACGATCACATTTGTCCCCGGCAGAATGCTGACTTGCGTGATCGAGGCCAGCCAATCCAGCGCGAACTGGCGCACGATGCTGTCGGGGTAAATCTCTGCCTCAGGATCGTCTGCGAGGATCGCGATATTCGGGTTCACCTCGGGGTCATTGGTCAGGTCCAACCGTTCGATCACCTGCAGCGCGAGGCTGCGCGACCCCAGAATGGTCAGTGCATTCACGATTGCGCCCTGCGTAACCTCAGCGTCACCGGCACTGTCAAATTCGACAATCTCGAGATTTCCGCGCGCCAGAAGCATCTGCGCCTCGGCGGTGTAGGTGTCAGGCGCGCGCAGCACCAATATCGCGGTCAGCAGCGTCAAGATGAACGCCGGCACCATGATGCGCAGTTTGTTACCCCACAAAAGTCGCCACAGCGCCACGATCCCGACCGGAGAATCATCCTGGTCAGGCTGTTCGGGGAAGGTATTTCTGGGCGTATAATGCATCTGAATTACTCAATCATCACTTTGTATTGCCATGGCAGCGGGATCACACAGGCATCCATTGCCCCGGTATGAAGCCAAAAATTGTCTGACGCGTTAATAAGACCGTTTCTTGGGGCATGAAAGGGCAAATGGCTTTTCCAGCCATTTGGGCGAAAATTGCACGCGAAAAGCGCGCCACATGCCCAGCTTATCGGCTAAATTAACCGACCAAGCGCGAATCTGCCTGCCATTGCTTGCACCGTGCAGCCGTTAAGATGTAAGCCCTTTAAAACACCACGCAAAGACTGACGGATAGGCATTGTGCGATGACGCTACCGAATTATTTTTATGGCGGCCCACCAAAAGCAGGCTCTTCCTGGATTTACAGCCTTTTGGCCGCGCACCCGGAGGTTTTCGTCCCCGAGGGGAAATACGTACAGTTTTTCACGGATTTCTATGATCGCGGCATCAATTGGTATGAAAAGCTCTATGAGACGGCGACGCCTGAGCAGACGGCACGATGTGATCTGACCACGGATTACCTGTTTGTCCCCGAAGCGGCGGAGCGGCTGGCACAACACGTCCCGGATGCGCGTATCTTCTTTTCGCTGCGCAACCCGGCGGAGCGGGACTGGTCCGCCTATCAGCACCTTTTGCGCACAGGACAGGCGCGCGGTTCGCTTGAGCAGGAAGCCGACACAGCACACCGTTTGCTGTCGACCTGCAGCGCCTATTCCGACGCGATCGAACGCGCATGGCGGCTTTTTGGCAAGGAAAACACGCATATCCTGTGGTTTGACGATATCAAATCGAACCCGCAGGCGGCGGCCGACTCGCTGCATGATTTCATGGGCGTATCGCGCCGGATGATCGATGCGGATGACGAGGGGGCCAAGAATGTGGCCCGTGCCGCGCGCAACCCTTATCTCAACGGGATGCTCAAGCAGGGTGCGGTCGCCTTGCGGGCCGCTGGCCTGAGCAAGGTGCTTGGCAAACTCAAGGACAGCGCGCTGGTCGACAAGGTATTGTTCAGCAAGGACCGGGTGCCAAAGCTGCGCGACACACCTGACGCGCTGGCCTTTTTGAACGATAGGCATGCCGCCGAAATCGACCGGCTGGAAACCCTACTGGCGCGCGATCTGTCCGCATGGCGAGGGCGTCCGTGACAGCCCGCCACCGGACGAATAGCGTATCGGACGCTTTGGGCGCGCTGAGCTGGCGCGTCTATGTCTTTGCCATTCTGCTGAGCTTTTTCGTTGTGGTTGAACCTGCACCAACCGATCTGGTGTTCATGATCGCGGTGGCGATCTTTTGCTTCTCGCGCCCCGTCACGACCAATTTCCTCAGCGGATCGGCACTGTTGGGCATCTACCTGTACCTCGCTTTCTCGGTTTTATCGCTCGTTTTTGTAGAATTCGTTTTCATGTTCGCCTTGCGGGCCGTTGCAATCGAATTTTACATGATCGGGCTTTTTGCGATGACCGCCTACTTCGTGAAAACGCGGGGGGATGCGGCCTTTGCCACTATTCTGGGCGCAATGGCGATTGGCGGTGTGCTTGCCTCCTTTGTGACGCTTGTGGCCCTGTTCGACCTCATCCCCAACAGCGAAATCCTGTTTCGCGGTGAAGGCGCGCGAAACAGGGTGAAGGCGACGTTCAAGGATCCAAACGTATTTGGCCCCTTCCTGGTGCCGGGCTTTCTGTTCCTGACCTGGGTGGTGGTGGAATCGCCGCGCTTTCGTCTTTGGGCGCTCGGGGCCATGGGTCTTGTGACCATATCCCTGATCGCGACTTTCTCACGCGGTGCATGGGTCCATGCATTCATCTCACTGTCGGTCTTCAGCCTTGCCCTGCTGGTCTATCGCCCCACGGCGCGGGCCACATTCACGGCCATTGTGTGGTTCGCGATTATCGTCTGCTGCGTCATATTGCTGTTTCTGGATCAGATCACGGCGCGCCTTGCGGATTCCTTTTTCGCGCAACGCCTGTCCCTGCAAACCTATGACACCTCGCGCTTTGGCTATGTCGCTGATGCCGCCCGCCAAATCTGGGAGCACCCGCTGGGCATCGGACCGTTTCAGGCGCGCTATGTCTATGGATATCTGCCCCATAATACCTTTGTCGCCTTTGCCATGCACAATGGTCTTTTTGCCTGTCTTGGGCTGATCCTGATCTATGGCTCGGCGATGGCCCGCTGCATCGTGAAAGTCGTTGATCAACAGCCCGGCTGGACAAAATATGCACTGGTCTTTTCGGTTTTGCTCGGGCTTCTGGTGCTGATGCAGGTTGTGGGCTCCATCCATTGGCGGCACATGTATCTGGTCTGTGGGCTGGCCTTCGGGACCTATACGACAAACACCCTGTTGGTTGCCCCGAACCCGCTGCGCAGGCGCAAACGTGCTGCGCGTCGGCGAAACTGGCAACCTGCTGAATGACCACGACCAAAATCAGGGCAAGTGAACCATGAAAAAACTCATGCTCGGCAGTGTTCTGTCTGCGGGTCTGAAAGTCGCAAGCGCCGGGTTGACGTTCCTGATGTTCATGCTGCTTGCGCGTGTCCTGGGGGCCGAGGAATACGGGCTCTTCGCCTCAATGTTCGCGCTTGGCACGATTGGTGCGATCACGGCACTCTTTGGGCAACACACGCTGAGCATCAAAACGCTGTCCGCACTGGGCGATGACCCGGAACGCGCAGCGGACAGGCGCTTTGCCATCCGGCGCAGTTTTCTGATCACGCTGGCCGGTGCGGTCCTGGTCATCGGCGCGATCCTCGGCGCAGGATTGGCCGCGCCGCTGCTGGGCTTTGATGTCAATCCTGTCTACCTGATCGGAGCCTGCGCGCTGGTCATCCCCTTTGCGCTGGCCGAACTTGTGTCACACCAATACCGCGGCTTCGGGAGTATTCTGTGGGCGCTGGCACCGCGTGACGTCTTGTGGCGTGCAATCGTCCTTCTGGCCTGTCTGGGGGCGGCCAGTATGCCGTTTGTGTTTCGGGATGCCTTTACGGCGATGATCGGCATTTCCCTTGTTTTGATGGCCCTCGTCGTTGTGCAGTTGATCGCCATGCTGCTGCGCTATCGCGACCAGTTTGCGGCCCGCCCGGGCGCGCAGGTTTCGGTCACCATGCCGTGGGGCGTGTCGGCCTGGATGTGGGTTGCCTCCCTTGGCACGATGGGCGCAAGCCTCAACCTGTCTGCTGCTGCGCTGTTCTTGCCGCCGGATCAGATCGGGGCCTATTTCGCAGCACAGAAAACATCGCAGCTTTTGCAATTGCCCATCATCGCGATCAACATTGCGGCGACCCCTGTTTTCGCCCGCCTTCACAGTCAGAACGACATCAGCGGCCTGTGCGATGTGGGCCGAAAACTGGCAATGCTGATTGCGGGGCCGCTGGCCATCGGGGCCGCCATTCTGATCTTTTTCGCGCCTGATCTGTTGTCCCTCTTTGATCCGAGCTTCGCAGCCGCCGCGCTCGCGTTGAGTATTCTGGCGGGCAGTTACCTTTTGATCGGACTTGGCGGGCCAACCCGCCCGCTGATGTTGATGAGCAACGGGGAACGCCCGGTGGTGCGCATGACCCTGATATCCGAGGCCGTGGGCCTGATGCTCATTCCTGTGCTGGTGCCCGCCTTCGGGATTGTCGGGGCGGCATTGGCCGCATTTGTGGTGCGCGTGCTTTTCACCCTGCAAACCGTTGCATGGTGCCGCAGCAAGCTTGGCGTGGATACGTCCATTCTGTCGGTATTGACCCGCGGCAAAAAGGCGGTGTGAGGCTCATACCGCACCCATGACGTAGCCGTAACGGCGCGCTGCGGGGCCGCAAATCATCCGCGCCAGCCGTCGGTCAGTCCCCGAGATTTCATCGCGCCATGAGGTGTTTGGATCAAGCGTCACCTCCCCGAGGATAAACCGTGCAGGATTGCCGCTGATGGAGTGCTGGGCGTGCACGAGCGCTGCGCGACTGTTTTCGCCCCCCCTGCCCCCCGGCACCTGCTCAAACAGTGGCGCAGCGTCGGTCGCCAGCGCCCTTTGCCAGTTCTCGGCAAAATCCTCGAAGCGCACCCTGTAATAGCGGTCCGGCGCAAGATGCGCGAACCGCTCGCATTCCGCATTCACCACAGCCCACTGCAACAGCGAACGTGTGGATGAATATCGCGGAAACAACTGCCCTTCGGAGACATCCTCGCGCGGCTTCCTTTTCTTCCAAGAGTGCAAGACAGCACGCGGGTCGCGCACCAGATGCAAGAAAACGACGTCAAAGGACCGCTGCTCATAAAGCAGGTTCAGCGCGTAAAACGGGCTCTTGGATGCATCAATCAAAACCCGGCTCTGGCTTCTCTCGAACGCCTCTGCATATAGCCCCATCAAAAGGTCAAGATCGCCTGCAGAGCGGTCAAAGTACGTCTTTCGGGATCGTTCGTTGTGCAGGCCCGGAAACTGCCGACGCCGCGCCCCGCTGCCGATTGAACGCGTCAAGGCGCGCGCCCGCTCAGAATCCATAGCCTTCAACGGTTGCGCACCAAAGGACAGGTCGGGCCAGAAAGCGCATTCTGAAAACGCGGCCTCGCAGCCGCATATTCCATCTTCCATGACACCACGGTCCCACAGATAGCGCATTTCGCCCAAAGATGCGGCGTCAGGCATGGAGCCAAGAATATTTGCCATCACGGAGCTGCCGCTGCGGCCCCACCCCAGAATGTAAACCAGCAAGGGACGCGCATGTTGCCTGAACCCGATTGACACCGCGCTATGCATGTTCAACCCATTTTCCAGCATCTGAACCGGCGAGAAGGCGCGCGAGTGGCGGTCGGGCAAATGCAATGGTCATGAAAAGAGCAACCGGAAAAGTTCTGCGTCCAAGCGTGGTGGAGGGTTTCCATAGGGTCAACCCCCGGCGACAAAATCATCAAAATCTCGCCAAGTCCATGCCACCAAATCATACTAATTTGAAATCAGAGCGGGTTTGAGTATATTTCCTACGCCGCACGCTCTGGACAAAACGCGTGAAACAGGGTCAGTGTCTGCGCGTCACATGAAAGGGTAATTCGATGTTCTTTAAGGGGGTCGGTGTTTGGTATGCGTAAGTCATTGACAGAAATTATTGGTCGTACGGCACGCACTTTTGCAGTTGGGCTGCTGTGCACGCTGGCAACCGCTGCTACGGCAGAGCCCTACCGTCTGGCACCGGGTGATCGTGTGCTGGTCCAGATCATCGAATTGAACAACCACTCTTACGTCGGCACGGTGGATACGGCAGGTCAAATCCGCCTGCCTTATCTGGGCACGCATCTGGCTGCGAACAAAACGCTCGATGAGTTGTCGCAGGATATTTCGCTGGCTGTCGCAGGCCAGCAAATCCGTTCGGTCCAGAACGGCATATCCTCGGTCATCGTGCTGGATGAACAGGACATTTTCCTTGATATCGACACCTATCGCCCCGTCACCGTGGTCGGCGCTGTCGCCGCACCGGGCCGCGTCCCCTTTGAGCCGGGGCTCAATGTGCGGGCCGCCATCGGCTCGGCTGGCGGGAACGCGCTGGCGGGGCAAACGGAACGCGTTGATCAACTGGCCAACTTTCGCACCCGGCAGGCCGAGTTGCGCGAGACCGAAGCATGGCTTGCGGCGGAGCTTTGGCGCATCGACGTTCTGCTGTCCGGCGCGGACAGCGATACACCGATTGGTGAAGAGTACCGGATCGTCGAAGATCGCCTCGACAGCCGCGATGTCGAGAATTTCAGACGCATGATCGACGGCGCGCGCGCGCAATTGGACCGGGAACGCGAAGACAATGCAGCGCGGATCGTTCTGACCAAGAAGCGCACGGAGTTTCTTGAAACCGCGCTGGCGCAGTTTCAAACAGCATCAGAGATCGAGGAAGAAAGACTGCAGGATGTTCTGCAGCTGTCAAACCGGGGGCTGACCACGGTCAACTCTCTCGACAATGCCCGCGAGGGGGCGCTTAACGCGTCGTCGCGTTTGCTGACGACGCAAGCCGATCTGGCCGCCGCAGAGAGCGAATTGCAGTCGCTGATGATCGAAAAACAGGGGCTGGACGCAGACTTCGTTCAGGCGTTGATGGATGAGAAAGCCAAGTTCGAGCGTGACTATGACGAAGCGCGGGCGCGTCTGACCAGCCTCAACCGTGAACTGGCGCTTGGCACCTTCACCGCCGAACAGGACGACTCCACGGAACTGCAATACATCCTGCATCGTCAAGACGGCGCAAGCGAGACGAGCACGGAAGTCACGCCAGACACGCTGTTGCGTCCGGGCGACGTTGTGGAAGTGATCTTTACCTACAACTGAACCGATTGGACGAGGACGTCAGGACGGACAATTGAGCGCTGAGTCAAAGGCGCCATTCTCGCGCACCTCGGCGCCAATTCTGTTCCAGACATCCCCGCCCGATGACAGGATCAGATTACGCTCGACCCGGACGTCCTGCGCGAAATCACCAATACCGCCCAAGCGCACCGCGTCCCGCTTGACGTCGCACACACAGTTCTCGGCAATGGTGATGTTGCTGAACTTTCCGATCCCGCTGTCATCCTTGTGGCGGTAAGCCATGATGCCAAAGCCATTGCTGTCAAAGACAAGGTTGTCGACCACGCGAATGCGATCAAGGTTCGGGTTCTGCGGATCCCGGCCGGATTCGCGCGCCAGAACGATACCGTTCTGAACGCCGAACACGGCGTTGCGCTGCACATCAATATTCGCGACCGTGCGGCTTCCTGCGTCAATGTAGATGCCGTGCCGCTCGATCCCGTGCATGACATTATCTGTGATGGACCCGTTGATCGCCCCCGCCTTGGCATCAATCCCATATTGGCGCGTATCGAATATGTAGTTGTTTCGGATCACAAACCCATCCACGCCGCCGCCAAGGGAAATAGCTTCGTTGACACCCTTGGGGTAATTCGTGTTGGTCATCCTGTTGCCCTGTACGAGGATGTCGAACAGGCGGTATTCATTCACCTTGGTGACATAGCGCATGACGATCCCACCGACATAGATCGCCGCGTTCCCGGTTGTATCAATGTCATTGTTCAGGATGCGAATATCCCGCTCGCCTTCATCGGTGCCTTCGACAAAGATGCCGTCACGGGCTGCATTCTGAAGACGAAACCCGGAGACAGTGATGTGGCTGGCCCCGCGGATCTCGATCAAGCCGCGCGTTTCCCTGCCGGTTCCGTCAATGACTGCGCGCTCGGCGCCAACGGTTTGCCCGGCAATGATGATCGGCGCCGAAGGCGTGCCCGACATGCGCATCACAACCGGTTGGTACTCGCCCGGCTGGACGATGATTTTGTCCCCGGGACGCGCATTGTTCAATGCCACCTGCAGGCGCTGCAGCGGACGTGCCTCAGACCCGTTCCCGCCCCGCGCGGCGCGGCTGGAGACAAAGACCAGCCTGTTGGGGTTTTCCTCAACGACGGGCACATCCTGAAGCGACAAAAGATGCTGCGCCATATCGGGCGTGCTCAACCCTTTGTTCGCAAGGGTTTGCAGCGCGCCGACACACCAACCGCCGGCCTGGCTGGCCGCATGAACCGGCACTGCAAAACCCGCTGCCAACAGCAGCAGCACCAAAAACAGACGGTGAGCGCCCGTCAACAGGGCGTTCATTTTGACACGCATCATGATTTATTCATTCCATTTTGACCCAGATCAGCACAAACGCCGCGCTTTTGTCCATATTGCTGCGAGCATATTGAAATAAATAGGCATCTTGGCTCTGGAAGCTACAGCCTCACGGTCTTATCAATGGAGATGCGCCTTTTTTTCTGGCAAACGTAGCCGCACCCTAGGAATAGTAGCCACCTCATGGATTCCAGCCTCAATACAGCGGAAATGCGCCTGCATGTGGCCTTTGCCAAAGTGGGCTTTACGCAAGACGAACAGCGGGCGGCCGAATCGCTGGCGCGGCAGGTCACCGACTGGGACGGTTTCGTGGCAACGGCGATGCGCAATTTCAGCCTGCCCAACATGCGCATGCACCTCAGTCGCATGACCCCGGATTGCGTGCCGCAAAAGGTGCATGATGAGCTGAACACCGCAGCCAATGCGTCGGCCATCAGGAACATGTTGCTGGTATCCGCCCAGCATAAATTCAAGGAAAGGTGCCTTGATCCGCTTGGGGCCGAGGCGTTGTTTTTCAAAGGCATCAGCCTGGTCAGCCAGTACTACCCGGATCTCGGCCTGCGGCCTTGCCGCGACATTGACGTTCTGGTGCGCCCCGAAACGCTGCGCCCCGTTGTGCTGGCGGCAATCGACGCAGGCTATAAGTTCGTCGTGCCCGGCCAGGCCGAGCATCCGCTGACAGAACCCTCGGAAATTGACGCCGCACTCCATTATCGCAATGACGCGAGCCTTCTGACGCCGGAAGGCATGGCGATTGACCTGCAGGTCAAGCTGGACAAATACTCCGGCATCTTCTCGCGCGAGGATGTCTTTGCGCAGGCCATACCCGCCGTGCTCGGTGGCAAAGAGTTCATGACCATGCCGCCTGCGTTTCTGTTCAACTACCTGTGCCACCACCACGCACGGCATGTCTGGTCCCGGCTGCACTGGCTGAGCGATCTGGATGCGCTGGTCAATGCGCCCCAATTTGATGTGGATGAGGCCGTCGCGCTGGCCCAAAAGCTCAATCAGAGCGGTACTGTCGAGGCCAGCCTTGAGATGCAGCGCCTCATGTCGCCCGCGCAATCCTGGGATGACGCCCCGGAAATGTGGCGGGGCTTCAAGTTTCTGGAACTCAGTCTGCGTAACCTCTCCGGTGACCTCGATCTGGAAAAACGCATCGGGTTCAACATGAAGGGCGCGGAATTCATGTTTGACTGGCAAGCAGATCCCAGCCTCATTCGCAAAGCACGGCTGCGCCACTCCCTGCGCGTGTGGCAGCCGACGATCCGACAATACACCCGCTTTCCCCTGCCGCGCGGCTTGCGATGGCTTTATGTCTTCCCGAGGTTCATGCACCTGTTGGAAAGAACGCGGGATCGGGGCGGCAAGAAAGCAGAATAAACCCTGAGCCCATCACGAAGGACAGGCGCATGGTTGACCTTCTCCCCTTGGAACGCTTTGAGAGCCCGGACAAAAACTTTTGAGGACATCTGATACCATGCAGCAGCCGCTTCGCATTGCGCTTGTTCTGGAAACCTCTGGCGGAGGGTCCGGGCGCCACGCGCTTGATCTTGCCGAAGGGCTGGCCCTGTCCGGCCATGACGTCACCGTGATCTGGTCACCGGTGCGCGCACAGGAAGATTTTCAGACACGGCTGTTGGCCATGCCGACTATTAAAAACCTGCAACTGACGATGCATCGCGCTGTAGGGTTGGCCGATGCAAGCAGCCTGCGTGCGCTCAAATCGCTGCTGAAGGCGCATGGCCCGTTTGATGTGATCCACGGTCACAGCTCCAAGGCAGGCGCGTTGATCCGCCTGCTGCCGCGCAGTATCCCCGGGGCGCGCATTTACACGCCGCATGCTTTTCGCACGATGGACCCGGATATGGGCGGCCGGGCCCGGCGCGTCTATGGCATGATCGAACGGATTCTCGCGCCGCGTGGGGATCAAATCATCACTGTGAGTTCCGCAGAATATCAGCACGCCGTCGGACTGGGGATCAACGCGCGAAAGCTGACGACAGTTGTGAATGGAGCGACGCTGCACGGTGAGGCGGATCGTGCTGCGGCGCGCGCCTTCATGGAGCTTGGGCCCGATGACGTGGCGGTCGGATTCATCGGACGTCTCGACGCACAAAAAGCGCCACTGCGCTTTGTCGAGGCGGTTTCATTGGCCGCAAAGCAGGCGCCCCACCTGCGCGGCCTCGTGATCGGCGATGGGTCACTGCGTGCGCACGCAGAAGCGCTCAACACCGCAGACGCGGTTCGGTTTCTGGGGTGGCAGGATGGACCGGCGCTGTTTCCCGGCCTCGATGTCTTTTGTATGACCAGCCACTACGAAGCGATGCCCTACACCCTGCTTGAGGCGCTGCATGCGGGCGTGCCGATTGTGACCACCTCTGTTGGCGGCGTCGAAGAAACCGTGAATGAAGGCGTGAACGGATTTGTGCTGCCGACAGACAGCACCGCAGCCGAGATTGCAGAACCGCTGATCAAGCTTGCCACAGACGCCGGGCAACGCGATGCTTTTGGCGCTGAGGCCCAACGCATGGCCATGACACGCACGGTGCAGGTTATGGTCGAGGACACAATACGCGTGTATCAGACCGCCTGCGCGCAGGGCTGACGCGAACCGGGCCGCGTCGCGCGTCGCGTCTACCGTGAGGCACGTCAGTTTTCGCGTTCAACCGCAGGCAAATGCAGCGAACAAGCAGTAAAAGCGAAACGCTTTTAAAGCGTCATGCGAAAAACCTTGATCACGCAACGCTGCCTGAAACCAAGGATTTCAACGCGGTACGTGATGTTTGATGCTTCAGGCATTTCGTCAGACGCTCTAGTAGAGCCCGACAATGCCGGACGCCGTCGTCCCCGTCTGATGCACGACCGTGCAGCGCAGCGGGTAAATCATGCCGGGTTGAACCGATGCGAGGTTAACGGTCTGACCATGTGCCATCGTAACCGTCAGGTTGCCTTCGGCTCCGACGTAGACCGCGCGGGTCACATGCAAAAGTGGTGTGGCATCATCCGGCGTAATCTCGAAAGCTCCGAAAGCAGGTGCATTCAGGCCAGGACTATGGTGTTTGAAAGGATCAGACATGTTCACTCACTTTGGTTTGAAGGATTGACGGCTTCTGCGTGGACTTATGCCCTCAAATATCCTTGCAAAGTGAGAACCCACCGCACGCCCGGTTAGGATATCCGTACCGCGCACGGTCATAGCTTTTCGGGTTTAACCTGAGGCATGCCAGATTGCTTCTCGCATGCGACCAAAGGCAAAGGCAGCGCACATGTGATGCAGGATGGACGCGAAACGCATGTAAGCGTGGCCAACAATTGCGCGCACGTGTCTTCAAGCAGCCACAAAGGTCAACCGTTTGGAGTCTGCGACTGGCGGTGCGCGCATCAGGTGGTCTGATCGACGAATTGCTCAATCGTTTCGGACAGATCATCAAGGCGGGTCAGGTCCGCAGGCACCAGTAATTCAAAGACAGGCGCTTGTGAGACAACGGCACCACAGCGTTTGAGGTGGCTTATCAGATGGGCCTGCCCCAACCGCGTTTCGCCGTAGCGCGCCATAAAGGTATAGCGCAACACTGTCTCAAGCGCCTTGTGCGGGGGCAGGCGAACGGCCTTGGGCGCGCTGACCTCATCGCTCCTGCGCAGCATGAACAGGCTGCCCAAGGGCACCGCATCCTCCGCAATCGGAGTTGCCATCCGCTTTTGTACCTTGGGCAGCGAGGGATGAATCAACCGATCGCTTGCCTCATCGCCAAGGCCGAGCGCCTCGATGGAATCCGGCCAGAGCTTCATGCTCGAAAAACCCGGCTGCACCGTCAGCGTTTCATCTTCAGACAGGGTCTGGCCCACGGCGACCAGATCATCGGTAATCGGCACATGCCCGCGCGCCACCAATGCAGCACTGGTCGTTGACTTGCCGGCCCCCTTGTCCCCCAGAAAAAGCGCCGCATGACCCTGCACCGATACCGCACTAGCGTGCAGACACAGAACGCCCCGCCGTTCAAGCACCAGCGACATCACCAAACCCAGAAGCGCCTGCGACACGAGATAATCCGATACGCCTTCCTTCGGCTCGATCCTGACCGTTGACGGATCATCGATGCAAAATGTTCCGACCGCGTTCCAGTGCATATATTGCCGGTCAGGCTGGATATCGAAATAGGGGTCGAATTCGGGGGCGCGGGCCGGGGAAAGGCCTGTTGTGCGTTCCACACGCACCACGTCGCCCGCCTCTGCTGGATCAACCAGTTCCAGCACATCACAGATGAAATCAGACGCGAGCGTGAGCCCGAACACGGCGTAGTAATGCGGTTCCATCAAATCAGCATCCCCTTGGCCTGTGCTTCACGCCATTCAGTAAGCCCTTTAAACCAATAACTTAAAACGGCCAGTCGCCACAACGCTCTAATCGCAGCCACGTCTGTGACTTCGCGCACAATCACCTGTTGGCGCACTCGCTCTGCGGCATCGGCATTGACGAAATCACCCAGCGGCGCGAAAAATCCAATGTCTTTATCACTGTAAAACTCATGGATGACGGCAGAAATCTCATCCCCGAATTCCGCTTTGTCCGCGCGTGTTCTGATGCTCTCTGGCAGGATCCCGCGCATCGCCTCGCGCAGCACCCATCTGCTGCGGCCATCACGCAGTTTCATTTCTGCAGGAAATGACAGGCACAGGGATACGACACGGCGGTCGAAAAAAGGATATCTTGGCAGAACACCGGCGGCACTGGCCGAACGGTGGAGCACTTCAAACGCCTGCGCCATCAGTGGCGCTTTCAAGGCCCGCAGGTGCGTCAGCCTTTCGGCCCTATTGAAATCCGCCTGCGTCTTTAACAACGGGTCGGGCGCGTATCTTTCTTCCGCGCCGATCTTTCGCTGCAGGTCGGGCGCGATCAACGCCATGGGCTTTTCCGACCAGCCAGCGATGGAAGACCGCTTTGTTTGGTAGCGTGCCAGCTTCAGACACAGGCGGCGCAGCGGATTTCTGGGGCGCATTCCGCTGTAATGGGCGATATGGCTGGCGAAAAGGGTGAGAAACGGCAGGCTATGGACCTGCGCCGCGCCACGCGCCTCACGATAAAGCTGCCAGAATTTCCGGCGTGTCGCCAGTTCCACGAGGCGCCCGTATCCATGCGATATGACCTCATCGCCGCCGTGCCCGTCAATCACCGCCGTCAACCCCAACGCGCGCGCATCGCTGTAGATACGCCGCGATTTCGCAAGGCCTGGTGCGAGAAACAAATCCATCTGTTCGTCGATCAGCGGGCCAAGGTCATCGAGCGGGGGCGCACCCGAAATCGCAATTTTATGCGGTACACTGCCGAAGAGTTCATTGGCCGCGTCGATGTAAGGCGTTTCGTCATATGCCTTATCCGCACCATATACGAAAGAGACGGTTTTCAAAGGCGCAACCGATGCCTTTGCCGCCAACCCGGCAAGGGCCGAGGAATCCAACCCACCGCTCAACATTGCGCCGACACGTCCTTCGGGGCGCAGACATGAACCGGTGGCCGTCTGCAGCGTGTCCCGCAAGCGCGCGGGGCAATCGCTTTTCACCGTAGTCTCAGGGATTTCCAGTTGCCAATACCGGCGCGGCGTCACCCCTTCACCTGCCGCTTCAAGGCGATGCGCTGGTGGCAGGCGCAGCACTTGTTCAAAGGCTGTGCGGTCGAAATCGACTTCCTCGCCGTGGATGTAATCGGCAAGTCGCGTCGCATCGGCATTCAGCGCGATACCGGACACATGCAGACACGCGCGCAAATCGGACGCGCATGTCACCGCGCCATCAGACACCGTGTAATAGAACGGGAAGATGCCGAAATGATCCCGGTACGCCTCAAAACGACCAGTCTCCTTGTGAACGAACACAAGTGAGAATGCACCACATACGTCATGCACAAAATCCGGCCCCTTGGCCACGCGCAAAGCGAGCAGCAATTCGAGGTCCGACTGTTCAGCGGCCTGCTGGGGCGATGCATCACCGTGGTGGGCCACACTCTCACGGTCATGCAAAAACGCAAGGCCAAAGGCGACCCAACCGGCAGCGTTACAAACCCCTGCATCACCGGTTGTCGCACCATCCACGCCAGCCACTGGCTGCGTCAGATGCCAGCCCTGATCCTGCAAACGCGCAATGCGCGCAGGCGCGGCGTGTGAAGCGGTCCCGGCAAGGGAGATCCGCGAGACAAAACAATGCGTCATAAAGAGACGGACGATCTGACAGGCGTTGGCAGATCCAGGATCTTGTTGAAATCGAGCAAGGTGCCTTCATTACCTTCAAGAACAACCTGCCCGTTCCAAGTCAGCCATGCGTGCGCTTTGAGCGTCGTTTCATCCTCTTTCTTCAGACCCATTGTGATGGTTGACGGGATGCCCTTCCACGACAGGATCGCCTGACAGGAAATCGTCTGCGTCAGGCAGCTGGCATCGGGGATAAATCGCGCGATCCGGGCAACCGCATGCGTCACGCGCGCGACCGTGGCGCGCCGTTCCAGTTGCGGGTCATCCGGGCATGGACGTACCAGCGCCGCCCGGATGCGTTGATAACGCGTGACCCAAAGGCCGACACGTACCACCAGTACAACCAGCAGACTTAAGGTGTAAATTCCTGCCCAACGAATAGCGCGCATGTATCACTTGGCCTCATCCGCCACGACCTTGACCACATTCGCCTCAACCATCTGACCCACAAGGGTTTCGATGTCTGCTCTGCACTGATCATCCGTCACATCGAATTTTTCTGTCACAATCTGAACCATCTCATTCAAAGACTTAGGTTCGGACAAGCCCAGCCACAAGGCCGACGCGGTCGCATTCATCGTGAAATAGGTGTTGGTCTGGAGATGCAGCAACGCCCTGTCCCCGCCAATATCGCAATCCACCACATCAGACTGCGCGACATAACAATTTTCAGATACCATAAGGCCGATCCACTTTAATTATATTTGGTGTACGACACCAGAAACAGAACACGCTTAAAGATCGCTTGAAAAAGGGATGGCGTAAACCAAAAAACAGCGTTCCTGAAACATCCAAAAAAATGCCGGAGACCGGTTCACCCGGACTCCGGCGGAGTTATATTAGACTGACGCCACAAGGACGCCCGACCTGTCGCTTAGGACAGTGTCAAGTCTGTGAATGGCGTGCCAGCTGGGAATGCCGCGTCAAGGCTGGAACCTGTGGAACCACCTTTTGTTACGGCCTCAACTTTGCCATGCGAGCGCAGTACAGGCGCTTCGTATACAGCTTTAGTCATGACTTCTCCTTAAATATTAACCAGAAATAGTTAACGCGTATTAACTATATCGGTCTTACAGAGCAATTCTCAAGGCTTATTCTCAGGATTTGTCGGTTTTCCGCCTAAAAACTGCGCCATGCCTAAAGTTTAACACGTAGCGTCTAGCTTCGGTAGCCACGCCCCTGCCGTTCAAACATTTCGGCATAGCGCCCATTTTGACCAATAAGTTGCGCGTGGGTGCCTTCTTCGACAATTTTACCGTTGTCTAGCACGTAAGTATAGTCTGCCTGTCGGATCGTCGACAGCCTGTGGCTGATCACAAGGGCACCGCGCCCTTCCAGCTTGTCACGGAAGCCGTCAAACAGTTCCGCCTCCGCATTCGGGTCGATGGCACTGGTTGGTTCATCCAGAATGATGAATTTCGATTCGGGGAACATCGCTCTGGAGAGCGCTATTTTCTGCCACTGCCCCCCCGAAAGCTCAACACCACCATCGAACATGCGCGACAGAACCGTGTCATAGCCATGCGGCAGTTCTTCGAGAACCTCATGCGCGCCGGTCAGTCGCGCAACATCATGCAGCCGCGCGTCGTTCCCGTCCCGGCCCAGATCCGCCAGCCGAATGTTATCACGCCCGGTGTAGGCGAATTGAACGAAGTCCTGAAAAATCACGCTGAACTGTTTGCGGTAGGCGACCGGGTCGAATGCCTGAACATTCACGCCATCATAGGTCACACTGCCTTCCTGCGGGTCATAAAGGCGGCACAAAAGCTTGATCAGCGTGGTTTTCCCCGACCCGTTGCCCCCGACAAGTGCCGTGAACTGCCCCGGCCTGATGCGCAGCGACACATCCTCCAAAGCCGGCTGCTCCGAGGTCGGATAAGAGAAAGTCACATGTTCGAGCGCAACACCTTCTTTCGCCTGCGCCGGGAGCGGTTGCGCCACCTCGCCCTTCGCCATGACGGGTTTCAGTTCAAGAAATACAAAGAGCTGGTTCAGGAACAATTGATCGTCATAAAGACGCGACAGACTCATCACGAAATCCCGGCCAGCGGTTTCCGCCCGCACCAGGAGCAGCACCACCATGATAAGGTCCGAAAGCTGTGCCTGCCCTGTGGAAAACCGGTACAGAATGAACGCAGCAGACGCAAAAACCACCAGCGTCCCCACGACCGACACGAGGCTTTCCGCAATGGATTTCCGGCGCTCAATCGCGAGGTAATCCTTGCGCACGACCTTGCGGATATTCATGTATTGCGCGCGCAGATACGCGCCAATATCCCATAGCCTGATTTCCTTGGCGAAGGGCTGCGATGTCATCAGCCAATCCGCATAGGAAGCGTGGCGTTCCTTTTGCACAAGCCGGCGTTGGAGCAAAAACCGCTGCCGGGTAAACCGCACCTGCACAACCAGCATCAAACCAACCGCGATCAGACTGATGGGCAACAACCGCCATTCAACGATGAAGAGGACAACCGCAATACCTGCGAGCATCATGCCGCCCCGAAACACGTTCAGCGCATTGGCGATGACCTGTGCGGGGCGCTGTGCACCTGCCTGTCGCGCGCGCTCAAGACTGTCGTAGTAAAGCGCGCTGTCGTAAAAGCTCAGGTCAGCCGCGACCGCGCGTTCCTGAATGGCTCTGTTCACGTAGTCGCTGACGACGAACCCTTGGGCTGCGCGATAATAATTCGCCACCGAATGCATGATACGGCCAGCCAAAAACAACCCCAGTACGATCGAGATTGCCGCCAGAACGCGGCCCATATCGACACCATCGCCTGAATTTGCAGATTGGGTGATATCGTCAACGGCGAGCTTGATGGCCAGCAGCGCGCCAAGTGCCAGCATGATTTCCAGCAATGCCGCCACGAAAACAAAGATGCCCAGTCGCTTGCTGCTGTACTTCAGCAGCGCGATGACTTTGCGCCACAGGGAAAAGTAGCGTTCGATCTTACCGGAGATGGAAGGAGATTGGGCCGACATCTGTGTTAAACCTTTCGACGGTCTGTTTAAAACCGTCGAACCGGCAATACCACAGGCAAATTCAATTGGGTCTCATGCGGTCGTTTTTGGGCAGGCGGGTGATCAGTCGAAGTATCCTCTACCGACCCGTCGCGCCCACAACAGACAGGCCGGTCTTTGCGATCAGTCGCAGGTCTGTCAGCAGCGATATGTCCTTGGCGTATTCCACGTCGAAGTTCACACGCTCATCATAGGTCACGTCATTGCGGCCAGACACCTGCCAAAGCCCCGTGATGCCCGGTGTCATCGACAAATAGACAGGGCGGTGCGTTCCGTATTTATGCAATTCAACGCGCACGATGGGGCGTGGACCGACGAAGCTCATCTCGCCGCGGATCACGTTCCAGATTTGCGGCAATTCATCGAGGCTGGTTTTGCGCAGGAAACGCCCCAACCGGGTGATGCGGGGGTCATCATCCAGTTTGTGATCTCTCGCCCATTCCTCGGCGGCGGCGGGGTTGTCCCTCAGATGCTCGCGCAGTTTTGTTTCTGCATCCACCACCATGGTGCGCAGCTTCCAGCACCGGAATACCTTGCCATTGCGCCCCACCCGTCTGTGTCCGAAGAAACCGCTGCCACCGTCCCGCTTTGTCAAAACCCACAAAACGGCAATCAACGGCACCAGCACCGGCATCAGAGCCAAAGCCAGCACCAGATCAAAAACACGCTTTCCGGCTTTTTTGTAGGGGGCGAAGCCGTCACGGGCTTCTTCAAAGTGCTCAAGCTTTTTGACTTCAGCAGAGTGGAACATCGCCATAATCACCGTCTCCCTAAACATGCATTTAAAGAACTTAACTAATCCTTAACCTTTTTTCGGCCAATTTTAAGTCAAACGAAAGCGAAAAGTTGCCAAAACTCAAATATTAGCAGTTTCCCGCATAGGTAGTGGTTAATTTTACGTCAATGGGCCCGATTGGACACGTTTGGGAACCCAGCGGGCGCGTAGGTCTGGTGCGCGCAGCGGTATGCGGCGGCGGCGGACCTCGGTGATTCGGTCAATCCAAGGCTGCAAGAGGTCGCGACATCATGTTCTGTTCAGTTCCTTCACCGCACCGTTTTGAGCAACGTCCTGTGTGGTGTCACAAGACAGATGCAAGCCCACAATCCAATCGAAGCTGAGGTTGACCAAACGGATAGGTACCCCTGAAAAGATACGATACGACCACTGGGTTTGTTTACCCGTGATAGTAGTTTTTGCAATCACAGGAAAATTATGGCTAGTCTGGTGCAGGGCCCATTCGTCTGAAAGACACCTTGTGCCGGGATAAAAGAGAAAGCGCCTCAGCTGTGAATATTGAAAAAACCAGTCACGATATGGCAGTCAAACTGGCGCAGAACCCGCACAGCATCCGCGAGGGCGAGCGTGAAAAAGTTCTCGAAGTGGCGATTGGCCGGGAAGTACGCGGCCATCGTAAGCAACATGGCATCACGGTCGCCGAGTTATCGGCCTTGACCGGTATATCCATCGGGATGCTCTCCAAAATCGAGAACGGCAACACCTCGCCATCGCTGACGACGCTTCAAACGCTGGCACACGCCCTTTCCGTGCCGCTGACCAGCTTCTTCCGACGCTTTGAGGAAAGCCGGGTCGCTGTACACACCCGCGCCGGCGAAGGCGTTGAAATTGATCGCGAAGGCACCCGCGCTAACCACCAGTATAACCTGCTGGGACATATCGGCTCGAATGCGTCCGGCGTTATTGTCGAACCCTACCTGATCACGCTCACGGCCGAATCTGACGTTTTTCCCACGTTCATGCATGGCGGGATTGAGACCATTTACATGCTGGAAGGCCAGGTTGACTATCGTCACGGTGACGATGTGCACCCTCTCAAACCGGGGGATACGCTTTTCTTCGATGCGGATGCCCCTCACGGCCCGGAAAAGCTGATCAAACTACCGGCGCGCTATCTGGCCATCATCAGTTACCCGCAGAACAAGTAGGCACCGCGCGGGCCGGATGATCCATTCTGCCGCGTGGCCTTGAGGGATACCGCTGGTAACGTCGGGCATCAATCTGGCGTCACGGCGCGCCGGACACACGCAGAAACACGATTGTTTGTTGCAAGGCGGCTTTGTCCTTGAGCGACACATCCACGATATTGCCTCCGACCGTAAAGCGACGCAAATCGTAGCTGTCGGGGTGGTTGACCCCAGCATCACCATCAGCCCGGGCGTTGCCATCGGCACAGAGCGCGACGCGTTTTACCATGGCGTCAAAGGCCAGATGACTTTGTGATGCGCGATAGGGAAACGCCCAGTAGCAGTGGTTGGACACTGAACCGGAGAGCGCCCGCGACGCCCCGCAGACAGGGTCAGTATCCAGACCCGCCGCATCAAAAAGCGACAGATCGCCTTGTTCAGACGTCTCGTATTCCTCAAGCGCGGCGCAAAAACCATCGGCCAGTGACGCGCCACCAATGCACGCTGCGACAAGAAGGCAAATGAGACGGCAAACCCGATGGCGCATGCTATTCGCTGACCATCTGGTTTCCTTCTTCGACGCGGAAAGGTGTCGGCGGGGTTGATTTACTGACCCAGTAGAAATCACCGTCCCATTCCATCACGAACCAGCTTTTCCACTCCGGAGCATTGCGCCAGATGCTCTGGAGTTCGTCACGCTGCGCATCTACGCGCCAGTCCCCTTGCAGCGAACCTGCGTCTGACGATGCGAAAATGGTCTCTCCCGCTTCGCCAAAAAACTGACGGTACTCAACACCGTCCCATTGGCCAAACACAGTGTTCCCAGACAGCAGGATCTCTATCTCATACGCCTTCAGCTTGACCGCCTGTGCCGTGGCTGGCAGCGCAGCAAAAACCGCGATCGCCACGGCGCACAAGGTGCTGATCGCCTTCATCGGTGCGCCACCGCGCCAGCGTTGGGCAGCGACAATGCCGTTTCCCGCATGGTGCCGCTGCTGCTGCGATTGACCCGCGATTTGATCACAGATGAAGCGCGTCACGAGCGCGGGCGTTCCTTGCCGGGGTCATAGGCCGCAACATTGGGCGCAATTACCGCAGGCAGACGTTTCTGGTGGCCATCCAGTTTGCCCACCTCAAGTGCTGTGCCCGCAACGGCATGGGCCACGTCAACGCGCGCCAGGGCGATGTTCTTGCCCAGAAGCGGGGAGCGCATGGACGAGGTCACTTCCCCGACCTGCGCGCGGCCCACGTGCAGGCAATCGCCGTGGCCCACATCCACATTGCTGTCGATCTCAAGGCCGACCAGCTTGCGCATCGGGTTTTCCTTGCGCCGGATCAGCGCATCGCGGCCAATGAAATCATCCGTTTTTGACTTCAACGGCACAGTAAACCCGATGCCCGCCTCAAAGGGGTCGGTCTGGTCGGAAAAGTCGTAGCCTGCGAAAATCAGGCCCGCTTCGATGCGCACCATGTCAAGGGCCTCAAGCCCCATGGGTTTGATCCCATGCGCCTGCCCGGCCTCCCAGATGGCATCGAAAATCTCTGCGCAGTCCTTGGGATGACACATCACCTCATAACCCAATTCACCGGTATACCCCGTCCGTGAAACAACAAAGGGCGTGCCGGTTTCATCGCGCAGGCGCGCCGGTGTAAAGCGGAACCATCCAAGCTGGTCGAACTCCGGATTGTGGGGCGCTGTCCAGACGAGCTTGCGCAGCAGATCGCGGCTTTCAGGGCCCTGAACCGCCACGTTGTGCAACTGATCGGTGGACGAACGTATCAGAACCTTGAGGCCAAGTTTCTCAGCCTGCTCCCTGATCCATTCACCGCCATAGTCGCTGCCGCCAATCCAGCGGAAATTGTCCTTGGCCAGCCGGAACACCGTGCCATCGTCAATCATCCCGCCGTGTTCGTAGCACATCGCGGTATAGACAACCCCGCCCACGGCCAGGGTCTTCATGTTGCGGGTAAAGATATACTGGCACAGCGCTTCGGCATCGGGTCCCATAATCTCGAATTTGCGCAAGGGGCTGAGGTCCATGATCACGCATTTCTGGCGGCAGGCGTGGTATTCCTCAATCGGTCCGGCCTCGGCAAAACAATTGGCCAACCAATAGCCATTGTATTCGATGAAGTTACGTGTGTGCTTGGCAAAGCTATCGTGAAATCCGGTTTGTTTTGTCATTTTTGGCTCTGCTTCAGGGGTGGGACGATACGCAATCGCGCGTTGAAATTTCTCTTTTCCAGAGTAGGTGCGGACATGGATATCGGTCGGGTTCCATCCGTTTGCGGCAGACGTGTCATCCGGGCAGGCAGATGAGACGCAGACGATATCGGTCAGCGCCCGCAGCAGCACGTAATCACCGGGGCGGGACCACGGCTCATCCGAATACATCACCCCGTGCTCATCCAGAAAGGTGTTGAAGAAGAAGTTGATCGCCATCCAACCCGGGCGGCCCGTCACGTTGAACTTGGCCAGCGCCGCATTGAAGTTTTCCGAACAATTCACATGGCCGGGATAGCCGATATCATCATAGTATTTCGCCGAGCAAGCCAATGCAAAGGCATCATGGCGCCCGCAGGTGTCCTGTACGACCTCAACCAGCGGCAGCATTTCCTGATCATAGTATTTCGCGTGCAATCCCGGCATCGGATAGGCATGCTCCATCAGCGTGCGCGTGGTCGTCACGTCCAGGGCATGTTCGATCCCCTTGTCGAGCTTGCGGGCCGAGAAACACTCGAAATCCGTGCACTGCCTGCCATCCACATCAATGATCTGAATGTAGTCCCCGGCCTTGACGAAATAGGCCTCCGCGGTTTGGGTGTGGACGCGAATGTCATCTACCGGGTCGGCAAGCGGGTCCGGCAGTTCAAAGCTGGTGTGCGGCTTGATGATGGCGCGTTTGACCATCACGGTGATCGGTGTGCTTGTGTTCTGACGCTCGAGGTCCATCGGTTCGCCCGGCGCTGCGATGATCAGGCTGCCGTCACGCGCCACCCGCAGGCTTTCCTGCGTTCCGGCGGGCGTGTCGCTGGCGAATATCTGCAAGGCTGGCGCATCTGCAAGGTCGATACCGCGCGCATCAAGACCCATGCGCAGCCCGCGCAGGGATTGATCACTGCTTACCAACAAGCGGCGCAGCCCTTCGGCCTGTGCATTGGCTGGCGCATTCAGGATCGCCGGGTCGATCTTGCCCCCTTTTCCCGCTGCAATGACTTCGCAGACCTGCGCACCTTCGTCATTGGTCAGGGATACCGTATCGCCCGCAAAGACGGGTATCAAAACCGCGCCCATGCCCTCGACCACGTAACGCTCCGTCCCGGGGGGCAAGGTAAACTGCGACGGTACATAGATTTTGCTGGGCGACGGTGGCCCCGGGCGCACCTTTGAATAAATCTCATCAAGCATAACGCGCAGTCTCCCAGCTATTTTTGCACGACCGGAATAAATATTTATTCCTACGAATAAACCTGTGGCGCAGTTTCTGCAAGCATTTTAACATATTCGCAGGCGTTTTCGTTGCATCACGGCCTGTGTTGCCCGGTCCTCAGCGGCGCGGCTGTTTTGCGCCCCCCTTGCGCAATGCGCAAACCCCATCACGGCGTTGGTCCAGAGCACACGCGGGCGATCAATGGCACCCATCACAAGAACAACAACGCGCGATTCGCAACATGTTAACCAAACACAGTATCGTCATTAAATTTCGCTCGATTGATATTGCGACCGGGCCAACCACTCCGGCGATATCTCGACACCCCAACCGGGCGCATCCGTGACACGGGCATGCCCGTCTTCGATTTCATAGGGTGTTTTAACAAACAGCCCCTCTTGCCATGGATAATAGTCCGGCCCCTCGATTGAAAACTCCAGATACTTCCCGGCATTGGGAATGGCGCGCAAAAGGTGCATGGTAAACAACGTCACAAGCGACCAGTTCGCGCAATGCGGCGTGACCGGCAAGCCGGCCGCCCGCGCCATCTCCACAACCCTGAGCGTGCGACAGATACCCCCGAGATAAAGGATATCGGGTTGCACGATATCCACCGCCCGCATGTCGATCATGCGCTGCCATGTTGGCAGATCGCAGTCCTGTTCTCCCCCGGTCACGTCAATGTCCAGCGCGTCGGTCACCTGCTTTGTCTGCGCCAGTTCCCAATAGGGGCAGGGTTCCTCAAAGTGGCAAAAGCCATGATCCTGCAACATATGGCCCACTTCGATCGCGCGGTCGGGCGTATAGCAGCTATTGGCGTCGATCAGCAGATCCACATCATCGCCCAATTCACGGCGCATGGTGGGGATGATCTCTTCTGTGCGGCCGGGCCATTCATCCCTGTTGCGCCCGACCTCCGCCCCGGCACGCACTTTAAAAGCGGTAAAGCCTTGTGTATCGCGCAGCCTTTTCAGCCGCTCCGCTTCGTCCCTCGGCGTGATGTCGCGCTTCATGGAGGAGGCATAGGCGCGGATCAACCCCGGTGTGCCACCCAGCACTTCAGCGACAGGTTTGCCCTGTTGCTTGCCGCGCAAATCCCAGATCGCTGTATCCACACCGGCCATGGCACGGCGCAGATAGGAGCCGGGGAATTTATGCTCGCGTTCCGTCACGATATCGAGCAGGTCATCCAGATCGGTGATGTCCTGACCCAGCATCCAGGGCGCGACCTGCCGATGCAAGACCGTGCAGGTGATGTCAGCGTGATAGGTCGACACCTGCCCCCACCCCTGCGCCCCGTCCTGCGTTGTGACGCGCACGAAACCCACGGCGTCATTGGTAAAGGTCTCAATCGCTTTCAGCTTCATCTGATATCCTTTCAGGGTTTGGCATCGGCAAGAATAAGGTCGGATGCTTTCTCTCCCACCATGATCGCGGGGGCGTTTGTGTTGCCGGTCGGGATGGTTGGAAAGATGGAAGCATCTGCCACTCTGAGGCCTTCGACCCCGTGCACCTTCAGCCTCGGGTCAACCACTGATGCGGCGGGGTCCATTCCCATCCGACAGGTCGCGCAGGGGTGAAAGACTGTCCATGATTTTTCCCGGATATAGGCAGCGATGTCTTCGTCGCGCGTGCATGCTTCGCCGGGCAAATCTTCACTTTCGATCACCGCCTGCATCGCCGGGGTCGCAGCGATCTCGCGGATCAATTTGATCCCGGCCAGCATCAGCGCACGATCCTGTGCCGTGTCCAGATAGTTGGGGTATATCAAAGGGGCGACCATCGGGTCGGGCGATTGGATCTGCAAATACCCGACGCTTGTCGGCTTGCACGGGTTGAACCCCATCAGAAAGCCGGGAAACGGGTCCGGGCTCATCAGCGGGCGCACGCCAACAGGCGCGCGTGCGTAGCTGAGCGGCGAGAAATAAAGCTGCAGGTCAGGCCCCGTCGATGTGTCGAACAGGCGCATGAACCCGCCCCCCTGATTGAGGCTGAGCGACAGCGGCCCTTTGCGCTTCAGCGCGTATTGCAACGCCGCCCTGATCTTGCCCGGCAGGGGGCGCAGCTGCTGATTAAGGCTCGGCACACGGGCGCGGTAGAGGTGATCAATACCCAGATGATCCTGCAGGTTCTGCCCAACTGCGGGGGCATCCTGCACGATTTCTAAGCCTTGCGCCTGCAACACGGCGCCCGGACCAACCCCCGACAGTTGCAGGATCTGCGGTGAGCCGATGGCCCCCCCCGACAGGATCACTTCGGCGCGTGCCCTTACGGTTCTGATTTGGCCCTCTTGCCGGTATTCGACCCCCACCGCACGCTTGCCCTCGAACAAAACGCGCGTGGCATGGGCACGGGTGCGAATGTCCAAATTCGCACGCTTTCTCGCAGGTCTCAGGTAACTGCGCGCGGCAGAGGCGCGCAGGCCCCCTTTGGTATTGATCTGATAGCAACTCGCACCCTCCATCTCGCCCGCGTTATAGTCGCGGTTTGGGGGGATACCCGCCTGCTCAGCGCCGCGCAGATAGGCATGGGTCAGCGGGTGCACCTCGCCCCACACATCATGCACCGCCAGAGGGCCCGCCGTGCCGCGCGCCGGGTCTGGCGGGCCGTCCCAGTCTTCCATGCGCCGAAACAGCGGGGCCACGTCATCCCAACCCCAGCCCGGGGCGACCGCCTCCCATTCGGCATAATCGCGCGGGTGCCCGCGTACATAGACCATGGCGTTTATCGAACTGGACCCACCCAGCACCTTGCCGCGCGGCCAATAGGATCGCTGACCCTCAAGCTGCGCATTGGGTTCGGTGTTATATTTCCAATTGACCCGTGCGTCATGGTAAATCTTGCCATAGCCGATGGGCATTTGGACCCACAGGTTTCTGTCGGTTCCCCCCGCCTCCAGCAGCAGCACGGTATATCTGCCGCTTTTCGTCAGGCGGTTGGCAAGGACCGAGCCTGCTGACCCTGCACCGACAATGACATAGTCCACGGTATCCAAACTACTTATCCGACGGGTTGCGCCCAAAGATCTGCGCAAGGATCATCATCAGAGAGGTAATGATGATCATGATCGTTGAGATCGCGGCAATCGTCGGGTCGATCTGATCACGCAGCGCGTTGAACATGTTGCGCGTCAGGGTCGGGTTGTCCCCGCCCGAAATGAACATTGCCACCACCACCTCGTCAAAGGACGTCAGGAACGCCAAGAGCGCCGCCGTCACGATGGCAAAGCGGATTTGCGGGACGGTGATGGTCAAGAACGCCTTCCACCGCGGCGCCCCAAGGCTGCGCGCGGCAAGTTCCTGATTCATGTCATAGCTCTTGAGCGCAGAACCCGTCACGATCACCACGAGCGGCAAAGCCAGCACCGAATGCGCCAGAACAAGGCCGGTGAGGGTATAAAGCAGTTTGATCTGAACAAAGACATAAAATGCACCGATCGCCACCAACACCACCGGCACCATCATCGGGGTGATCAGCATCAGATAGGCCAGCCGCACAAAGCGCACGCGGGAGGTATGCAAGCCATAGGCGGCAAACACCCCGACCGGCGTCGCCACCAGCATGGTCAGAACCGCCGCCTTGAGCGATGTGGCCGTGGCCTGCATCCATTCAGGTGAGCCGAAATAGTTGCGATACCAGCGCAAGGACCATGTTTCAGGCGGGAATTCCAGATATTGGGATTCCGAGAATGACATCGGGATGACGATGAGCGTCGGTGCCACCAAAAGCAGCATCACGATCACGGCAAAAACATAGAGCCACAGGCGCTGACCATGCGTGACCTGGGTCTCAGAGGCGCGGCTGTTCAACCACTTCAGCATCAATGCCCGCCCCCCGTTACACTGCGCAGGTTGACGAAACGCGACGCCAGCCAAAGGATGCCGACCGTCAACACCAGAAGCACAACACCCAGCGCGCTCGCAGCGCCCCAGTTCACGAATAACTCGATATTGGACACGATCTTCATCGACACCATGATCACCTTGCCGCCGCCAAGAACGGCAGGGGTTACAAAGAACCCAAGGCACAAGATGAACACCATCAACGACCCGGCCAACAGCCCCGGGATCGACAGCGGAAAGAACACCGTCCAGAACGCGCGGCGTGGGCTCGCGCCGAGATTGGCGGCGGCCTTGAGGTAGTCGTGGTCAATCGCCTTCATCGCGTTGTAGACGGGCAGGATCAGGAAAGGCAGCATGATATGCACCATTCCGATTAGGGTGCCCGTCATATTGTGAACCATCTTGATCGGCTCGTCCCAAAGCCCCAGCGAAATGGCCCATTGGTTGACCAGCCCCTGCTTTTGCAAAAGCACCAGCCACGCATATGTCCGCACCAACAGCGATGTCCAGAACGGCACCAGCACCGTGATCAAGGCAAGGTTTGCCCAGCGGTTTGGCAGTTGTGACATGAAATAGGCCAGAGGATAGCCGATCAGAATGCACAAGCCCGTGGTCAGCAGGCTGACCTGAAAGGTCGTCACGAAAATCCTGGAATAGGATTTGCGCTTGATCATGCGTTCGTAGTTTTCCAGCGAAAATTGCCCGTCCGCCCCGATGAAGGAGACATAGAACAGCCACCCCAACGGGATTACCAGAACAACCAGCACCATCAACAGCGCAGGCGAACTGAGACCAAAGAGCTTCAGCCGCTCCAGCGCGCCGTCCCGCCGCAAGCCTTCGCATTGATGGGGATCGAGGGACGCGTCAGTCATCAGCGCTGATCAACACAGTATCGGCCGCTTCAAGCGACAGGGCGACCGGATCACCAACGCTTGGCAAATGCGCGACGATATCGCCACGGACACCGCCCCGCAGGCTGATGTCGGTGCCATCGGCAAGCGTTGCATACATCAGGTAGCTGTCGCCCTGATAAACGACATTGGACACGCTGGCCTGAAAAACATTCGCAGTCTCAGATGCCGCAGCAAGGCGCAGCCGTTCCGGGCGGATCATCAACAGCAGCGGCCCTGCAGATGGCACATCGCCCGCGTATTTCAGCGCCATCCCGGCATATGTGATCTGATTGCCCCGCCGCTCCACCGGCAAAAAGGTGGAATCACCAATGAAATCCGCCACGAACCGGTTGGCCGGAAAATCATAGAGCTGCCGTGGCGTGGCCAGTTGCATGATCTTGCCGTGGTTTACCACCGCAATGCGGTCCGACATCGTCAGCGCTTCCCGCTGATCATGGGTCACATAGACGGTCGTCATGCCCAGCTTTTCGTGCAGGCTGCGCAATTCGATCTGCATCTGATCGCGCAGTTTTTTATCCAGCGCAGACAGGGGTTCGTCCATCAACAGGATGCGCGGCTCAAACACGATGGAACGCGCCAGTGCGACGCGCTGTTTTTGCCCGCCGGAGAGTTGATCAATGCGCCGCGCCCCGAAACCGCCCAGTTGCACCGTCTCCAGTGCCTCTTCGACCCGCCGCGCGATTTCAGCCGCAGGTGTTTTACGCAGCCTGAGCGGATAGCCCACATTCCCGGCCACGGTCATATGCGGAAAGAGCGCATAGTTCTGAAACACCATGCCCACACCGCGCAGGTGGGGGGCGGTGCGGATGACCTCTTCGTCGCCGAATTTCAGACTGCCGCTGTCGGGACGTGTGAACCCCGCCAGAACCATCAACAGCGTGGTTTTCCCGGAACCCGATGGCCCCAGCAGGGTCAGGAATTCGCCGCTTTTGACATCCAGCGACACGTCATCAAGCGCATGCACCGACCCGTAGGTTTTGGTCACATGCCGGGCCGTGATGGGCAGTGCGTTGTTCAAATTCTGTTCCTCAGGTCATTCTGCGGGCCGCGATACGGCCCGCAGATCATGGTATGGGCGACTGTGATCACTCAGTCAGCATTTCCTGATACATCTCATCCGCGATGGTTTCCCACTTTGCGTACCATTCCAACGAAACCGGCAGCTGCATCGCGGCATTTTCAGGCGAGGATGGCAGGCCCGCCGCCATTTCCGCCGTGATCACACCGGTTTCATAGGCGGCTTTATTGGTGGGACCGTAGGTAATGTAGGTAGGCAGATCATCCTGATACTCAGGTTTTGAGATCTCGGCGAGGAATTCCATCGCCACATCCTTGTTGGGCGCACCAAGCGGGATTGCAAAACAGTCGTAATCCAACAGCGCCTGATTGAAGCTGTATTTGACCTGCGCACCGTCCTTGGCGGCATTGTCAAACCGCCCGTTCCAGCCGGTGGTCATGTCAACCTCACCGTCCTTCATAAGCTGTGCCTGTTGTGCACCGGAGGACCAGAACACGTCGATGTTCGGCTTGAGCTCGCGGATTTTGTCCAGCGCGCGTTCGATCCCTTCTTCAGAATCCAGCTCCTTGTAAACATCCTCAGGTGCCACGCCCAGCGCCATCATGGCAGGCTCAAGCGCGCCGGCGACCCTGTTGCGATACGCACGCTTTCCCGGGAATTTTTCCACATCGAAAAAGTCCGCCCAGCTTTGTGGGCCGTCATCGCCGTAGGTTTGCGTGTTCCACGCATAGACGGTGGAAAACACATCCCCACCGACACAGTAATCCGTGTAGAGGCCCTCGTAGAAATTCGAGACATCAATCACGCTGTAATCAAGCTTCTCCAGAAGCCCCTCAGCAGCGGCACGCGCGGCAGAACCTGACCCGCTGGCCACAATATCAAGGGACACGGCACCGGATGAAACCTGCAGGCGCACGTCAGACATGCCGCCATAGGTTTCCTGTTTCACCACGATGCCCGTGTTTGCAGCCGCCGGTTCAAAGAGCGCTTTGCTTTGCGCCTCCTGATATGACCCGCCCCACGATGCAACCGTAACGGTCTTTTCCTGTGCATGCGCGGCGGTGCTCAGCAATGTTGCGGCCAGTGTCAAACCAAGTGTTCTTTTCATGATTTTCCTCCTTGTTGTTTTCGTTTTGCGGGGCGACTCGGCATCATGGCCGCCGCGCCTTCTTGCCCTAAGATGATGCAGCGGCACGTTCACTCTCAATCCGGTCCTGTCTGCGATACCATGCAACGGTCGCAGGCAGGAACCACGGCTTCCCGGTATAAAACGGGCGCGTCGGGTGCGTCAGACCATCAAAGGCCGTTACCCCTTCCGGCTTGCCGAGGACCTTTTGCCCCAGCCGTTTGCCCAGATAGCTGGCCATGGAAACACCCGACCCACAGTAGCCCATGGCATAATGCACCCCATCATGCGTGCCGGTGTGAGCAAGTTCATCGAACGTATAGGCCACCTGCCCTGTCCATGAATGGGTGATCCCGTATGGCGCAAGTTGTGGAAAGATCCGACACATATCGGCAAAGAGTTTTGGCCCGCTGACTGCGGCATCGGCTTCATTGGCAGACACACGCCCTCCAAAGAGCACGCGTGTGCCATCCGGTGACGGGCGATAATAATAGATGACCTTGCGCGTATCGCTGGCGATCCGGAAGGTCGGGAAAAGCTCGCGCACGAGGTCCCGCGGCAAGGGTTCCGTTGCGATCACATAGCTGCCAATCGGAATGACGCGGCGCTGCAACCACGGGGTCACGCCGCCTGTGTAGCCGTTGGTTGCCACGACCACATCGCGCGCGCACACCTGCCCTTTTGCGGTCGCGAGTACAAAACCGGAAGCGTCTCGCCTGATTTGAGTTACCGCACAATGCCCGACGATATGCGCCCCGGCTGCCTGCGCCAAAGCCAACAGGCCGCGATGGTATTTCGCCGGATTGATGGCCGCATGGCGCGGGTAGACCACACCTCCATGGTAGGTGTCCGATCCAAGCTCGCGGCGCTGTTCTTGACGGGGCACGGCAAAGGCCTCGATCCCTTCTGTCCGGTTCAGGGTTTCTGCACCGCGCGCGATTTCTTCGTAATGGGCGGGCGTATGTGCGGCATGATACCGGCCGCTGCGCAGGAAATCGCACGCAAGCCCCTCCGTCGCAACGAAATCACCGATCCATTCAAGTGCGGCCTCCCCCTCCTTGCGGATCGCGCGCGCGCGCGCCGCCCCGTATTTGGCCGTCAGCTTTTCGAGGGACGGTTTGATGCTGGTGCTGATCTGGCCGCCGTTTCTAGTGCTGCACCCCCAGCCGGGGTCTTGCGCATCCAGAACCATGGTCGAACGCCCCGCCCGCGCCGTTTCGATGGCCGCATGCATGCCCGTGTATCCCGAACCGATGATGGCAACATCGACAGTTTTCAGCGGTGTATCCGGCAAGACAGGCAGCGCTGGCAAGCCGTCAAGCCAGAACGAACTGTCCTTGCACTCCCGCCCGAACACCGTGATCGACGCCATCTCACGCTCCCCCAAACGCCCGGTTGCCCTTATCAATCGCGCCGCGGGATGTATGCGCACGCTTTCGAAAAAGGATCTGCCCGTTGACGTTAGAAACAAGAAGAGATTAAATCAATTTAAAATCAATTATCAAAGTATTCGATTCACTTATGCAAAAAGCGACCTAGTGGGCACGATGAAGCTCCGGCACATGGAAGTGTTCAACGCCTTGATCGAGGCAGGTTCCGTGTCCCGCGCGGCTGAAAAGCTCAACCTGACGCAACCCGCCGTCAGCATCGCGCTCAGTAACTTCGAGGCAGACCTCGGGTTTCGTCTGTTTCACCGCGAACGCGGGTTTTTCACGCCAACGACCGAAGCGATGCTGCTGCATGAAGAGGTCATGAAGGGCTTGCAGGCGATTTCGCTGGTGGAACAGCGCGCGGCAGGCATTCTTTCAGGCCAGACCGGTCACATCAGCATCGCGACGAATGGTGTGCTCGCGTTCAACTTTCTGCCGCAACTGCTGGCGTCGTTCCAACGAGATCACCCCAATATCAAGACGGATATCAAGGTCCATTCCTCGCGCCAGATCGCCACTTGGGTTGCCGGTCATCAGATCGATATCGGCCTCATTGACCTGCCTGTGCCGGTGGCGGGGCTTCATGCGGAAATCTTCAACTTTGAATGTGTCTGCGCGGTTCACAAGGACGACCCGCTTGCCGCGCAGGAGGTGATACACCCCACGTCCCTTGCCGGGCGCTCCGTTGTCAGCATTACCGGCGATCACCAGATTGACCGTCAGCTTGAAACGCTTCTGGCCGACAGCAACACCGTCATCACACGCAACGCCACCGCCTATTACTTTGCAATTGCGCGCAACCTCGTGGCTGCCGGCGACTATGTCGCGATCCTTGACCCGATCAACGGCAAGGCGGATTTGCAGGACAATGTTGTGTGGCGTCCGTTCGTTCCGCGCATCGACAATGACCTCGCCGTGATCACCGCAAAGGGGCTGCCGCTCGGCCGCGCGGTCCTGGAAATGCATACCCGCATCCGCTCAGCGCTCATGCAACGCGCCGCATGACAGGCGCGCGCACACCCACTGCGCGCGCCGCTGGCCGGCTGGTCGCATTCATGCAGACCGCAGCCGCAGTGGTCCGCCGCCATGACATCGAAATTGCCCGCCGCATCAGTGCCGCACTGGCTGTGGATCAATCACACCCGCCCACATTGCCCCCGGCAACCGTCCCAGCCTGTCACATCTTGCCTGAGCTACTGTCAGACCCGCAGTCCGATCTCATGTCGCATCTGGCCGGCTGTCGCGACGATTTGCATTGGCGGCAGGCGGGGTTTGGAAAACTGCCTGAGCCAGCGGCGCAAAAGCTCGCGGTCACCGAATTGATCGGCCCAAACGGCATGTTTCCAGCCCCCGATATACGGATTGGCCTGTTGATACAGACGGGTGGTTTTCACTACCCCAAACACCAGCACGCCGCAGCGGAGTTGTATCTGATCCTCAAAGGCACCGCTTGCTGGGGCATCGAGGATGAACCGCCCGGCCCCCGGGCACCGGGTGATTTCGTGCACCATAAATCACAGCAGCCGCACAGGATCATCACGTCGGATGAGCCATTGCTCGCACTATGGGGCTGGGTCGGTGATATTGATGGCGCTTCTTACTCGGTCTGAAAGATCGCCGCCTTGCATGATCCGCAGGCAAGCTGCGCCTATCACATGGATTTGCGCGATCTAGATATTTCTGTCACGGCAGGTGCTGCATCCGCGCCACCCCGCCACGCAGATGGCGCAACCCCGGTCACGCGGCGAAACTCCCGGTTAAAGTTGGATTTGGTATTGAAGCCACTCCCCAGCATCGCATCGGTGACGGAGGACCCTGCTTCAATCAGGCGACAGGCATGGCGGATGCGCCAGGCATTGATATAGCGTGAAACGTTGGACCCCGTGGCGCGGTTGACGGCTGCGGACAGCCGCTTTTCCGGCAGATGCAAACGCCGTGCAAGGCGCGTCAGGTTCAGATTCGGGTCCAGATGCAAAGGCTCTCGCGACAGGAACCCTTCGAGGCGCTTCAGGATTGCATGATCCTCCTCCGTAAACGCCTGCGCGGGCACTGCGCGCGGCGCGGCCACATCGGTTTCCGCACCAGATGCTGCCGCGCTGCCGCTGAGCAAGCCCAGCAACAACAGCGCGAGCGATGACGAGGCGGTGATCATCCAGCCCGTCCAGCCGTCGTGACCGGTCATGAAAGCCAGCGCGATCAGAACATCACTGAGAGCAGAACCGATCAGCGCCCAACCGAGGACTTTCCAGATCATGGCGGGCATTTCTGCGGCCTCCAGCCGTGCGAGCGGCATGTCGGAAAATGTGCTGATGCGCCAGAGGATCGCAGCGCCGTAGCCCGCAAAGATCGCCGGCACGACCACATCCAGCGTTTCGGGGGCAAAGAGGCGACAGAACAGCGCAAAGGCCGGTGCAGCAGCATGCAGGAACAGCTTGTGCCCCGGCAAGCGCGCGATCAAGGCATCCTGAAAGGCTATCCATGCCAATGGCGGGATCGCAACCGCACTCACCGGCAGGACCGGACGCAACCATTCCACACCATACCCATGGACCAGCGCCACGAGACAGGATTGCACGGCACAGGCCAGCAAAAATATGACCAGCACCGGCCTGCCCTGCGCAAGGAAACGACGCACAGCAAGATAGGCAAGAACAAGCGCCACGAAGGCGGGTATGGGCAACATCGGCATGAGCCCCTTTTATCCGAAATCCGGATCATGGCGACCTCAATCCCGAATATAGGACGCGGGCCGAGCGCGATCTGGCGCATCAGGGCAACAACGTTCATCAACGGAGGTTCCCATGAAACGTATCGCACTCTTGTCGCTTTTGTCCTTGTCGCACGCATATGCCGCCGCGGCGGATATGCTGCCCGGTTATGACCGGTTTGATCTGTTCGCGGCCCATCGCGCGACCCCGGTTGCAGCGTCGATCTGGTATCCTGCGGCCAATCCAACCTACCGCGCCCCTGTCGGGGACGGCCCGATTTTCGAGCCGAGCTTTGCCTTTATTGGTCCTGCGGTTGCGCAGGGCCAACACCCGCTTGTCCTGCTGTCCCACGGGTCGGGCGGCAATGCGCAAACGCTGGGCTGGCTGGCAAGCGGTCTGGTGGATCGCGGGGCGATGGTGCTTGCGGTCAATCATCCCGGCTCCACCAGCGGGGACAGCTCACCGCGCCGCTCTGTCGATCTTGAAGCGCGTGCCTCCGATCTGTCGGCAGCGCTGGACATGATCCTTGCGGATCCTGCCTTCGCGCGCCACATCGACCGGGACAGGATCAGCACCGTTGGTTTCTCGCTTGGGGGGGCGACGTCGCTTGGGCTGGCCGGGGTGCGATTCATCGGCGCATGGCAGGATGAAAACTGCGCAACGGAGCCAGAGGCCGCCGATTGCACCTTTTTCCAGCTCGGGGGTGTGCGGTTTGCCGACTATCCCGGCTTTGACGCAGATACCCGCGACCGGCGCATCAGCGGCGCGGTGATCATCGACCCGGGGTTTGGCGGCTCCGCTGACCCTGCCAGCCTCGCCACTGCGCTGCCCGGCATCACGTTGATCAATCTGGGCGATGCGGATCGTCTGGCGGCGGCCGATGTAGGGCCAAATGGCAATGATCTGGCCCGACGCTTGCCCGATGCCCGTTACATCGAAATCGCTTCAGCGCATCATTTCACCTTTTTGAGCACCTGCAAAACGGGGGCCGTCCAAATGCTGGAAGAGGAAGGAGAAGACCCGATCTGCACAGACCCTGCCGGAGTTGACCGCGCAGCAACACATGCGCTTTTGATCGACGCAATTGCCGACGGGCTTGGATACTGACCCAAATACTGGAATGAAATACGGCAGTCTTGCGCCGGGGATTGTCCCGGCGATGGCACTCATTTCCGGTCAGGATCGCGGGCTTTTGACCGCTCTCATCTCCAACACGGCCAACACCCGATACCAAAGATCCATCCAGAACGTCCCTGAAAAGATTTTGACCATTTCAACTATGCCGTTAACATCCGTCCACGCCGCCCCTCTTTTGCAGGCGGCGATCAAGGGAGGACCATGAATGAACGACCGAATGCGTTTTGGAATTTTTCTGGCACCGTTTCACAAGCCCGGTATCAATCCGACACTGGCGCTGGAGCAAGACCTCGAACTGGTGCAATGGCTGGATCGATGCGACTATGATGAGGTGTGGTTTGGCGAACACCATTCCGCCGGGTCCGAGATATCCGCCAGTCCCGAACTGATGATCGCCAGTGCCGCACCGCGCACCCGGCGGATCAAGCTGGGCACGGGTGTCGTCTCCGTCAGCTATCACAACCCGCTTTGGGTCGCTGAAAAGATCGTGCAACTGGATCACCTGACACGCGGCCGCGCCATGCTGGGCCTTGGGCCCGGATCCTTGCCAACCGACGCCGCCATGATCGGGCTGAGCCAGAAAGACACCCGTGGATTGCTGGCAGATGGGCTGGACATCATCACACGTCTGTTGCGCTCTGACGAACCGGTGAACTTCGAGAACGACCGCTGGACGTTGAAAGATGCCCGCCTGCACCTGCGGCCCTATTCCAACTTTGATCTGGCCACTGCCGCCGTTGCCTCGCCAACCGGGCCGAAACTGGCCGGAAAATATGGGACCGGGTTGATTTCCATCGGGGCGACAACGGCCGCCGGGTTCGATGCCCTTGCCCTGCATTGGGACGTGATCGAGGAAGAAGCGCGCCATCACAAGCAACAGGTGGACCGCTCAAAATGGCGGCTCGTGGGCCTGTGTCATATCGCGGAAACCGCCGAACAGGCGCGCCGCGATGTGGAATACGGGATTGAACACTGGTTCCACTATTTCCAGGAAATCGCCGCCTTCCCGCAGATGTCCATGCCAGGCCAGAACGCCAAGGAGATGATTGATTTCATCAACGACAGCGGCTTTGGCGCAATCGGCACGCCGGAGATGTGCAGGGCGCAGATCGACCGTTTGTGGAAGCAATCCAACGGCGGGTTTGGTGCCTATCTGATGCTGGCGCACAACTGGGCGAACTTTGATGCCACGCGCAGAAGCTATGAGTTGATTGCACGTGAAGTCTTCCCGCACTTCCAGGGCCAGCACCACTCCACGATGAATGCCGCCATGCGGGCCCAAAAGATGCGCCCCGAACTGGCGGCGGTCCATGCCAAGGCCGTGGAAACCGCGCAGGAGATTTACTCGGCGGAGAAAGACAGCCGCGGCGTAAAAGCAGCCGAACCGGCGGAATAATCTCCTGGGCTGCCGCACGTCATCCTGCGGCAGCCTGAGGCCCGTCTGGAGCAACTGACGAAATGCCTGAACCACGTAACGCGTTGAAAACCTTGATTTGAGGCAGCGTTACGTGGTCGAGACCTTTCGCATGACGCTTTAATAGGTTGCCCGCCCGCCGGACAGATCGAACACACCAGCGGTGGTAAAACTGTTTTCGCGCGACACAAGCCAGGCGATCATCTCGGCGGCCTCAGTCACCTCAAGGAAGCGCGCGCGCGGGATTCTCGACAGCATGTAGTCAATATGCTCTTGGCTCATCTGATCGAAAATACGGGTGCGCGCTGCCGCAGGTGTGACGCAATTCACCGCGATATCAAGGTCTGCCAGCTCTTTGCCCAGCGATTTGGTGAAACCGATCACACCCGCTTTTGACGCTGAATAGGCGGAGGCATTGGGGTTCCCCTCCTTGCCTGCGACTGAGGCGATATTGACGATCCGTCCGTATTTCGCATCCCGCATGGAAGGCACAACCGCCTTGTTGACGTGGAACGTACCGAGCAGGTTGATCGCCACGATCTTGGCGAATTCTTCCACCGGATAGTCCTCGACGGTGGCATTCATTCCCGCAACGCCGGCAGAATTCACCACGACATCAATGCGCGCCGCAGCAGCCAGCGTTGCATCGCGCGCCGCACAGACACTGTCCCAATCAGAAATATCGACACCAATCGCACTGCTGTCGTCCCCCAGTTCAGCGGCCGTCTGCTGGGCCAGACCCTCATCCGCATCCCAGATGACAATGCGCGCGCCCTGCCTGCGCAACACTTCACAGACCGCGCGGCCAATCCCCTGCGCACCGCCGGTGACAACGGCCACCTGTCCTGAAAAATCCATCATGCCGCGTCCCATCCTTCTCTGATACAGCGATAGCCATCGCGATAATATGCCTCGGGGCTTTCCGCAAAATCACGCCAGACACGCGTTGCCGCCGCAAGTTCGGGCAAGCCGCGTCCAAAGGCTTCGATCGTCAGCCAACGGTCATAGCCCGACGCCTTGATCGCCGCGAAGGTCTCGGCAAAGGGGATATGCCCGCGCCCCGGCACGCCGCGATCATTCTCGGAAATATGCACATGTACGATATTGTCGGCATTGCGCCTAAACGCATCAATCGGGTCACGCTCTTCCAGATTGGCGTGGAAAGTGTCGTACATTGTCTTGATCGCGGGGTGATCCAGCGATGTGGTATAGGCGCACAGATCGTCCATCGTATTGGCGAAATAGGTTTCAAACCGGTTCACCGCCTCCAATGCGATTGTGACGCCATTGGCGCTGGCATGATCACCTACCTGCCGGTGGACCTCGCGCGCCCGGTCAAACTCTGCCCCGGTCGGTCCCGCGCCGGTGAAATGCCCCAGCGTCTGGTGCAAAGGCCCCCCGATCGCATCCGCCCCCAGCGCCGCCGTACAATCGACACACCATTTGAGGTAGTCCACAGCCGCCTTGCGCGCCTCAGCATCGTCGCTGAGCGGGTTCATCTCAAGCGTCGGTACAACCGAAATTCCGGTGCGCCCCAGGCCCAATTCATCCAGCATCTTGCCGATTTGCGCGTAATCATCAGGCGTTCCGGAAAAGATGGGGATTTCCACCCCGTCATAGCCGGTTTTCTTGAGATCAGCGAGAAGCGCCTTGTGCTCCTGCCCCACCGAGGTCGTCCACAGCAACATGCAGAATCCAATTTTCACAACGCGTCTCCCCCCTAAGGATGCCCAGTCCTGAGGGTTATACTGCGTAAATGAGGAATATCCAAAGCTATTTATGATGAGCGCACGTCAGAAAAATGAATACTTTTGCTCAGAGTTATGCCAGCATGACACCCGAACACCAAAAACCGGGGAGGGTATCATGGGAACTCAAACATATCCCAAGCTGCACAATGCGATGTGGCCGGGACTGGTTGGCAAAGGCGACGAAGAACCGCCGATCAGCCTCGACAGAATGCTGGACTTGACGCAAGCCGCCGAGGTCGATGGGGTGAAATTTGACGGGGTCGACCTGTTTCTTGCCGATCCGCACACGCCGATTGATGCCGACGAGGATACCATCAAGGCGCTTGCGGATAATGTCGGCGGTCGGGGTCTGAAGATCGGCTCTGCCGTGGCGCCCGTCTGGCCCCCCGTCGGGGGTGGTTCGGCCATGGATGAGGGCGAAGGCCGTCAGGCGTTTCTGAACGCGGTGCGCCAGTCTTGCCGGATCATGGGGCGGTTGCGTGACCTTGGCGTGCGCGACAGTGGCGTCATTCGCGTGGATACCGCAACGGATGTGGCAAGCTGGGCAGAGGACCCGGCAGGCAACACGGCGAAAATGGCCGAAACGATGCGTCAGGCTTGTGACATTGCCGCCGACCATGGCGAAAAGCTCGCCGCTGAAGGCGAAATCTGCTGGGGTGGCATGCACAGTTGGAAACACATGCTGGACCTTCTGGAGGCGGTGGATCGCCCCGGGACATTCGGGTTTCAGGCAGACCTTGCCCATACGATGCTCTATGCTCTGGGCTACAATGCGCCGGAACACCGGCTGCTGCCGGAAGGGTATGATTGGAAAGACCCTGCCGAACTGGACGTGGCGCTGAAAACAATCACGGACGCGCTCAGACCCTGGACGATTGATTTTCACGTCGCCCAGAACGACGGCACCGTGCATGGCAGCGGCAGCCACGACAAGACGGGCCGGCACTGTCTGGCAACGGACCCGAATGGCAGGCTCGATATCGTCAAACACGCAGGGTTCTGGCTGAACAACGCGGATGGAACACCAACCGAGGCGATGCAGCACATCTGCTGGGACGGGTGTATGTTCCCCAATGCGGTTCTAGAGGATCAGCAAACGTGGAACGACATTCTGGCCGCCATGATCGCGGTGCGCAACACCCATGGCTGGCAGGCATAAGGAGGCAGAAATGACAAAACCCAAACTCAGAATTGGCATGGTCGGCTATGGTTTCATGGGGCGCACACATTCCAACGCTTTCCTGACCGCCCCGCGTTTCTTTGATCTGCCCCGTCAGCCGGAACTCACCGCCATCTGCGCGCGCGACCGTGACCGCGCCGAAGCCTTCGCGCAGAACTGGGGCTACGGCTCTGTTGAGACGGATTGGAAAGACCTCGTGGCGCGCGATGACATCGACCTGATCGACATCGCGGCACCAAACAACATGCATATGGAGATTGCGATTGCCGCCGCAGAAGCCGGTAAGATGGTGATGTGTGAAAAGCCACTGGGCCGGACCGCCGCTGAAAGCCAGAAGATGGTGGATGCGGTCGAAAAGGCAGGTGTTGCCAATATGGTCTGGTACAACTACCGCCGTATTCCTGCCGTGACCTTGGCCAAGCAGATGATCGACAACGGCGATCTGGGCCGGATTTTCCATTATCGCGCCAAATTCCTGCAGGACTGGACGATTTCCGAAGACCTGCCGCAGGGGGGAGAAGGGCTCTGGCGGCTCGATAAATCCGTGGCGGGCAGCGGTGTGACTGGCGATCTGCTGGCGCATTGCATTGATACGGCAATGTGGCTGAACGGGGGGATCGACAGCGTGACTGCCATGACGGAAACCTTCGTCAAGGAACGCGAACACGCGCTGACGGGCAAGGTCGAACCGGTTGGCATTGACGATGCCTGCGCCTTCATGGGGCGGTTTGCCAATGGATCGCTGGCGACCTTTGAATCGACCCGCTACGCGCGGGGTCACAAGGCGCTCTATACGCTTGAGATCAACGGCGAACATGGCTCGCTGTTCTGGGATCTGCATGATCTGCACCGCCTTGAGTACTTTGACCACCGCGATGACGGCAGGACACGGGGATGGCGGTCGGTACATGTGACCGATGGCGATCACCCTTACATGGACAAATGGTGGGTGCCCGGCCTGTCCATCGGCTATGATGAAAGCTTCACGCATCAGGCGGCGGATTTCATCATGGGTCTTGACGGAATGCCCGCCGCGCCAACCTTTGCCGACGCGCTGAAGACCGACAGGGTCACGGATGCCGTGCTGCGGTCTGCCGACAGCGGACGGTGGGAAGCGGCAAGCTGATCCGAGGCCTGAGCCGGCCCGCGCCTTTGAGCCGATCGCGCGGGTCGACCGCGCACATCGGCGCGCTATCTTTTTCGAAAGGACGACTTCGAAAGGGGATGAAATGCGCGGAATACGGGGATTGGCATGGGCGGCATTGCTTGCCGTGGGACTAAGCGCGACGGCCGCCGCAGATGACATGGTTCTCGAAGACTTCGGCGACGGCGCGTCGAAACGCTGGCAGTATGCGGCGGATACGGTGATGGGCGGTGTCTCTGACGGTGGTGCCGTCGTGGCCATGATCGATGGCCAGCCCGGCATCCGGTTGACCGGCACTGTCAGCACGGTGTTCAACGGTGGCTTTATTCAAGTACGCCGTCTGCTGCGCGATGGCCTGCCCGCGGCAACCACCGGGATCGAGATGGATGTGCGCGGAAACGATCAGCGCTACTATTTGTTTATCAGAACGTCCGAGATGAGCAGGCCATGGTACTATTACGGCGAAAGTTTCGAAGCTTGCACCTCATGGCAAAAGGTGCAGTTGTCGCTGGACAGTTTTGAGCGATCTCACGCACATCTGAGCGAGAGCATTGACCCCGAAGAAATCATCAGCATCGCCATTGTCGCCTTTGGCCGCGATCATGAGGCGGATATTTCGGTGCGGCGCATCGCGCTCTTTTGAGGCACGCCTGAGCGTCGATGCTCAGGCCGCGCGCCATGCGGCCATCGCGGCCTCGGTCTGCGCGCGATCAATGATCCCGGCGTCAGACCCAAGACCCGATGCGACAAGTGACGCCGCCGCCGTGCCCAGATGTCCGCACTCAAGAAGCGAGCGATCATCCGCCAGCCCGGCGATGAAGCCCGCCGTATAGGCATCGCCACATCCGGTCGTGTCGACCACGTCGATATCATAGACCGGAACATGCACACGGTCATTTCCCTGTGCGATCATGGACCCGTCGCCCCCCATGGTCAGCACGCAACACTTGACCCCCCGGCTTTGGAAAAAGGCGATGTTATCCTCAACACCGCTGACACCAGAGAGGATTTCCGCCTCCTCGATGGAGGGAATGAAATAGTCGATATGGGGCAGCAACGGTTCGACAAATTGCCATGTATCAGGCCCGGCACCGACCAGATCCCATGTGGTGACGCAGCCTGCCTCCTGGGCGGCCTGCAGCAAGCGGCGCGATGGCTCCCCATCCATCCTGGCCAAAAGCCCGGTACCGCCAAGATGCAGAAACCGGCAATTCAACACCTCTGAGAGTTGGTCGGGCGAGACATCAAAATGATCGGACGCACCCCGGCAATGCAGGGCCGGGCGTTCGCCGTTGGCGCGCACATTCAAAATCGTGGCGGAGGTTTCAACACCCTCAAGCTGCTGCATCAGGCGGCAATCAATGCCTGCCCGCGCCATATGGTTCAGTACGAAATCCGCCTTTTCGTCGTCACCGACGGCCCCGACCGCCTGACATTTGAGACCCAGCTTGGCCAGATCGACCACGGTCCCGCCAGCGGTCCCGGCGACGGTGAGACGTATCTCTTCAATGAATTCGACATTGCCCCCTTCCGGGATGCTTTCGACCGGACGCCCGAGAATATCGAGGATATAGAGCCCGACCACAGAGACATCAAACCGGCCGCTCATCTCAGCGATCCCAGATATTCAACGTAAAGAAAAGCCGTGCCGATCCCCAGCGCCGCCGCCACGCCCAGCACGATCAGCACGATTATGAACACATTCAGAAGTTTGCGCGCCGGAACCCCTTCCCGGCAAAATGGCACAAGGTTGAACACGAGCGCGCCAATCACCACGGTCACGCAGCCGATGGAAAACAGCGTCAGTGAAAACGGTTGAAAGATCGCCAGAATGGACAGAACGCACAAACCGATGATGAGACGTTCAGCAAGTTTTGCCTGTGATGCGGTCATTTTGTCCTCAATAGTTGTTCGTCTTCGGTGAAGATATGCGTCATTTTGGGCGGGAACTTTGTATGCACATGGTCCCCTTCCGCGAGTGGCACGCGCCAATCCGTTACAAGCCGCAGATCATGGTGCCCGTCCTTGAGGTGCACCAGCGTTTCTGCCCCCATCGGTTCGACCATATCAATCTTTGTCGACAGGCCATCCGCAGAAGGTTCGCGGCTGATCTCAAGGTTGCGGGGGCGGATGCCAAGGGTCACCTTGGCCCCGCGCGCAAGTTCCTCAACACGGCGATCCACCTCAATGACCATGCTTTGATCACCCTCAACCGCGAATTCCGCAACCCCGTCTCCTTTGAGGTCGGTCAGCGTCGCTGGCAGCAGGTTCATCTGCGGTGTGCCGATAAACCCGGCCACAAACAGATTGCTGGGCCGCTGGAACACATTGTGCGGCGTGTCCACCTGTTCGATCCGGCCATCGCGCATCACCGCAATCCGGTCGGCCATGGTCAGCGCTTCGAGCTGGTCATGGGTCACAATGACGGTCGGACGGCTGAGGTCCTGCAACACCTCTTTGATCTCGCCGCGCATTTCCTCGCGCAGTTGCACATCGAGCCGGGACAGCGGTTCATCAAACAGGAAACACGTGGGATCACGGATGATGGAACGCCCCACCGCGACCCGTTGCTTTTCCCCTTCGGCAAGCTGCCCCGGTCTGCGGCCCAGAATATTGCCCAGTTGCAGGGTATCGGAAATCTTTTGCACGCGCCTGTCGATTTCGGATTTCGACATCTTTTCCGCATGCAAGGGAAACGCGAGGTTTTCCGCAACGGTCAGGCTGGGATAAAGCGCGTAAAACTGGAACGACATCGCGACGTTGCGGTCCCGCGGCGCCAGTTCATTGACCCGTTTGCCCTGCAGGACAACATCGCCTTCGGTCGCGTATTCCAGCCCGGCAATCATCCGCAGGGTTGTGGTTTTCCCGCAGCCGGATGGGCCAAGCAGGCACAAGACCTCCCCATCGCCCACATCGAAATCAATCGAATCCACCGCCGTCAAAGCACCAAACCGTTTGGTGAGACTCTTCAGTTCAATCGTCATTTTTTCACCGTTCCAAAAGTCACACCGCGCAAAAGCTGATTTTGAAGCAGGAAAGTGACGAAAAAGATGGGCAACAGGAACAAGGTCACAATGGCCGCAAGCAAGCCGTAATCAACGCCGACCTCACCGCCCAGTGTCCGTGCCATTGCGACCGGCACGGTTCGGGTCTCAACCCCCGTCAACAGCAGCGCAAAGAGGAACTCGTTCCACGTCAGGATCAGGCCAAAGACGAATGTCGCCGCCAGCCCGGCCAGAATTTGCGGGATGCAAAAGCGGAAGAAAACCCGGCTTTCGCTCGCACCGTCCATACGGGCGGCATCCTCGATTTCCGGGTTGAGCTCATCAAAGAAGCTTTTCACCAGCCAGACCGAGAACGGGATGTTAAAGGCGGTATAAAGCAGGATGATCCCCCAATAGCTGCCCGCAAGACCAGAGAGGCGGAACATCAGGAAGATCGGAATGATGACAACGATGGGCGGCATCATCCGTGTCGTCAGGATGATAAACAGATAGGTGTCATTCCCCTTCAGCGGGTAACGGCTGAAGGCATAGGCCGCCAATGTTCCCACGATCAGCGCAAGACCCACAGAGGTGCCCGCGATAAAGATCGAGTTGAAGAAATAGAGCGCCATGTCAGTGGCCTGACTGGACCCGGTCGTTATCGACGAGCGGTAAAACACCGACACGAAGTTATCCAGCGTCGGCGTAAAGAACAGTTTTGGCGGCACGGCCAGCGCATCGGTCCGCGTTTTGAAGGCAGTCAGAATGATCCACAGAACGGGGGAGAAATACACCAGCCCGACCAGCGTGGTAATCAGCGTGTATCCCCAGCCCGCCTTGCCGATCTCACGATATCTACGGGCCATCAGTTGACCTCCTCTGCGCGCCGGTTGACGGTATAAAGATAAAGGTTCGTCATCACGACAACGATGAAGAGCACGATATAGGCCAGCGCAGACGACTGGCTGGTCTGAAAGAACTGAAAGGCCGTGCGATAGAGATATACCGCGATGGTCTCGGTCGAACTGCCCGGCCCGCCTTCGGTGATGATATAGACGATATCAAACAGCTTGAACGTCTCGATGGTGCGAAACAGAACCGCCAGCAAAAGCAGGCTTTTGATATAGGGAAAGGTGATCGTCCAGAACCGGCGCCACGCACTGGCGCGGTCGATCTCGGCCGCCTCGTAGAGGTATTTGGGCACGCTGACGAGACCGGCAAGAACCAGCAACATCACGAAAGGCGACCACATCCAGGCATCCGCGATCACGATCCCGGCGATGGCCCCGGCAGGGCTGCCCATCACGACAAAGCGTTCATCGGAAAAATTGCTGAGCAGATAGCTGACAACCCCGAAGGTCGGTTCGTAAAACAGTTTGAAGAACACGCCGACCGACACAAACGACAACATCATCGGCGTCAGAACAAGCATCAGAACGATGCGCCGCATGGGGAATGCCTTGGCAAACATCAGCGCCAGCAAAAACCCGATGATCAGTTGCAAAATGACCGATGACCCGACAATGATCGCCGTGGTCTGGAACCTTTCCCAAACCTTGTCATCCGTCAGGACGCGTTCGTAATTTGACAGACCGCGAAACGAGGGCACCCGCAGCGAACTTGCTTTATAGTTGAAAAAGCTCAGCCCGAACGACCAGAGCAACGGGAAAATATTCATCACGAAAAGGATCGTGATTGCAGGCGTGACCAAAAGCGCACCGCGTCTTTTGGGGTCCAACAGCCAGGCGCCGAAACCGCCCCTACCGTTTGCTGCATCTGCCATGAACTACTGCCTCACAAGGGTTATGTTGGAAACCAGAGCCCGGGATTGCGCCCGGGCTCTGCGCTTATCAGATCACTCGATCATGCCGATGTCTTCCAGCAATTCCTGCTGGAATTCAGCAACCGCATCGAGCGCTTCCTTGGCCGAAATCTGACCGGTGATCGCCTTGTCGAATTCTTCCTGCTGCTGAGTCAGCATTTCGAAGAACTCAGGGATGTGCCAGACGTCTTTCTGCCAGTCGATCATCTCCACATGCGCACGGTTCCATGGGCGCAGATCGTTGTACTGTGGATCCGCCATGACGCTCATGCGCCCGGATTGACCACCGTTCTTGACCGCTTCCAGCTGTGTTTCCGGGCTCAGCCACCACTTCACAATGTTGAGCGCCTCATCGACGATCTCATCGCTGTTCCATGTTGTCAGGACGAACGGCTGACCGCCGATGTTGCCGGTCCGGTCGATCGAGCCATCAGCCTGACGAGTGCCCGGTGCCGGTGCAAAGGCGGATTTGTCATGCACCTTTGAGGCGTCAGGGTCGAGAATGGGCTCACCAAGGCCAACCCAGTCGATGATCGCACCAACCTTGCCCTGCATGTACAGATCCTGGATCACGAAGATGTCCATCTGCCCGGTCTGCGCTACCGGCGGCATGTACTGCAGATAGGACAGGTATTCTTCGAAGGCAGCGACCGCGACATCCGAGTTCACGACACCTTCGGCCTGCGCTTCGGGAGCTTTGGTTTCGTCCCAGATATCGCCACCCTGCTGCCAGATAAACGCGTTGATCTGCATGGTGGAGAAATCATATCCCTTGCCAGCCTGATAGGCGATGCCGTAGAAATCGTCGTCCAGCGTTTCCCCGGCGAGCATATCGCCTTTCTTGCGCTGGAAGAATTCACCGATCTGTCCCCATTTGGTCCAGTCCGTATCCTGCCAGTCCTCATAGGTGCAGGGCAGATTTGTGCCGTACTTGGCCTCAAAATCCGCCATTTCCCCTTCGTGACAGAAAATATCTTCGCGATAGTAGGTCACATAGGTATCGGGGAACTGCGGGAAGCCGTAGTAATTGACGCCCGGTGCCGGTACTTCACCCGCCTCTTCCAGTTGCGCACGGGTTCTGTGCGGATAGGTCGAATAGGCAGAGACAAGCGCCGGGTGCAGATCCTGCATGATGGCCGTCAATTCCGGGTCCGCTTTGATCCGGTCCGTCAGGTTCAAGTAATATCCACCCTCGACGAAAGCACCAAGCCACTGGCTGTCGGTCACGATCATCTGGTATTTCTGCTCACCCGACGTCAGCGATGCTGCCACCCGCTCGTAAAAACTGGGCCACGGGATGAAGTCGATCTCCAGCTTCACATTGGCACCCGACGGCGACGTATAGGTCTGATCCGCATATTCCTGCATGAACCTTGTCGGTGGCCAGTCCGGAGCTGCCATGGTGATGGTGATGTCTTCGGCGAGAGCCGGGGCTCCGCTCAATCCTGCGGCCAGGGTCGTCGCCCCCAGTAATCCGCCCATTAAAGTACGCATTCTTCTTCCTCCACTAGTTGTCAATTTTTGAGTTTTTATTGCTCTGCTCACCTTTTCTTTTGCTTTTATCCGCTGCCCAAACGCCGCCCGCTGCCCCGATCAAAGAAGTGCAGATCAGAGGGGTCAAAAGCGACTTCGATTTCGTCACCCACCGAATACTGCGCCGCAACCTCTTCACGCAGAACCATTTTCAGGCCCACGTCCTGCACCGTCACATCAAAGATCGTCACATCCCCCAGCGGTTCCGTCAGATGAATTTTGGCCGGGAAGCGCGCCCGTGCCGCCGTGCCCCCTTCAGCCAGAACAATGTCCTGGGGACGCAGCCCGACGGCAATATCCTGACCCGACAAAACGCTGCGCGCATGCACCGGTGCTTTCAGAAAGGACAGTTGGACCTGCCCGTCATCCGGGGTAGACGCGGACAGGATGTTGATCGGCGGGGAGCCGACCATGCGCGCCACGTAAAGGTCGTTGGGCATCGCATAAAGATCGCGCGGCGTGCCAATCGCCACCACACGCCCGTTCTCGATCACACCGATCCTCTCGCCCATGGTCAGCGCTTCAAGCTGATCGGGCGTTGCGTAAATCATCGTCATGCCCAATTCGCGGTGCAGACGTTTGAACTCCGCGCGCATCTCATGGCGCAGCTTCGCATCCAGGTTGGTCAGCGGCTCATCCAGCAGCAAAAGCCGTGGACGGCGCACGATGGCACGGCCGATGGCCACGCGCTGCTGCTCCCCACCGGACAGGGTCGTGGTCTTGCGCTTGAGCGTATGCGACACCCGCAACAACTCCGCGATTTCACCGACACGCTTTTTGATCTCGTCAGTTGCCACCCCGTCACGGCGCAACGGATGGGCCAGATTGGCCTCCACCGTCATGTGCGGATAAAGCGCAAACGTCTGGAATATCATGGATATGCCACGATTTTGGACCGGCGCACGGGTGACATCCTGCCCGTCAAAGCGAACTTCGCCCGCTTTCAACTCTTCAAGCCCGGAAATCGCACGCAGCGTCGTGGTTTTCCCCGATGACGACGGGCCCAAAAGGCAGAAAAACTCGCCATCCGCGACATCGAAGGTCATATCCTCCAGCGCGACCACACTGCCAAACTCACGCCGCAGGTTTTTTACTTTGAGCTCAGACACGATGCGATGCCTTTGTGACTTCAGGCCTCGCCACCGCATCGCGCCGCATTATCCGCAAGACACCCCTCATCGCGTAATCCCCAACATGCGCTTGTTCGCCTCCTCATCCGTCCCGCCGTCGGCGAAATCGTCAAAGGCGCGTTCGGTCACGCGAATGATGTGATCGGACACGAATTGCGCCCCTTCGCGTGCGCCGTCTTCGGGATGTTTGAGGCAACATTCCCATTCGACCACGGCCCAGCCATCGAACCCGTTTGCTGCCATTTTGGAGAAAACAGCGTTGAAATCCACCTGCCCGTCACCGAGGCTGCGGAAACGTCCCGCACGATTGACCCAGCTTTGGAATCCGGAATAGACACCCTGCCGACCGGTCGGATTGAACTCCGCGTCCTTGACGTGAAACATCCGGATACGATCTTTGTAGATGTCAATATTATCAATGTAATCAAGGCACTGCAGGACATAATGTGACGGGTCATAGAGCATGCAGGCACGATCATGATTGCCCGTCCGCTCTAGGAACATCTCGTAGGTGACACCGTCCATCAGGTCTTCGCCCGGATGGATTTCATAACACACATCAACGCCGCACTCTTCCGCATGATCGAGCAGGGGCGTCCAGCGTTTGGCCAGTTCATCAAAGGCGGTTTCAACCAGCCCGGCAGGGCGCTGCGGCCAAGGATACATGTAGGGCCACGCCAGCGCGCCGGAGAATGTCGCATGCGCGCCAATGCCAAGGTTTTTCGATGCTGTCAGTGCTTTTTTAACCTGATCGACGGCCCAGGCCTGCCGCTCTGCCGGATTGCCACGCACATGCGGGGCTGCAAAGCCATCAAAGGCATCATCATAGGCCGGATGCACGGCCACCAACTGGCCCTGCAAATGCGTCGACAACTCGGTGATCTCAATGCCATTGTCCGCCGCGACGCCCTTGATCTCATCACAATAGGCATCAGACTCCGCCGCCTTGTCGAGGTCAAACAACCGCCCATCCCAGCTTGGAATCTGCACGCCCTTGTAACCACAATCCGCGGCCCATTTCGTGATCGACCCCCAGCTGTCAAACGGTGCCTCATCGCCCGCGAACTGCGCCAGAAACAGCGCTGGCCCCTTGATCGTTTTCATTCCCCTGTACCCTTTCACCAATTCCTGTCCTACGGAAGATTGTCCCGCATGAAGATTTCTATTCTGATCCGTTCCTGATTTTCATTGATCGGCCCGTTGTCCGTGAGGGCTTTGAGGACGCGTACCGCGCTGCGAACCTCATGACCCGGGTCCTGCACAAGCACAGCATCGACCGTGCCTGATATCAAGGCATCCCGTGTGTGTTCCGAAAGCTCGGTCGTGACGGCCCGAATGTTGGTCTTTGCGCTCTCAATCGCTTCGATCACGCCGCGCGTACCGCCACCGAGGCTATATAGCCCGACAATATTCGGATTGGACGCCAGCAGCTTTGACAGCTTTTCCTCGACCACGCCCGCCATCTCTTCGCCTTCGATCCACGGCAGGACGTTGAGATGCGGGCATTCCGCGCGCATCACCTGCTCGAACCCCATGCGGCGCTCCACGTGATCGCGCAAGATGCCAGAACCTGCGATCACGGCAACATCACCCGATGGCGCGGAAATGAACCTCTTGAGCAGGCTTGCCGCGACCCGGCCCGCGGCCACATTGTCAATGCCGATGAACCGATCGCGGCGCGAATTCGGGATGTCAGAAATGAACGTCACGATCCGAACACCCTGATTTCGCAGCTTGTTTATCGCATCGCGCACGATCTGGCTTTCTATCGCCACAAGGGCCAGCCCGTCACCGACATCATCCCCCAAAGCGTCAATGGCGTGCACGACCGCCTCCGGGTTCAGGGGCGGAACCGTGACCGCGCGGATGTCGATCCGGTTTTTGGAGGCTTCGGTCTTTGCCGCTTCCACTTCGCTCAACAGATCTCTGAAAAAGGTTGTTTCGCCCGCCGGCAGGATGAAGGTGAACCGGTAACTCTTGCCCCGCGCGAGATCGGCGGCAGCCTGATTGCGCACGAAATGGAGCTGATCCATCGCGGAATGGACCTTTTCGATCGTGCTCTCACTGACGCCCTTGCGCGCGTTGAGCACCCGATCGACGGTGGCCACGCTCACGCCAGCCGCTTTTGCAACGTCTTGTGCCGTCACCCGGTTCATGTTGACTCCCTCTGATCAAAAGGTTGATGTAGTTCATGATGTACGTCAACCAAAAATGAGAAAAATCACATCACCAATGAAAGGCCCATCCCTATGCTTATCGGAATCGACCCTGTTCTGACCCCGGACCTGTTGCGCCATCTCGGGGCCATGGGCCACGGAGATCAACTCGTGATTGCAGATGCAAACTTCCCGGCCGAATCCTGTGCAAACCGGATTGAACGTCTGGCCGGGGCCAGCGCGACCGAAGCGCTGCGCGCGATCCTGTCCGTCATGCCGCTGGACACATATGTGGATGCCCCGGCCCGGTCGATGCAGGTGGTTGGGGATCCAGAGGCTGTCCCGGATATCGTGGCAGAGTTCCAGCGCATCATTGATGAGGTGGCCGACCACCCCGCGCAGATACAATCCGTGGAACGGCACGAATTCTACCGGGAGGCCAAAAAGACCTACTGCGTTGTCCAAACGTCAGAGAACCGCTTTTACGGCAATATCATCCTGTCCAAAGGCGCCATTGCTCCAAGCTGAAAGCCCGGCGACATAGCGCTAGGATTTTTCCAGATCGCTCAGCACCTGTGCCCAGGCCTGCAGCATCACCGCAGCGGATTCAGCGCCGGGATCAATATGCCCACGCGACCTTTCGCCCAGCTTTTTGGACCGCCCCCTGTTACTGAGCATCTGCTTTGTCTCAACCGCACCCGCTGCCGCCGCTTGTGCCGCTGCAACAGCGCACTGCGCCACCGAAGACCCTTCGCCCAACGCCGCTTGGCCCGCTGCTGCCGCAGGCACCCATGCATCGACCATCGTCTTGTCACCGGGCTGCGCGCCACCGCGTGCCAAAATGCCGTCTGACAGACCCTGAAGCCACGCCGCAAAACTGGCCGCATCCAGATTGAGCCGGTCAGCGACCGCCGCCCCCGCCGTTTGAAAAGCAGTCCCGTATAGCGGCCCCGCCGATGCGCCGACCGCTTCAAGGAAGGCATCCGCCATGTCGTCACACATTGCGGATATCGTCGCTGGCCGATCCGCACCATTCAACCGGGCCATCACAGCTTTCCACCCGATTTCCATCGTCAGCCCGTGATCACCATCCCCGATCGCCCCATCCAGCGCGCTGAGCCGGTCGCGTTCCCGGTAAATCGCCTGCGCCGATGCCGCCATCATTTCATGGAACACATCCGGAGTAATCGGCCCGTCGGATCTCAGATCATCCAGCACAACAGACGCGCGCCCACGTTGCCTTACCCTGCTTTGCATCTCGCGCGCGGGGTGCGCCGCGGGCGAAGCCGCCGCACCAACGCGCAACGCGGGCGTATCACAGGGATGATCGAGCCAGCATTGCAGATCGTCGTCCAGCTTCATGATGGTGATCGACGCGCCTTCCATGTCGAGCGAGGTGCAGTATTCGCCAACCCAGCTTGCGTGAATGTCGACCGAGCGCTCTGCCATGATCTGCGCAACCCGGTTGTGCAGAATATAAAGCTCCAGTAGGCTGGTTGAGCCAAGGCCGTTGATCAGAACCGCGACCCGGTCCTGCGCGCGCAGGTCCAGTTCCTGCAGGATGGGTGCCAGCAACCGGTCCGTGACCGCATCCGCCGTTTCCGCCGGGCCACGCTCGATGCCCGGCTCACCGTGAATGCCCATGCCGATTTCCATCTCACCCGGTGGCAGTTCGAAATTGGCCTGACCGGTCTGCGGCATCGTGCAGGCACCAAGCGCCACACCCATGGTTCGCGTCGCATCGTTGGCCCGCTTGGCCGCTGCTTCGACCGCCTTCATGTCCAAGCCAAGATCTGCGGCGGCCCCCGCAACCTTGAAGACGAAAAAATCCCCCGCGATGCCGCGTCTCTCCTCAATGCAATCGACGGGTGCCGAGGCGATGTCGTCTGTCACAACGAAGGAGCGCGCGGTGACCCCTTCCTTGGCCATGCCCTCTGCGGCCATGCCAAAATTCATCACATCACCGGTGTAATTCCCGTAAAGAAATAACACCCCCGCACCGCCGTCCGCCGCAAATCCGGCATCCATGATCTGGGACGGCGACGGCGAGGCAAAGATGTTCCCCAAGGGCGCAGCATCGGCCAGCCCATGCCCCACATAGCCGGCAAACGCCGGTTCGTGACCTGATCCACCGCCTACAACAATGCCGACCTTTCCGTCGCGCGGCCCATTCTTTGCAACGATCGCGCGCCCTGTTTCCCCGCTCACGAACAGATGGTTTGGGTGCGCGGACACCATGCCCGCGATCAACTCTTCGATCAGGTTGTCGGGGTGGTTGATCAGTTTTCTACGTTGGACCGACACGTCAGCTGCTCCTCATGTTCTTGAAGCATAAGGCTGCTACACATGGCGGCAAAAAGTCAAACATCATTCCGGGGGCGCATCGCAGTCCGCGCGTGAAAGGCCCGGTCCCGAAGGTCTGCGCAACTACATACCAAAGCCGGATCGCAAGGACCGGTTCAGACGTGGTGACCGGGCAGGTCGTTCCGGATGGCCGCGATCAAGGCCGCATAGGGTTCAGGTGGCGCAACTTGTCCGGTAACCCATTGATATAAATCATGATCATTTTCATTGAGCATGGCATCATATTGGCCAAGACCCGCGTCATCCATCCCGTCAAGCTGTCGCTCTGCAAAATGCTGCAGGATCAGATCCATTTCCTTGATCCCGCGCCGCATGGATCGCATCTTCAGCCGTTTGATACGATGTTCATGCAGTTCGGTCATCGCTACCATCCCGCAACGCAACGCGTAGCTTCTTTTCCAGGCGCCCCATCTGTTCCACCCGGGCAATCATATCGGTGCGCAACTCGCGCATCTCGTTGAGAACCTCGCTGGCGGAGGCAGGCAGCGCGCGTTCTTCCATCGGCGCATCAAGCCCTTCGCCCTGCCCGTTGATGAGCCACATCATCGACACATTCAACAAGCCCGCCATCATCGACAGGCGGTTGGCGCGCGGCTCGCTTAGATCGTTTTCCCACGACCGCAACGTGGCCACCCGCACCCCGAGTCGCCGCGCCAGTTCCGCCTGCGTCATTTCAGATGTTTCGCGGGCTGCTGCCAGCCTGTCCCCGAAGGTCGCGGTGTCCGGCCCGTACCAGTCATTAAAATCGTCCATTTTGTATTCTCCTGCGCAGTCGCGCTTGATCGGAGGCCTGCCGCCCCCTAAGAACGCCTCAGTCATATCAAACCGAGGCCCTCATGGAATTCCTGTCTACGACGCTCGCGCGCGTCAAACCGTCTCCGACGATTGCTGTTACCACCAAAGCGGCCGAACTGAAGGCCGCTGGCCGTGATATCATAGGCCTTGGCGCGGGCGAGCCTGATTTCGACACACCGCAGAACATCAAAGACGCTGCCGTGGCAGCCATAACAGCCGGAAAGACAAAATACACGGCTGTTGACGGCATTCCCGAGCTGAAACAGGCCATCTGCGACAAATTGCACCGCGATAATGGCCTCAGCTACACCCCTTCGCAGGTCAGTGTCGGCACCGGGGGTAAACAGATCCTCTATAATGCGCTGATGGCCACGCTGAACGAAGGCGACGAGGTCGTGATCCCTGCCCCCTATTGGGTCAGCTATCCGGATATGGTGCTGCTGGCGGGCGGTGAACCTGTCATCGCCGAAGCCTCGCTGCAAACCGGGTTCAAGCTGACAGCGGATCAGCTTGAGGCGGTGATTACGGATAAAACCAAATGGCTGATCTTCAACTCGCCCTCGAACCCGACCGGTGCGGGCTATACCTGGGACGAACTCAAGGCGCTGACGGATGTGTTGATGCGTCACCCGCATGTCTGGGTGATGACCGACGATATGTATGAACACCTCGTCTATGACGATTTCAAATTCTGCACCCCGGCGCAGGTCGAACCACGCCTTTATGAGCGCACGCTGACGGTGAACGGGGTCTCCAAGGCCTACGCCATGACGGGCTGGCGGATCGGCTACGCCGCAGGGCCGGAGCAGTTGATTGGCGCCATGCGCAAGGTACAGTCGCAATCCACGTCGAACCCCTGCTCGGTCAGTCAATGGGCCGCGGTCGAAGCGCTGAACGGTACGCAGGATTTCATCGCGCCCAACAATGAGATGTTCGCGCGCCGCCGCGATCTGGTGGTAAAAATGCTGAACGAGGCCGAAGGCATCCGCTGCCCGGTGCCCGATGGCGCGTTTTATGTCTATCCGTCAATCGCGGGTCTGATCGGTAAAACCTCAGCTGCGGGCACATTGATCGACACGGATGAAGCCTTTGCCACGGCGCTCCTCGAAGAGACCGGCGTGGCGGTGGTCTTTGGCGCAGCCTTTGGCCTCTCGCCGAACTTCCGGGTCAGCTATGCGACCTCGGATGCGGCCTTGACCGAAGCCTGCAGCCGCATTCAAACGTTCTGCGCCAAACTTACGTGAACACGATCAGGGCGGCGGCGCGAAAGTGCCCCGCCACGGCAACCGCCGGGGGCAGCGCATGAATTGTGGTGTTGATCCGTTAAGGATGTGCCAGCGCGCCGCAATGCTCTGTCAGGTGTTGAACAGGAAATGCAGCACGTCGCCATCCTTGACGACATAGGCCTTGCCCTCGGCGCGCATCTTGCCCGCCTCTTTCGCCGCAGACTCGCCACCAAGGGATACGAAATCATCATAGGCGATGGTTTCTGCGCGGATGAAACCCTTTTCGAAATCCCCGTGAATGACACCCGCTGCCTTCGGGGCGGTCGTGCCTTGCGGAATGGTCCAGGCGCGCGCCTCTTTCGGGCCTACGGTGAAATAGGTTTCAAGGTGCAAAAGCGCGTATCCGGCCTGGATCAAACGGTCCAGACCTGCCTCCGACAGACCCATCTCATCAAGGAACATTTCGGCCTCTTCGGGTTCCAGCTGGCTGATCTCTTCCTCGATCTGGGCTGAAATCACCACATGGGAATTGCCCTGCGCCGCCGCCATCTCAGCCACCTTGGCCGAATGCGCATTACCTGTCGCGGCCTCGGCTTCGCCGACGTTGCACACGAAAAGAACGGGTTTGCTGGTCAGCAATTGCAGCATGTTCCACGCCTTGCGGTCCTCGGCGTCCACCTCAACCACGCGGGCCGGGCGCCCGTCCTCAAGCGCGGCCTTGGCCGCTTCCATCAGGCGTTGCTGCTGCACGGCTTCCTTGTCGCCCCCGCGCACTTTGCGAACGATGTTCTGCAGGCGTTTCTCGATGCTCTCAAGGTCTGCCAGCATCAACTCGGTCTCGATGGTTTCCGCATCCGCAACCGGGTCAACGCGCCCTTCGACATGGGTGACGTCACCGTCCTCAAAGCAGCGCAGCACATGGGCAATCGAATCCACTTCGCGAATATTGGCCAGAAACTGGTTGCCAAGGCCCTCGCCTTTGGACGCACCTTTGACCAGACCCGCGATGTCCACAAAGGTCATCCGCGTCGGAATGATCTGTTTCGACTTGGCAATATCGGCCAGTTTGTCGAGCCGCGCATCCGGCACGGCAACCTCACCCACATTGGGTTCAATCGTGCAGAACGGAAAATTCGCCGCCTGCGCCGCCGCCGTGCGTGTCAGCGCGTTGAAAAGCGTGGATTTGCCAACATTCGGCAGACCCACAATGCCCATTTTGAAACCCATGGTCGCGTCCCCTGATCAATCGCGCCTCACCTAGAGCGATTGTGCGCCCGACACAAGGTCTTGCGGTCAGAACCGCTGCCTGCGGTCTTCGCGGGCATGAAAAATCAGCGCCCATGCGAGCAGGATAAACATCGGATGGGTCAGCCCACCCGAAAAGAACAGGGCGGGTATCCAGATCACGAAAACGATGATCGCGAGGATCGGACGGCCCGTCAGCAGGATGGACAGCGGCGGCAACAGAAGTGCGAGAATGTAATTCATAGCCCCAAGATAAGGGTCGGCGTTTCGGATTTCGAGGGGAATTATTCTCAAAAACCACCCGCTGAGTGGGCGCGAAGCGCTTGGCACCTTTGATGCATTGATTTCCCCGGCGGTTTTGGGCATGTGAAGCTCAAATGCTGAAAGGTGCCGCCATGACCCGTATCGACGACAAATTCGCCCAGCTTGCCAAGGACGGCAAGAAAGCCTTCGTGGCCTATGTGATGGCGGGTGATCCGAACTATGAAACCTCGCTGGAAGTCGTCAAAGGGTTGCCTGCGGCGGGGGTGGATGTGATCGAACTGGGCCTGCCTTTTACGGACCCGATGGCGGACGGGCCGACCATCCAACTGGCCGGTCAACGCGCACTGGAGGCGGGCATGACGCTGCAAAAGACGCTGGACCTCGCCCGCGCCTTTCGCAAGGACGACCAGACAACCCCCATCGTGATGATGGGCTATTACAATCCGATCTACAGCCGCGGCGTTGATCGTTTTCTGGCCGAGGCCAAGGACGCGGGCATTGATGGATTGATCGTTGTGGATTTGCCACCGGAGGAAGACAGCGAATTGTGTCTGCCCGCGCAAGCCGCCGGTCTGAACTTCATCCGATTGGCAACGCCCACCACCGATGACAAGCGCCTGCCGCGCGTTTTGCAAAACACCTCCGGTTTTGTCTATTATGTCTCGATCACGGGCATCACCGGTGCGGCCGAAGCGCAAGCGGTCGATGTCGGCCCCGAAGTGGCGCGTATCAAATCCGCCGCCGCCCTGCCCGTAATCGTCGGTTTCGGCGTGAACACCCCTGAAAAGTCCAAAGCCATCGCAGAGGTGGCCGACGGCGTGGTCGTGGGGTCCGCCATTGTCGGAAAGATCGGCGCAGGCCAAAGCGTTTCGGATGTTCTGGCCTTTGTCAAAACACTCGCAGACGGCGCCCACAGCGTGTGATTGAAACATAGAGAGCCCGCGATTTGCTTTGCCGCCAGCGAGGCCATCGAACATGGGCACTGCCTTGCAAATCCGCTCCGAACGCATTTCCTTTTGCACTTTTCGGCTCTGTGCCGCCTGAACCGGAACTGAAGGCAGCTGTCCGCCCGCGCCGGTTCGCGGCAGAACCGGCAAAAACCCAAAGCGTTAAGCGATTGATCTTTGCGGGTCCGATTGGTAACGAAAAATGACCAATACGAGGGGACATCATGGCGGCTATTACCACAATCCAGGATCTGAAAGACCTGCACGAACGCCGTGTGCCCCGGATGTTTTACGACTACGCCGAAAGCGGCAGCTGGACGGAACAGACGTTCCACGAAAACACCACCGATTTTGCGAAAATCCGCCTCAGGCAGCGGGTTGCCGTGGATATGACCGGGCGCAGCACCGCGGGCCGGATGATTGGCGAGGATGTCGCCATGCCGGTGGCTCTGGCACCCGTCGGCTCAACCGGCATGCAGCATGCGGATGGTGAAATCCTCGCAGCACAGGCCGCTGAGGCCTTTGGCGTGCCTTTTACGCTGTCAACGATGTCGATCTGTTCCATTGAGGATGTCGCCGCCAATACCAGCAAGCCGTTCTGGTTCCAGCTTTATGCAATGAAGGACAAACGCTTTGTGGAGCGGGTCATCCAGCGCGCCAAGGACGCGAAATGCTCGGCGCTCGTGCTGACGCTTGATTTGCAAATACTCGGGCAACGTCACAAGGACATCAAGAACGGGCTGAGCATTCCGATCAAGCCGACGGTGCCCAACCTCATCGACCTTGCCACCAAATGGCGCTGGATTGCAGCCATGGCGAAAACCAAACGCCGCCAGTTCGGCAATATCGTAGGCCATATTGAGGGCATCAGTGACATGACATCCCTGTCGATCTGGGCTGCCGAAAGCTTTGATCCCAAACTGAACTGGGACGAGGTCAAGGAAATCAAGAAGATGTGGGGCGGACCACTCATCCTCAAGGGTATTCTGGATGCTGAGGATGCCAGGATGGCGCTGAATGTCGGCGCGGATGCAATTGTCGTATCAAACCACGGCGGGCGGCAACTGGATGGGGCGCTGTCGTCGATCCGGGCGCTTCCGGCGATTCTGGACGCGGTTGGCGACAAGGTCGAGGTGCATATGGATGGCGGCATCCGCTCTGGTCAGGACGTGTTGAAAGCCTTGGCGCTGGGGGCAAAGGGCACCTACATCGGCCGCGCCTTTGTGCACGGGCTGGGGGCGATGGGTGGTCCCGGCGTGACCAAGGCGCTGGAGATCATCCACAAGGAACTGGACACCACCATGGCGCTCTGTGGGGAGACCGATGTCGCTGACCTTGGGCGGCATAACCTTTTGGTGCCAAAGGATTTCGAGGGGCAGTGGCAGTCGCCTTGATGCGTCAATGACCTGCGGGGGTGTTCAGGCATCCCTGACCGGATGTGCGGCGGCGCTGCGCCCCAGGGCGGGCAAGAGAACGAGGGCCGTGACCACCATGATGCAGGCCACGAGGATGAACCCCGCCCGCAGCCCGAAGGCCTCAGAGGTGAACCCCATCAAGGGCGGCCCAAAGAAATAAGCCCCATACCCCATGACAGAGGCGCGGCTGATCGCGTCAAGGCGCGCCTCGGGGGCGACCGTCCTGCCGATCAGCGCGAGCGCAAGGGGTGCGATGACCGACACCCCGAGCCCGGCCAGACCAAAGCCCAGATAGGCGATCATCAGGGACGGCGCGACCCCGGCGACGCACAGCCCAAACGCGGAGAGCAGCGCCGCGATGCCCATCAGTCTGAGTTCAGGCATGTGATGCGACATGAAATGCCCCGCGAGGCGCCCCACCCCCATGGTGAGCCCGAGAATGGCAGGGCCCAACGCCCCCTCGGAAGGATCACCCCCAAGCGTGCGTTCCAGATGCAGCGCCGACCACCCTTCGGCGCTGGCCTCAACCAGAAAGGCGACCAGCACCACAAAACCACCCAGAACGGTCAACAGGCGTGCCACCGATACCGACGCCCGCGCAGCAGCGGCGGGCACCGGTCGGGGCTTGGATGCCGGTTCAACCATGATCCATGCCAGCGCGATCGTGACACCGCAGAGCAGCGCGAAAATCTCAACTGGCGTCCAGTGCAATTCGCGAAACGCCCCGGTGGCCATCGCCGCAGCCCCATAGGCAAAAGAATAGATGGCATGATTGAGGTTCATCAGGGGGCGGCCTGATGCCTCTTCGGCTTCGGCGATGCGCACATTGGCCAGAACATCCACAACACCTGCGGCGATGGAGGCCACGACCATCATGAGCGTAAACAGCAGCCATTCGGTTGCCGCCCCCGCGCCCAGCATCCCCAGCGCGATCAGCACAGAGGCGCAGGGCAACGCCCACCGCCCCGCGACGCGGTCGGCAAACGGCGCAAGCCACATCGCGGTCACGGCGGCCAATGACGCCACCAGAAGCAAGGCACCATAGGCCCCGTCAGAGGCGTCAATAGCCGTCTTGATCACCGGCATCTGCGCAAAAAACGCAGCCCATGCGGCAGCCATCAGGGCGAACCCTGTCAGCGGTCTGCGCGATATCCACAGGTCAAGCAAAAATCCCATGACTTTCCCTGCCATGCCGCGCCAATTCCAACAAGTCGCCTGTTTGCAAAAACCGCTTTCCATGGCGGATAATCCGGTTTATACGCGCGGCTTCACGTGGGGCTACAGCCTTGGAGGAGCCCCACCCTTACATATTGGAGAGTATCAATGGCTGGAGAAATTCCGGATCTTGTCGCTCAGGAACGGACGGGGACAGGCAAGGGCGCCGCTCGTCAGGCACGCCGCGACGGCATGGTTCCTGGTATCGTTTTTGGGGGTGATGTCGACCCGCTGCCGATCAACATTCCGTTCAACGTGCTGATCAAGAAACTGCGTGAAGGGCGTTTCAAATCGACCCTTTTCAACATGAAGGTCGAAGGTCACGACGACGTACGTGTGATCTGCCGCGACGTGCAGCGTCACGTGGTCAAAGACCTGCCCACACATATCGATTTCATGCGTCTGAAGCGCACCACCAAGATCAACCTCTTCATCGCGGTTGAAGTGGAAGGCGAAGACGTCGCACCGGGTCTGAAAAAAGGCGGTGTTCTCACATTGATCCGCCCTGAAGTCGAATTGATTGTGACAGCGGGCGATATCCCCGATCACGTCACCATCGACATTTCGGAAATGGAAATCGGCGACAACATCACGATTTCTTCGGTGAACCTGCCGGAAGGTGCCAAGCCGACCATTGACCGTGACTTTGTGATTGCTCAGCTTTCCGCACCTGCGGGTCTTGTATCCTCTGATGACGAAGAGGAAGAGGACGGTGCCGAAGAAGCCATTGAAGCCACAGAAGAGTAAATCGCCAGTCAACGCGATAAGCTATGCGGGGCCCTTTGCGGCCCCGTATTTCGTTTTGGATCATGCTCGGCTATGCTGCACCGCAATATGGAGGAAACCGTCGCGTGAAACTGATCGTTGGGTTGGGCAATCCGGGCCCGAAATACGCCGGTCACAGGCATAATATCGGCTTCATGGCGCTGGACCGTATCGCCGCGGATCACGGCTTTGGCGCGTGGAAAGACAAGCACCAGGGCAGTCTCAGCGAGGGGCGTTTTGGCAGTGACCGTGCGGTCTTGCTGAAACCGCTAACCTTCATGAACAACTCGGGTCAATCGGTTCAGGCGGCGATGCGCTTTTACAAACTTGAACCGGAGGATGTGATTGTCCTGCATGATGAGATCGACCTCGCACCGGGCAAAGTGAAATACAAGACCGGCGGCGGGCATGCAGGTCACAATGGGCTACGCTCGATCCATGCGCATATCGGGCCTGAATACGCGCGCGTCAGGCTGGGGGTTGGCCATCCGGGGCACAAGGACCGCGTACCCGGCTATGTATTGCACGATTTTGCCAAAGCGGATCAGGATTGGCTGGATGATGTGTTGCGCGGTGTCAGCGACGGTGCGCCCTTTCTTGCCACCACTGAGGCTGCAAAATTCAGCAACGCGGTTGCGCTGCGCGTGTCGCCCCGCCGTTCCGGCACCGGGCAAAAGGGCAAGGACAAACCACCCGCGCCCGCAAAACAACAGGCGACGGCGACCAAGGCAGAACCCGAACCCGACACGCGTTCTGCACTGCAAAAGCTGATGGAACGCTTCAAGTGAACATACGAGACGCGTTTGCCGATCAGGCGATCAGCTGCGCGCGCCTTGGTTCGCCCTTCATGGGACAACTGCTGGGCATTCTTGCGGATCACTGGCCTGCCGACAGCCGGTTGGGCCGGTATTTTGCGAACTTCGGCGGAGATATTGGCCCGGCTGGTGCCTCCCTGCCGCTGCGCATTGCGGGCGGATTGCATGCGCTGGTGCTGAGTGACCGCGCACCTGCGCTGACGCGGGTCTATCCCCCGCACCAGAGCGAAGATACGCTGCTGCGTGACGCGGTGCTGCAAGCGCTGCGTACCCACGAGGTCTTTCTGCTCGATTGGGTGCAAAGCCCGCCGCAAACCAATGAGGTACGTCGCAGCGCTGCGCTGATGCCCGGCGCGGCGGTGGCTGCGACCTATTTCGATCTGCCGGTCTACCTGTCCGAGCTTGGCGCGAGCGGGGGGCTGAACCTCATGTGGGACCGCTTTGATGTGGCGCTGCCGGAGGGGCGCTTCGGCGTGCGAGCGCCCGCACTTACCCTGCGCCCGCAATGGGACGGGCCGATGCCCCCGCAACGCTTGCCACAGATCGCAGAGCGCGCGGGCGTTGACCTCAACCCGCTCGACCCCCGCGACCCTGCGGACCTGCTGCGCCTGACCGCTTTTCTGTGGCCGGACCAACCTGAGCGGCTGGCCTTGACCAAAGCAGCCGCATCGGTTGCCTGCACAAAGATGGAGCGCGGTGATGCCATCGACTGGCTGGAAAAACGGCTGGCAGACGCGCCAGACCATCACATGCACCTGATCCAGCACACCGTGGCGTGGCAGTATTTCCCCAGCGCCGCGCAGGCCCGAGGCCGCGCCCTGATCGAAGCGGCCGGTGCGCAGGCCACGCAAACGCGCCCCCTTGCGTGGCTTTCACTGGAAACCGATGGCGATACCAAAGGCGCATTGGGCGCGGCGCTGACCCTCAGGCTATGGCCGGGCGACAGAACGCTGTACCTTGGTCGCGCGGATTTTCATGGCCGATGGGTCAAATGGGCGGGCGCGACCTGATGCGCCGCTTTGGAAAATGGCTGGGGCGCGTCTTGCTGGCCGCCCTCTGCGCGGCACTCGTCATAGGCCTTTGGAAGGGCGAGGAAATCAAGCGCCTGATGGCAGTCAACAGCCTGTTTGAGCCAGACCTTATCGTCCGGAATTTCAGCAATATGGATGCAGCATTCCTGCACACCCCCGTTGGAGAAGCCCAGACGCCGCCCTCTGCCCTGCCGGATGGTCCGAAAATGACCCTGCCCGATGGCACAGCGGCATGGCTCGCCGCGCGCAAGGTCACATCTCTGGTGGTGCTGAGCAATGGGCAGCTGGTCCATGAAAGCTATCATCTCGGCACCAAAGCCGAAGACAGGCGCATCAGTTGGTCGCTGGCCAAAAGCTATATCTCTGCCCTGACCGGCATCGTTTTGGCGCAAGGGTCCATCGCATCGCTTGATGATCCGGTGACGCGCTATGCACCGCGCCTGAAGGGCGGCGCCTATGACGGTGCCACGGTGCGCAATGTGCTGAATATGGCCACTGGCGTGACCTTTGACGAAGACTATACCGACTACGATTCCGACATAAACCGCATGGGGCGCGTGCTGGCGTTGGGCGGGCTGATGGATGATTTTGCCGCCGGACTTACGCAAACCTTCGCGCGCCCCGGCAGTGAATGGCAATATGTGTCGATTGACACCCATGTGCTGGGCATGGTGATCCGTGCTGCGACGGGGCGGTCCGTGGTCGACTTGATGGGGGCGCATATCATCACGCCGCTGGGTCTGGAAAGCACGCCCTACTATCTGACGGATGGCGCGGGTGTGGCATTTGCCTTGGGCGGGTTGAACATGACCACGCGCGATTATGCGCGCTTTGGTCAGATGATGGCGCAACACGGGGCATGGAACGGACGCCAGATCGTCCCGAAAAACTGGGTCATCGACTCCACCACTGCCTCGGCGCCAACCGGTCCGGATGAATACGGCTATGGCTATCAATGGTGGATGCCGCGTGACGCAAGACCGCGTGAATACATGGGACGTGGCATTTATGGCCAATACCTCTACATCAACGAGGAACAAGGGGTAGTTGTTGCGCTGACAGCAGCGGATGCCGCGTTTCGCGATGCGGACGTGCAGCAACAGAACATCGCGCTGTTTCGTGAGATAGCCGATCGTGTGCAAGGAGATGCAAATGGAAAAAGATGACAGCATCAACGTATTGGGCGAACCGCTCGTGATCTGCGGCACCGACCCGGTCACGGGGTTCTTTCGCGACGGGTATTGCAACACCTGTGCTGCCGATCAGGGCAGCCACACGGTCTGCGCCGTGATGACGGCGGAGTTCCTCGCGTTTTCCAAATACCTCGGCAACGACCTCAGCACTCCGCGCCCCGAAGTATGGGTTTGCAGGGCTTGAAACCCGGGCGATACATGGTGCCTCTGTGCGAGCCGGTTTTACAGGCCCACACCGAGGGGCTGCGCACCACGGATCAGCCTTCGAGGCGACGCATAGAGGGCACTGGAAAATCGTACCGCTGGAAATTCTAAGCAAGCATGCCATGAGCTGACACGTTGGACGTATCGCATCTTTCCCATTAACCTTTGTTATCGGCGGTCTTCTGGGAGGAATAAGATGAAACTGACGTCAATCGCGCTCGCCCTATTTGCATTCAGTACAACGTTGTGCAGCGCCACGACATACACGTTCGACGTAACGGCTCGAGTAGATGGTGCATTTCTGCGTAACCCGGCCGAAAATGCACAGGTGGTCAAAGGCGGGGACCTCAACGTGAGGATGACCTATTCCTTTCCACCCTCGCGGCAGTTTGGCGGCGATTACTTGTATAACCCGGGATTGGAAACGCTGACCCTCACAACGCCGCAAGGCTACAGGCTCGTGCTGGACAACCGCCTCGTGTCGATCGCCAGCATCGGCACAACAGATTTCTTTACTGTGCAGAGTTTCCTGTCTGAGGACCCGAATGGGTGGAACTTCGCGATGGATATCAACGCTACGGGGTGGCGCAATGGCGACACAAGCCTGCCAACCATGTTTCCGTCAACTTTCGACAGCGCGTTTCTCACGGCCTATTTTCTTGACGAACAGGATCAAATTCAGGGGATAGATGCGACGATCCTGTCCGTGACGCCCGCCACTGTTCCGCTACCCGCATCGGGCCTGTTGTTTGCATCAGCCGGGCTGATGATCGTCTGGCGACAGCGTAAAACTGCGAGGCTGCAACGTCGCAACGCAAGCCTGATCTGCGCCTGAGTGCGGTTCAGGCAAACTCCCCCATCTCGAACCCAAGCGCTTTGGCAACGGTAAAGATATCCTTGTCGCCACGCCCGCACATGTTCATGCAGATGATGTGGTCAGATGGCAGGTCAGGTGCGATTTTCATCACATGGGCCAGCGCGTGGCTGGGTTCCAGCGCCGGGATGATGCCTTCAAGTTCGCAGCACAACTGAAACGCCTCAAGCGCTTCGACATCCGTGATCGACACATATTGCGCGCGCCCGATGTCATGCAGCCATGCATGTTCCGGCCCGATGCCCGGGTAATCCAGACCCGCCGAAATTGAGAACCCTTCGAGAATCTGACCGTCATCATCCTGCAACAGATACGTCCGGTTGCCATGCAGCACGCCGGGCCGCCCGCCTGTCAGCGATGCGCAATGCTCCATCTTGGCATTGACGCCTTTGCCGCCCGCCTCGACGCCGATGATGCCAACCTCCTTGTCGTCGAGAAACGGATAGAACAGGCCCATGGCATTGGACCCGCCCCCGATCGCTGCGATCACCGTATCCGGGAAGCGGCCCTCCGCAGCGGTCATTTGCGTGCGCACTTCCTTGCCGATGATCGCCTGAAAATCCCGCACCATGGCAGGGTAAGGATGTGGACCCGCAACCGTCCCGATGCAGTAAAACGTGTCGCGCACATTGGTCACCCAGTCGCGCAGGGCGTCGTTCATCGCATCCTTCAGCGTCCCACGACCGGAGGTTACCGGCACAACCTCAGCCCCCAGAAGCCGCATGCGGAACACATTCGGGGCCTGCCGTTCAACGTCATGCGCGCCCATGTAGACGACACATTTCAAACCGAACTTTGCACAGACCGTCGCCGTGGCCACGCCATGCTGACCCGCGCCCGTTTCCGCAATGATGCGCGTTTTGCCCATCCGGCGCGCCAGAATGATCTGGCCCAGCACGTTGTTGATCTTGTGCGCGCCGGTATGGTTCAGCTCATCACGTTTCATATAGACCTTTGCGCCGCCCAGATGATCCGTCAGGCGTTCGGCAAAATAAAGCGGGCTGGGTCGGCCCACGTAATGGGTCCACAGGTCATTCATTTCGGCCCAGAAACTTTCATCCGTCTTGGCGTTTTCATATTGCTCTTCCAACTCCAGAATCAGCGGCATCAGCGTCTCGGAGACAAAGCGCCCCCCGAAATCGCCAAAACGTCCGTTTTCATCCGGACCCGTCATGAAAGAATTGAAAAGATCATTGGCCATGATACGCACCTTTGTTCGCAGAACTGACCTTCTGACTATCCTGCACGCCACAGGTAAACAAGGCGTTTTGGCCGCTGCAAGCCTGCGACCCGTTGCCTAAGTCGTCTGACGGAATACCTGCACCTTCAAGCATCGCATAACGCGTTGTAATCTCTGATTTCGGGCAGCGTTGCGTGCTTCAGGTTTTTCGCATGACGCCTTAGGGCGGACCAAATTCAAAGGGTAAGGGTGTCGCGGTGCTATCGGCGATACTGCCGGTTCGGGAGGAGACATCAGACAGATGGAGCGTACTGCCGGCCCCGGCACGATCCACATCCGTCTTTGTCCCGGCAATAACGCCAATAGCGGTCACGGCAACAGAGGCAAAAGCGACGAGAAGGACAAATTTCACTTTTCTATTCCACAAATCTGCAACTCAGACCTATGGATGATCTGCTGCTAACACTTTCTTAACAAAGCGCCAGCGGCAGGTCTGTGAAGTGGGTCACAGAAGAGAGGGAATGCTCTTTTTGTTGGCCGCCTGCACGAAAGCGTCGAAAAGCTGCGCGTCTTTTGTTCCCGGCGCGCTTTCCACGCCCGACGATACATCGACCTGCCGCGCGCCGGTCAGGCGAACCGCATCCGCGACGTTTTCAGCCGTCAGCCCCCCGGCCAGCATCCACGGCCGGCTCCAGTACTTGCGGTCCGCCAAAAGCTGCCAGTCAAAGGCCAGTCCGTTGCCGCCCGGCAGATCGGCATCTTTCGGTGGTTTGGCGTCGATCAGGAGTTGATCCGCCACCGCACTGTATTGATCAATTGCGGGCAGGTCGCTGGCATCGGCAACGCCCAATGCCTTCATCACCGGCAGACCATAGCGTGCCTTGACCTGCGACACACGCTCGGGCGTTTCGCTCCCGTGCAGTTGCAGCATATCCAGCGGGACCCGCGCCGCCAGCGCATCCAGAAACGCATCATCCGCATTTACCGTCAGGGCGACCTTCGCCACACCGGTGGGTGTTTCAACGGCCAGGGCACGCGCTTGATCGAAGCTTACATTGCGCGGCGATTTCGCAAAGAACACGAACCCGACATAAGCCACGCCCGATGCCGCCGCCGCAGCAACATCGTCCGCCGTCGACAGACCGCAAATCTTGACTGAGACACTGTTGTTCATGGCACGGTTTGATCACGCCAAAGGCGGCACTGCAAGGGCTTCAGCTGGCCTCTTCCAGCAGGGCGATCACTTCGTCCTTGCCTTCGTGCTTTTCGCCCTTGAGCCGTTTCACCTCACGTTGCAGGCGGCGCATCTCGCGCGCCTGACGCGCCGCCTCGGCACGTTGTGCATGCTCGCGCAGCCATTCCCAGACAAATCCGACGAACAGGCCGACGATGATACCGCCAAAGATGATGATGAACAGCGGCAACTCGATTTGCGGGTTCATCGCGAACCAACCTGCAACCTCATTCGGGATCAACTGGATAGAAACGTGCTCCCTGTTCGCAACCGCGACAGAGATCAGGGCGATGCCAAAAGTGGCGATCAGAGCGTATTTGATGTAGCGCATCAGGATTTCCCGTTAAGGCGGTCGCGAAGAAGTTTGCCCGTCTTGAAGAACGGCACATGCTTTTCTTCCACGTGCACCGTCTCGCCGGTCCGTGGATTGCGTCCGATACGCGCGTCCCGCTTCTTGACCGAAAATGCACCAAAGCCGCGCAACTCGACCCGGTCGCCGCGCGCCATGGCGCCTGTTACTTCCTCGAATATGGTATTCACAATCCGCTCCACATCTCTTTGGTACAAATGTGGATTTTCGTCAGCTATCTTTTGGATCAGCTCAGAACGGATCATAGCAACACCCCCCAGGATTATGTGTAGCGCTTTGGAGCGCATTGCATAAACTATAGAAAGTTTCTGTCGCCACGGAAAGTCAGCCTGTGAAGCGGTTTCCAGTTTTTTCTTGGTGAAGGCCCTGTATTCGCGCAGTTTTTCGCCATTATCGTCAAGTGCCACAACAAAGGGCAGCGTTGCGCGTGCCTTGCTGCGGTGCAGCTAAGGCGATGATTCGATTTAGGTAGGGCAGGCAAGCGATCCCTTCATGGGCTGACCATGTGAAAACGGAGGTGTCGGTCTGTGGTACATTCCAACGCATGTGCTTGCGCCGCCAAAAACAAGGCCCCGGCAACCTTTGTTGCCGGGGCCTTTGATCTTCAAACCCGAAAAATGTCACTTCAGGGTCGCAGAACGTTTAGTATTATTTGTCGTCGTCGCCTTTCAGCGCCGCGCCAAGGATATCGCCCAGGGAAGCACCGGAGTCCGAAGAGCCATACTGTTGCACGGCCTCTTTCTCTTCCGCGATCTCGCGCGCTTTGATGGAGACACCCAGACGACGCGATTTTGCATCGACATTGGTGATCCGCACGTCGACCTTGTCACCGACCGAGAAACGCTCGGGGCGCTGCTCTGCACGGTCACGGCTGAGGTCGGAGCGGCGGATGAAGGATTTCATGCCTTCATATTCCACTTCGACACCACCGTCTTCGATGGCGGTGACGGTCACGGTCACGATGGACCCACGCTTCACGCCGCCCACGGCTTCGGCGAATTTGTCACCACCGACGCCCTTGATCGACAGTGAGATACGCTCTTTCTCGACATCCACTTCGGAGACAACGGCCTGCACCATGTCGCCTTTGCGGTAGTTCTGGATCGCATCTTCGCCACGTTCGTCCCAAGACAGATCCGACAGGTGAACCATGCCGTCGATGTCGCCGTCCAGACCAACAAACAGACCGAATTCGGTGATGTTCTTGACTTCGCCTTCGACTTCCGTGCCCTCGGGATGTGTTTCCGCGAAGACTTCCCATGGGTTGCGCATGGTCTGCTTGAGGCCAAGGGACACGCGGCGCTTGGCACCGTCGATCTCCAGAACCATGACTTCGACCTCTTGGGAGGTTGACACGATCTTGCCCGGATGCACGTTCTTCTTGGTCCAGGACATCTCGGAGACGTGTACCAGACCTTCAACACCGGCTTCAAGCTCAACAAAGGCACCGTAGTCGGTGATGTTGGTCACGCGGCCTGTGTGGGTGGAACCCAGCGGGTATTTCGCGGCCACCAGATCCCATGGATCTTCCTGCAGCTGCTTCATGCCGAGGCTGATGCGGTGTGTCTCTTTGTTGATCTTGATGACCTGCACCTTGATCGTCTCACCGATGGTGAGGATCTCGGAGGGGTGGTTCACACGGCGCCATGCCATGTCGGTCACGTGCAACAAGCCGTCTACGCCACCAAGATCCACAAAGGCACCGTATTCGGTGATGTTCTTGACCACACCGTCAACTGTCTGGCCTTCGGACAGGTTACCGATGACTTCGGCGCGCTGTTCGGCACGGGATTCTTCAAGGATCGCGCGACGCGATACAACGATGTTGCCCCGGCGGCGGTCCATTTTCAGAACCTGGAAAGGCTGCTTGAGACCCATCAACGGGCCTGCATCCCGCACGGGACGCACGTCAACCTGAGAGCCGGGCAGGAAGGCGACAGCACCACCAAGATCGACCGTAAAGCCACCTTTGACCCGGCCAAAGATTGCGCCTTCGACACGCTCTTCGCTGGCGTAGGCTTTTTCCAGACGGTCCCATGCTTCTTCGCGACGGGCCATCTCACGGGAAATAACCGCCTCGCCCTTGGAGCTTTCGACCTGACGGAGGAAGACTTCCACTTCATCGCCAACAGCGATTTTGGGGGCTTCACCGGGGTCTGCGAATTCTTTGAGTTCGACGCGGCCTTCCATCTTGTAGCCTACGTCGATAATGGCTTGGCCCGCTTCAATCGCGATGACCTTGCCTTTGACAACCGATCCCTCTTCGGGGGTGTCCATTTCGAAGCTTTCTTCTAAGAGTGCTTCAAACTCATCCATCAGATTTGCCATGTGGCGTCGTTTTCCTAACTTGGTTTGTTTCTGGCCGTGCGGTTGTCTCCGCCGGTCTTTGACGATTTTGCACTGACGGGCCGGGCCCTGCGCTGAAACAAACGAAGGGCCGGTGATCACCGACCCTGCCTGTTTTCCTCAGCCGCGTGGCTTTAGCGCCCCGTCAATGCGCCGCTCTTAACGTGGTTTTGTCGCGGTATCAAGGCATGTGATAACGCGCGGTGCAATTCGGCAAAACACCGTCAGCCCGCATGAGGCGCCCTATTCGCCGCGCGCGATCAAAGCTCTTCACCGCGTTTTTGCAACTCCTCCAGCAGCTTCTGATAAATGCCGCTGGAATCACCGCCCCCAAAGACCGACGCGCCTCCGGAATAACTCTGCCCATAGGTCAGCGCGACACTGACCGTCTGCGCCAATCCGGAAATCAGCTGATCGCGCTCCAGCGGCGACAGGGGATGGATGAACACGCCCCACAACCGCCCCTGTGCCACAGCATATCGCGCATCAAGTGCCGAATCGAAATTGGCCTGCATCAGGCGCAAAAGCTCTGCCTGCTCCAGCGCATCGGCAGAGCGGATCGGCACCATGGCCCGCATACGATCCGCACGCGGGTCCGCGATCACGATAATGGGGATGTCCTGAATGGTAAATTCAAAGGTCGGGCCGCGCTGCGATACGTCGGGGTCAAGGGCCGCGATGATGCCCGCCATCCGCTCCATCGTCATCGGCCCTTCGGGCGTGGGCACGTCTTGCCCGCGCGCCATTGTCGACACCACAAACAGGACGGTCAATAATGCAATCCGTATCATTCCAAACCCTCTCGTATCTATATAGTGGAATGATAGCGTTCGAAGGCCGTGTTGACCAAGCACCGTTTTGTGAACGGCCTGATGATCATCAAAAAAGACGCGTCCCGCGGCGCGCGCCGACGGGGACCGTTACGCGCGCCGCGCCTCGATCGCCTTGATCGCTGCGGCAACCGCCTCTTCAATATCCAAGGTCGAGGTGTCAATCGTCACCGCGTCGGCGGCGGGTTTCAAAGGGGCCTCGGCGCGGTCCCGATCACGGGCATCGCGTTCCAGAACATCTGCGAGAACCTGTTCAAAACTGATCGCCGCGCCTGCTGCGACAAGTTCATCAAAGCGGCGGCGCGCGCGCACATCTGCACTGGCCGTCACGAAAATCTTGGCCTCCGCATCCGGGCAGATCACCGTGCCAATATCACGCCCATCCAGAACCGCGCCTCCGGCCCGTCTGGCAAAGCTGCGCTGGAAATCAAGCAGGGCCGCGCGCACCTCGGGAATGACAGCGACGCGGCTGGCGGATTGCGCGACTTCCGGGCTGCGCAGGTTCGCGCCTTCCAGCATATCAGCGGAAAGCCGTTGCGCTGCCTGCAGCGGCTCCATCCCCAAAAGCACCTGCGCCCCGACTGCCCGGTAGAGCAACCCCGTGTCCAGATGGCGAAACCCGAAATGCGCAGCGACCGCTTTTGAAATCGTGCCCTTACCCGCGGCGGCGGGTCCGTCGATGGCAATGGTGAAGGCCGCGTCCGACATCGCGCCCCTAGCCGTTGTCGCGCTGAATGCGCGCACCCAATTGCGCCATCAAGGGTTCGAAAATGGGAAAAGACGTCGCGATGGGCCCGGCATCATCAACCGTAACCGGCTTTTGCGTGGCCATGCCCATCACAAGGAACGACATGGCAATCCGGTGATCAAGGAAACTTGCGCAGGTCGCCCCACCGGCCACATTCCCATGGCCCCGCCCCGTAACAACCCACCAGTCGGGGCCATCCTCAACAGCCACGCCGTTGGCGCGCAGACCGCTGGCCATGGCATCAATGCGGTCACTTTCCTTGACACGCAGTTCCTTGACACCGCGCATGACCGTATCGCCGCGCGCAAAACTCGCCACGACAGACAGCACGGGATATTCATCAATCATGCTGGCCGCGCGCGCCGGTGGCACCTCGATGCCCGTCAGGTCCGGTGAAAACCGCGCGCGCAGGTCGGCGACCGGTTCGCCGCCTTCAACGCGTTCGTTCTCATAGGTCAGATCCGCCCCCATTTCACGCAGCGTTGTGAACAGCCCGGCGCGCGTCGGGTTCAACCCGATCCCCGGCACCAGAACATCCGACCCGGGCACAATCAACGCCGCGCAGACCGGAAAGGCCGCAGAGGAGGGATCGCGCGGCACGTCGATCTTTTGGGATTTCAATTCGGGTTGGCCAGTCAGGGTGATCACCCGGCCTTCGTCCGCGTCTTCAACCGAAATCTCGGCCCCGAAACCTGCCAGCATGCGTTCCGTGTGATCACGCGTCGCCTCAGCCTCGATCACAACTGTCTGTCCCGGCGCGTTGAGACCAGCGAGCAACACCGCCGATTTCACCTGCGCAGACGGCACCGGCACAGTGTAAGTCACCGGCACAGGCTCTGCCGCACCGACCACCGTCATCGGCAGCCGCCCGCCCTGTCTGCCGTAGGACTGCGCCCCGAACAGCGCCAGCGGATCGGTAACCCGCGCCATCGGTCGCCCGTTCAGCGAGGCATCACCGGTGAATGTCGCACTGATCGGGGATGTGGCCATGGCCCCCATGATCAACCGTACACCGGTGCCTGAATTGCCGCAGTCAATCACACCATCAGGTTCGGCAAACCCGCCAACACCGACCCCATGCACGGACCATTCACCACCGCCATGATCGGTGACTGTGGCCCCAAAGGCCCGCATGGCTTTGGCGGTATCGAGCACATCCTGCCCCTCAAGAAGGCCGGAAATCCGTGTCTCGCCCACGCTCAGCGCGCCCAGAATCAACGACCGGTGCGAAATGGATTTATCACCGGGGACACGGGCCTCACCCGTCAGAGGCCCGCAGGCGCTGGATGTCATTGGAATGGGAGCGCCGTGGCTGGACATGATGCATCTCGGTATTGAACAGAACTGCCGCTGGATTAGCGGCAAGGCGCTGCTGCGTCCAGCCCATTCGGGTCTCGGGCTGCCTACTCCCTGACAAAGGTCAGGTAATGCGGCGTGCGCCCTTCGCGCAGCGCCTTTTGTTCATATCGCGTGGAAATCCAGTCGGGCCAGGGTCTGCGCCAATCCTGCGGCGCGTTCGCCAACCATTTGAACCCATGCTTTGGCACTTCCTGCAGGGTTTGCCGGACATAGTCTTCGATATCCGTGGCCACGCGAAAGACCGAGCCGGGCTTGAGCGCCCGCGCGAGCGGGTCGAGGTGTTCTGCCGTGACAAACCGACGGCGGTGGTGGCGCGCTTTCGGCCATGGATCGGGATAAAGCAGAAAGGCTCGGTCGATCGAGGCGGCCGGCAATACATCCATCAGATCGCGGGCATCGCCCGCATGGACCGCGAGGTTTTCAACACCCGCGCGCCGGATCTTACCAAGCAACATCGCGACACCGTTGATGTAGGGTTCCGCCCCGATGATGCCGATATCGGGGTTTTGCGCGGCTTGGTGCACAAGATGCTCGCCCCCGCCAAAGCCGATTTCCAGCCAGACAGGCTTGCCTTCAAACAGCCCGGGCAAATCGAGAGGCCTGCGATCGGGGTTTTCCTCCCAGCCCACAGCTCCGGGCGAGAGCGCTGCGAGGTCTTCATCAAGGTAGCGCTTCTGCGCCGCCTTGAGCGACTTACCCTTGAGGCGACCATAAAAGTTTCGATGTGGGCGTGTTTGTTTGCTCATGGCTGCCGTTTAACGGGCCATGAAAACCGCTGCAACATTGCAACGGGCAGAAGTTGGTTGGCAATATGCTGCCGGACGGCCCGCCATGATGGGGCGTCCGGCGGCCTCGTTCTGTTACAGCGCCGCTTTCAGCACGTCTGCAAGGTCGGTTTTTTCCCAGCTGAACCCGCCATCGGCATCAGGCGCACGCCCAAAATGACCATATGCCGCCGTCCGCTCATAGATCGGTTTGTTCAGGTGCAGATGTTCACGAATGCCGCGCGGGGTCAGATCCATGACCTTCCCGATCGCGCGTTCGATCTCTTCTTCGTCCACTTCGCCGGTGCCGAAGGTGTCACAGTAGATCGACAGCGGCTTGGAGACACCAATCGCATAGCTGAGCTGGATCGTACATTTGTTCGCAAGCCCTGCCGCAACCACGTTCTTGGCCAGATAGCGCGCCACATAGGCGGCTGAACGGTCCACTTTCGTCGGATCCTTCCCCGAGAAGGCACCGCCACCATGCGGGGCAGCCCCTCCATAGGTGTCCACGATGATCTTGCGCCCGGTCAGACCGGCATCGCCATCTGGGCCGCCAATCACGAAAGTGCCGGTCGGGTTCACCCACCATTCCGTATCGCCTGTGATCCAGCCATCGGGGAGGACTTCGCGAATATAGGGTTCAACGATTGCGCGGATATCGTCGGAGGTCTGGCTTTCATCAGCATGCTGCGTCGACAGAACGACAGAGGTGACACCAACCGGTTTGCCGTCCTCATAGCGCACCGAAAGCTGGCTCTTGGCGTCGGGGCGCAGGGTTGGTTCGGTTCCGTCTTTGCGCACCTCGGCAAGGCGGCGCAGCACTGCATGTGCATAGTGGATCGGCGCGGGCATGAGTTCCGGCGTTTCGTTGGAGGCATAGCCGAACATGATACCCTGATCGCCGGCACCTTCATCCTTGCCTTTTGCGGCATCAACCCCTTGCGCGATATGCGCGGATTGTTCATGCAGCAGGTTTGTCACCTGGCATGTGGCATGGTGGAACTTGTCCTGCTCATAGCCGATGTCCTTGATGCAGGCGCGTGCAATCGCTTCGATCCGGTCCATGTAGTCGTGCAGCTTGTCTTTATCCGACAGCCCCACCTCACCGCCGATCACCACACGATTCGTCGTGGCAAAAGTTTCCGCAGCGACACGCGCTTCGGGTTCTTCGGCGATGAACGCATCAAGAACCGCATCCGAAATCCGGTCACAGAGTTTGTCCGGATGTCCTTCTGAAACGGACTCCGAGGTGAAAACGTAGTTTTTGCGGGACATTTATCGCTCCAATCGCCAATGAAGAACCACGTCAGGAAGCCGTTGTGGTTCGCTGCAACTGCTTACGGTCGCGCTATGGCAAGGTCAATCGCTATATGACCACCGTACGGTGGTCTGTCGCAGGCGGATAAACCCAAGAGCGACAAGCAAAAACACGAGTACCGGGACGTCTCCAAACCAGCTGTACGGCGTCGCGGGGTCTGGGCGTGGGAGGGGCGCATCTATGAAACCGGCCTGCCCGAGGGGCAGACTGGAAATGATCCGCCCCGCCGGGTCAATCATGGCGGAAATCCCTGTATTGGCCGCGCGCATCAATGGCAAACCCTGCTCAATTGCGCGCATGCGGGCCTGTGCCAGATGCTGCTGGGGCCCCGCGTATTGTCCGAACCACGCGTCATTTGTAATCTGCAACAGGAAATCCGGGCGCGCGGGCGCCGCGTTGACGCCATGGGCAAAGACAGCCTCGTAACAGATCAAGGGCAGCGCCGTGCCCAAAGGACCAAAATCCAAAAGTTCAGGACCGGGGCCGCTGCTGAAGATGCCAGCTTGCGCCACAAGGGCGGATAACCCAAGACGGTTCGCAAGGCCCGCAAAGGGCATATATTCGCCAAAGGGCACGAGGTGGTGTTTGTCGTAAATCGCCTCTGGCGCGCCTGCGGGGTCTATCACGGCAAGCGCGTTTCGCAGGTGGACCCCTTCCGCGCGCAATGCCCCCAAAACGACTGGCGCGCCATTGCCCGCGCGCCCGATTTCCACAAGCGCCGGACCCGCCGTCTCCAGACGCCACGGAATTGCCGTTTCCGGCCAAACGACCAGATCGGGCGTTTGCGCCGCCGATTGCGCCGGGGCGGCGGTCAGCGCGAGCTGTCGGGTAAAGAACACCTCTGCCATCTCAGGCTGCCATTTGAGATGTTGCGCGGCATTGGGCTGGATGAGCCGCACCCACGTGTCACTCAGCACGGCCGCAGGACGTTGCAACGGCGCATGGAGCGACCACAAGACGGCGGCAAGAACGACGGCCTGCCCCGCTTTGACCGGCCACCGCCCCGACAGCGATACCACCCAAGCGCAAAGCAAAAGCACAAAGTTCGCCGCATGCGGCCCCCCCAAGGCAAGCACCTGCGACAGGGGGCCGTTGATTGTCGCCTGCGCCGGGCTTGCCCATGGAAAACCGGTAAAGACATAGGCCCGCGCCATTTCCGCAGCCGTCCATGTCAACACCAATCCGAAGGCCGCATGCGACAAAAGCCGGGCCGCCCAAAAGGCAGCAGCCCAGAACAGCGCAAGCCCAAGGCTGAGCAAGGCAACCGCAAAAGGGGCCATCCACCCGTGGCGGGCGGCATCCACCTGAAAAGGTTCAACGATCCAGATCAGCGCCAGCGCGAAATAGCCGCAGCCAAAGGCCAACCCCATGACCGCCGCCGCGCGGGGCCGTGTCTGGATGCGCCACAGATGAAATGCCCCGGCCAAAGCGATCAGAAGCACGGCAGGCTGATCGTAAGGTGCCTGCCCAAAGGCGGCGAACACACCCAAGGCTGCGGCCAGCACGATTTGCGCGACCCATGGGAATCTCATCAACACGGCACCCGCCGAACGCCCCGGCGCAGGTGTCACGCCGTTTGAGCCGCCGTGCGCACCCGCAGCCTTTTGATGCGGCGCGGGTCTGCGTCGATCACCTCGAATTCGGGACCGTCGGGATGCACCACGACCTCGCCGCGCGCCGGGACACGCCCCGACAGCATGAAGACCAACCCGCCCAGCGTTTCGATCTCTTCTTCATCGACCTCTTCATGGGCGGTCAGGGAGGTGCCGATTTCAGCCTCGAAATCCTCAAGCGGAGTCTTTGCCAGGGCCAGATAGCAGCCCGGCTTTTCTTCGGTGAAATAGACGCCCTCATCCACGTCGTGTTCGTCTTCGATTTCGCCGATGACCTGTTCGATCAAATCCTCGATGGTGACCAGCCCGTCCACACCGCCATATTCGTCAATCACCAGCGCCATGTGCCGACGCTCTGCCTGCATTTTGGTCAAAAGCACGCCAATGGTCATGGACGGCGGCACATAAAGCAGCGGACGCAGCATTGCGCGCAGATCAAACCCCTTTGATCCGCCGTTAAACCCATAGTTCAGCGCCACATCCTTGAGGTGCAAAAATCCGATGGGCGTGTCCAACGTGCCATCGTATACCGGCAGCCGTGTCGAGCCGCTTTCCTTGAAAACGGCGACAGCCTCATCGAGGGTCGATGTCGCCGGAATCGCCGTGATATCGGCCTTGGGGATCGCGACGTCTTCAACCCGCATCCGGCGCAGGTTCATCATGCCGTGTGTTTGCTGGCTCTCCCGATGGTTCTCGGTCGGCAGTTCGACAACATCGCCCTCAGATGGGCTTAATGCGCCGATCACGCGGCTGAAGAACCCTGCTTGCTTTACAGGTTCGTCGTCTTGTGGGGGGGTGATTTGTTCACGCGCGCTTTGCGCTGCGTCAGATGATCCGTCGTTGTCGCCCATTGGGTCCTGTTCTGAATTAAAGCGGGAGCATCCGCCTACTACACCATATATGGGTCATCAAACCCCATTTTGCCAAGTATTTTAGCCTCAACGCCCTGCATAAGCGCGGCATCTGAGTCCCGTATATGATCATACCCCAATAAATGTAACGTTCCATGAACGATCAGATGCGTTACATGCTCCGCAAGCGGCTTGCCCAGATCGGCGGCTTCACGCTCACATGTCTCATAGGCAATCGCCACATCACCCAAGGTGAGCGCACCCGTCACATCCACCGTCGGCGTGGTGGGCACAGCACCGGCGACCACCGGTGCCAGATCAGCGGCGGGCCAGCTCAGCACATTTGTCGCCGTCGCCTTTTCGCGAAAATCGGCGTTCAGAAGTGCGATACGCGCATCATCGCAGGCCAGATACGAAACCTCCGCAGCCGCAAGATCAAGGGTCAGGGTATCAGATATGGCGCGCAGCACATCCCGAACCAGCACATCAAGATCCATGGCTGCCCAGCGGTCATCTTCGATCAGAATATCAATATCCATGCGCCAGTCCCTGAACCGATCCGCAAAACGCGCAATTCACGCCTTGGGCGTCGGGTCAGCCTCATAGGCTTCGATGATCGCAGCCACCAGCGGATGGCGCACCACGTCTTTTGAAGTGAAGTAGTTGAAACTGATCTTGGGGATCGCTTTCAGCAACCGCTCCGCATCCGCCAGTCCCGACGCTGTGCCGCGCGGCAAATCAATCTGCGTGCGGTCCCCTGTGATCACCATGCGCGACCCCTCGCCAAGGCGGGTCAGGAACATCTTCATCTGCATGGTGGTCGCATTTTGCGCCTCATCCAGCACTACAAAGGCATTCGACAACGTCCGCCCGCGCATAAAGGCCAGCGGTGCGATCTCGATCTGCTTTTCCTCGATCAGGCGGGACAGCTGTTTGCCGGGCAGAAAATCGCCCAACGCATCGTAAAGCGGCTGCATGTAAGGATCGACCTTGTCTTTCATGTCACCGGGCAGAAACCCCAGCCGCTCCCCCGCCTCAACGGCAGGGCGTGACAGGATAATCTTATCCACCTGCCCCGACAAAAACATCGACACCCCGACCGCAACGGCAAGATATGTCTTGCCCGTCCCCGCCGGACCAATGCCAAAGGCCAGTTCGTTTTCAAACAGCGACTGCACATAGGCTTTCTGCGCATCGGTCCGAGGTTCCACCCGTTTCTTGCGGGTCTGGATCTCGATGCGGTTTCCGATGGGCATCTCCAGCTGGTGCCCGTCCTCGGGCGCCGCGACTTCCTCGAAGGGGCCCATGCGCAATTCGCGGTCCACATCGCCCGCCTCGACAGCGCGCCCGCTTTCCAGCCGGGCATAAAGCGCATGCAACACGCGCATCGCATCCGTAGAAGCATCATGGCTGCCCACAACGGCCAGCTGATTGCCACGCCGCACAATCTGCACGCCCAACGCCTTTTCCACCTGCGCGAGGTTTGCGTCATAGGGCCCGCACAAGTCGATCAGCAGACGATTATCGGGGAATTCAACTGTGCCACCGGGTGCGGCGGTCAAAACATCAGTCGCGCTTGGGTCATCGGGCGGCAATAGCTGCTCCTCACGGGGTACGAGTCGCTTTGACGGTGCCAATTCCTAGAGACCAACGCAAGCGCTGCGGGCATGTTTATGCCGTAAAGCTGCACAAAAATGCAGTCGGCGTTCAGGCAAGCGTCACCGCGGCAAGCGAGTTGCGTTTCGCCTCGACAATGCGCACGGGTAAAATGTCGCCGATCTGCGCGCTGCATTGATCCACATGGACCGCGTGCAGATATTCGGATTTTCCCACCATCTGACCCTCGAAACGGCCCGGCTTTTCAATCAGAACGCTGACGTCACGCCCGACCATGGACTGCTGGATATCCTGCTGCTGGCGCGTGATCAGCGCTTGTATGCGCTGCAACCGCTCATCCGCTTCGACGGGGTCGACCTGCGCGCGCTCCGCGGCGGGCGTGCCGGGCCGTGTGGAATATTTGAACGAATAGGCATAGCCGTAATTTACCGCCTCGATCAGATCGAGCGTGGCTTGAAAATCCGCTTCTGTTTCTTCGGGAAAGCCGACGATAAAATCCCCGGAGAGCAGGATATCAGGCCGTCCGACGCGAATACGTTCGATCAGGCGCAGATAGCTGTCGGCCGTGTGCTTGCGGTTCATGCGCTTGAGGATCCGATCAGACCCCGATTGCACCGGCAGATGCAGATAGGGCATCAGTTTCGGGCAATCGCGGTGCGCCTCGATCAGATCATCCTGCATGTCGTTGGGGTGCGAGGTGGTAAAGCGGATGCGTTCCAACCCGTCGATGTCATTGAGCGCCCAGATCAATTGCGCCAGCGTCTTTTCGTTACCGTCCGCACCCGCGCCGTGATAGGCGTTTACATTCTGCCCCAGCAGGGTGATTTCGCGCACGCCACGCTCCACCAGATCGCGGGCCTCGTCCAGCACGCGCGTGACAGGGCGGCTGACCTCAGCACCCCGCGTGTAAGGCACCACACAAAAGGCGCAGAATTTGTCGCAGCCTTCCTGCACGGTCAAAAACGCTGACGGGGCGCGCCGCGCTTTGGGGCGCGCCTTGAGCTCTTCGAATTTGTCCTCGGGTGGAAAGTCGGTGTCGAGCGCCTTGTGGCCCTCGCGCAGGCGCGCTTCCATCTGTGGCAAGCGGTGGTAGGACTGCGGCCCCACAACCAGATCCACCGCCGGCTGGCGGCGCATGATCTCTTCCCCTTCGGCCTGTGCGACGCATCCCGCGACGCCAAGCTTCAGATCAGGGTTATCGGCCTTGAGCGATTTTAGACGGCCTAGTTCGGAGTAAACCTTTTCCGCCGCCTTTTCGCGGATGTGGCAGGTGTTGAGCAGGATCATATCCGCGTCTTCTGCGGTTTTCGTCTCAACATACCCTTCCGCGACCAGAGCCTCGGACATGCGTTCGCTGTCATAGACATTCATCTGGCAGCCGTATGTCTTAATGAAAAGCTTCTTGGGCGCTGTCATGGCAGGAATCCGATCAAAGGGAAGTTGCGCGGCTGAATATCAGTCTCCGGGAAGGCTTGCAATGCAACTAGCGCCTACGGCCAACGCACGCAGGCCCGCCATTGCATGCGTAAACGCACACGTCATCGCCGTGGTTGTGCCGCGTCAGGATTTTCGGCGCAGACGGATCACCACGTCCACAGAGGCGATCTCCGCCCCCTCGGGTGCATCGGGCAGTTGTGCAATCACCAGATCCTCAGACGGGGCATCGGTCAGGGTTGCGTCATCTTCCCAATAGAAATGCGGATGATCATGCGTATTCGTATCAAAGTAGCTTTTTGATCCGTCCACGGTAACTTCCTGCACCAGACCCACATCGCAAAAGGCCCGCAAGGTGTTGTAGACAGTCGCCAGAGACACCGCTTCGCCCTGCGCCTTGGCCGCGTCAAACAGGCTTTCGGCGGTCACATGGCGGTCCTGCCCATCGCCGATCAGCAATGCGGCCAATGTCACGCGCTGCCGCGTCGGACGCAGCCCGGCGGATGCCAGCCATTGTGCCCCGGTGTCATGTTGCGCGTCAGTCATGGATGCCTCTTGCTACGTTCCTCATTAATATAAAGGACTTTGCGAATGGTTTTCAATTGGAAAGACCCCCACGCTTGTGTGGAAAACAGCTTGTGTTGCATGGAATCATGCCGCACCCGCGCCCTTGCAGGACCCGCAAACACGATGCTAGAGGGGTTCGACCTTTAAAGACGCCGATCAGGAGACGCGCCAGTATGGCCCAATACCCCACCAGTTTCGACAAAGAAGGCCTGCTAAAGTGCGCCCGCGGCGAGCTTTTCGGCCCCGGCAACGCACAACTGCCCGAGCCCCCCATGCTGATGATGGATCGCATCACCGAGATTTCGGACGATGCGGGCGCGAACGGAAAAGGACATGTTGTCGCAGAGTTTGATATCAACCCCGATCTGTGGTTTTTCGACTGCCACTTTCCCGGCAACCCAATCATGCCCGGGTGCCTTGGCCTTGACGGGCTTTGGCAACTGACCGGTTTCAATCTGGGCTGGCGCGGTTGGCAGGGGCGCGGTTATGCGCTTGGCGTGGGTGAGGTGAAACTCACCGGGATGGTGCGCCCGGATCGCAAGATGCTGACCTATTACGTGGATTTCACCAAGGCGATCCAGTCCCGGCGCTTGACAATGGGCGTGGCCAATGGCCGTGTGGAGGCAGATGGGGAAACCATCTATCGGGTTACAGATATGAAGGTCGCGCTCTCCGAGAGTTGAGGCAGCGCCGCGAGAAATAAAGGAGTGCGCCATGCGCCGTGTCGTCGTGACAGGTCTGGGCATCGTCTCATCCATCGGAAACAACGCCGACGAAGTTCTGGCCGCGCTCAAGGCCGGCACCAGTGGCATCACCGCAAGCCCTGAGATGAGCGAACACGGCTTTCGCAGCCAGATCGCGGGGACGCTGAAGATTGATGTGACCGAACATATCGACAAGCGCGCGCTGCGCTTCATGGGGCCGGGTGCGGCTTATGCCTATATCGCCATGGGGCAAGCCATCGCCGACGCGGGACTGGACGAGAACACGATCAGCAACCCGCGTACCGGCCTTGTTGCGGGCTCTGGTGGGCCATCGACCTCAGCGATGCTGACCGCCCATGAGGTGGTAAAGAAAACCGGCGCGACCAAGCGGATCGGCCCCTTTGCGGTGCCAAAGTGCATGTCCTCCACGGTCAGCGCTAACCTCGCGACCGCCTACAAGATCAAGGGCATCAACTATTCGATCACCTCCGCCTGCTCGACCTCGCTTCATTGTATCGGCAACGCAGCGGAGCAGATCATGCTCGGCAAGCAGGATGTCATGTTCGCAGGCGGCGGCGAGGAACTCGACTGGACGCTGTCGTGCCTTTTCGACGCCATGGGCGCGATGAGCAGCAAGTATAACGACACGCCGGAACAGGCCAGCCGCGCTTTTGACGCCAACCGCGACGGGTTTGTGATTTCAGGCGGTGGCGGCATCGTGGTGCTGGAAGATCTGGACCACGCCCTGGCACGAGGTGCGACGATCTACGGAGAAGTTACGGGATACGCAGCCACATCTGACGGGCACGACATGGTCGCCCCTTCTGGTGAAGGTGGCGAACGCGCAATGCGTCTGGCGCTGAGCACCCTGCCCGAGGGGCGCAAGGTCGGTTATATCAACGCGCATGGCACATCCACGCCCGTGGGTGACGTGGGCGAGATCGAGGCGGTGCGCCGTGTCTTTGGCACAGGCACCACGCCACCGGTCAGTTCAACCAAGTCCCTGACGGGTCACGCACAGGGCGCCGCCGGCGCGTTGGAGGCCATCTTCAGCCTGCTGATGCTCAAACATGACTTCATGGCAAAATCCGTCAATGTGGAGACACTGGATCCCGCGCTGACGCCTTCGGAGATCGTGCTGGAACGTGTCGATAACGCGGGCCTTGATTCCGTCATGACAAATTCATTTGGGTTTGGCGGCACCAACGGGTCAATGATCCTGTCGAAATATCTGGGGTAGGAGAGCATCATGTCAGGTCTTTTAGCAGGAAAACGCGGGCTGGTCATGGGAGTTGCCAACGAGCGTTCGATCGCATGGGGCATCGCACGGTCGATGGCGGCCGCCGGTGCGGAACTGGCGTTCACCTATCAGGGGGAAGCTTTCGGCTCGCGCCTTGCCCCGCTCGCGGCTTCTGTCGGGTCGGACTTCATGGTCGATGTGGATGTCACCGACGACGCGTCCCTGGACAACGCCTTCCGACAACTGTCGGCGCGTTGGCCGACGATGGATTTTCTGGTGCATGCCATCGCGTTTTCGGACAAATCCGAACTGACAGGGCGGTTCCTCAACACCAGTCGCGAGAACTTCAAGCAGACGATGGACATCAGCGCCTATTCGTTTCTGGAGGTGGCGCGTCGCGCGCATCCCATGATGGTTGAAAATGGTGGCACGCTGATGACGCTGACCTATCAGGGCAGCAATACCGTCGTGCCGAATTACAATGTGATGGGTGTAGCAAAAGCCGCGTTGGAAAGTGCGACCCGCTATCTTGCGAACGACCTTGGCCCGGAGGGCATCCGCGTGAATGCAATCTCTCCCGGTCCGATGAAAACGCTCGCCGGGGCGGCCATCGGCGGGGCGCGCAAAACCTATAAACACACCGACCAAAACGCCCCTCTGCGCTCAAACGCGACGCTGGATGCGGTCGGCGGCACAGCGGTCTATCTCGCGTCAGATGCAGGAGCCTGCACCACCGGCGAAATCATACATGTCGACGGGGGGTATCATATCCTCGGGATGCCGCAGGGCGAGAACCTGTAATCCGGGCACAATCTCTTACTGCCCTTCGCCGTCAAAGCGCAGGGCGCTTCGCCTGCGCCCGACCGGCAATACATGCGTAAAGGGCGGTCGCTGGCAGCGCCGTTCAATGCGCGTCCTCGCATCAAGACGCCTGACGAAATACCTGACACTGCAAGTATCACGTAACGCATTGAAGTGTTTGGGTTTCGATAGCGATGGATGGTTCAGGATTTTGACATGACGCTTCAAGGCCCGTTTGCGCATTTCCTGTCGGTGACCGGCGGCGACGCAGATGGGTGCGCGGCCGACGCGGGCGCGTCGCTGATCGGCTGATCAGTTGCGTTTTTCGTGTCTTGCGACCCCGCTTGCGTGCGCGTTTCCAGATCACTCAAGCGGTCTGTTTCCCACGCCTCTATCGCCTCGGCAACGGAGGTGCGCGGAGACGTGGCCGCCACATCTGCCCTGCCTTCGGCCATCAGCGCAACCTTGTAGATCACGAAAACAGCAACAATCGTCAAAACACACCCGCCCGCCCAAGCCGCAACGAAAGCGAACAACCAACCAGCACCGCTCAGCTTTAACGTCACCAGCAGGCCGAGCGTCAGGACAATATCCAGAAAAATGACCTGCAGCACATTTAACGCAGGGGCGTCGCGCGTTCGGGAGGTTTCGTAATTCATCTGAATCTCTCCTTCCGGAACGCAGAATGGACCGAGTGAGCGCAATCACGCCGCGGTTAGGAGAGTAGAATCACCTCGTATTTCGTTCAAGTAACTCCAGAATTCGTAATTAACGCGTTGTTAGCACGATGGCGTCACGCCGCGTCTATGCGCATCACCTCGATATCGAACGTCAGATCCTCACCGGCGAGCGGGTGATTGGCATCCAGTGTCACCGTTGCCTCGTCGACAGCGACCACACGCACCGGCATTGACTGGCCATCCGGCGTCTGCATCTCCAGTGTCGTCCCGATATCCAGCGGTAAATCCGGCGGGATGCCCTCACGCGGGACGGCCTGTCGCATCTCGGCGTTCGAGGGGCCATAGGCCTGATCACAGGCGATCTCGACCTTCTTCTTGTCGCCCACGCTCATGCCCGGCAAAGCCACGTCAAGTCCCGGAATAATCTGACCGGACCCGACGACGAACTCCAGGGGCGCGCGCCCGTCCGAGCTGTCAAACGTGGTTCCATCCTCCAGCGTGCCTGTATAGTGAATAGCGACTGTATCGCCTGTCTTGACGTGGGTCATGTCGTCTCCCGTTTTTGCGAGGGGTGTGTGGCGAAGGCCGCGTATCTGCGCAGGTTCTTCCGTTTCACGACCACATTGAACAGGTCCGCCGGATCAGTAAACCCGAAAACGCGCCCTTTTCGCCCTTTTACAATGCAACGGCCCGTGACACTCTGGCCCCGACAGCAGGAAAGGAATGTGCAAATGGCCATTAAGACATGCGTTTTTGATGCCTATGGTACGCTTTTCGATGTTGCGGCGGCGGCACGGCAGGCGGCCTGCGAACCCGATTTCAACCATATTTCCGACAGCTGGCCCGTTCTGGCGGAAAACTGGCGGCAGAAACAACTGCAATACACCTGGCTGCGCGCTGTTGTCGGGGCGCATGATGACTTTTGGACCATCACCCAGGAAGGGCTGGATTGGGCCCTGGAAAAATCCGGGCATGCGCAGGACGCGGCCTTGCGCGAACGCCTGTTGGCGCTTTACTGGGAACTTCAGAGCTATCCCGAAGTGCCGATGATGCTGGCGAGGCTGAAAGAGGCGGGGCTGAACACGGCAATCCTGTCCAACGGATCGCCCGACATGCTTGCCGGTGCGGTTCAGTCGGCGGGTATTGACGCATACCTTGATGATGTTTTGTCGGTTGAAAGCGTGGCCGTTTTCAAACCGGATGCGCGGGTCTATGATCTGGTGCTCAAGAGGTTCGGCGGCGACCTCGGTGACGTTCTGTTTGTCTCGTCCAACGGCTGGGATGCCGCATGCGCCACAGGCTACGGGTTTCAAACCGCATGGGTCAATCGCGCGAGTGACCCGGTGGACAGGTTGCCATGGCGCCCAGAACATGTGTTGAATGATTTGCGGAAAATCCCCGAAATTGCAGGAATATAATGCCACATTTCACAACCTCAGACGGGCTTTCCCTCTATTACACAGACGAAGGCGACGGTTTGCCGATCCTTTGTCTGTCGGGGCTGACGCGCACGTCAAAAGACTTCTCTTACGTGACACCCCACCTCAGTGGCGCGCGGTTGATCAAACTTGATTACCGTGGGCGGGGCAATTCGGACTGGGACAAGAACTGGGAGAACTACAACCTGATCGTTGAAGCCCGCGACGTCATTGAATTGCTCGATCATCTGGCGCTGGATCGCGTGGCGATCCTTGGCACGTCGCGCGGCGGGTTGCTGGCCATGGGTCTGGCCTTTGGCGCCAAGGAACGGCTTCTGGGCGCAGCCCTCAATGACATCGGGCCGGTGATTGAACCCAAAGGGTTGGAGAACATCATGGGTTATATTGGCCGCGCGCCCAAAGCGTCCAGCCACCTGACTGCAGCACGCCTGCTGGAACAGAACATGACCGGGTTTTCGGACGTCCCTTTGACCCGCTGGATGGAAGAGGCGATCAAACACTACACCCGCAGCCGCAATGGCTTGGACATCACCTATGACCCCAAACTACGCGATGCCGTGGAATTGCAAGGCGCACAGGCCGCCCCCGACCTCTGGCCCTATTTCGACGCATTGTCCGATTTGCCTCTGGCGTGCATTCGCGGTGAAAACTCCGATCTGTTTTCGCATGAGACCCTGAAGGAGATGAAAAAACGTCGCCCGGACATGATTTCAGCCACGGTGATCGGGCGGGGGCATGTGCCGTTTCTTGATGAACCGGAATCGGTGGCCGCACTGCAAACATGGGTTGAGGCGCTCAAGTGAACATCGACGCAATCCGGGCCGCTGAACAAAGGTTGAAAGGCCATGTGCGGCGCACGCCCCTGCTGTGTTCACCCAACCTCGATGCGATCGCAGGGTGCCGCGTTTTCGTCAAGGCTGAGTGTTTGCAGCATACTGGCAGCTTTAAGTACCGCGGCGCGCTGTCTGCGATTTCGGCCCTTGATGCTGATGCACGCAAGCGGGGCATCATCGCCTTTTCCAGCGGCAATCACGCGCAGGGCATCGCCCTTGCCGCCCGCCAGTTTGACGCCCCTGCGGTGATCATCATGCCGCAGGATGCGCCAAGCACGAAAATTGAAAATACGCGGACGCTCGGGGCGGAAATCGTCTTGTATGACCGGGTTGGGGGCGAAGATCGCGACGCCATTGGCGCTGAGTTATCAGCAAAGCGCAATCTCACCCTGATCAAGCCGTTTGACAATGCGCAAGTCATCGCAGGTCAGGGCACCGCCGGGCTGGAAATCGCAGCACAGGCGCAAGCGCGGGGCATCGACGACGCCGACGTGATCGTGTGCTGCGGCGGCGGTGGGTTCGCCTCCGGCATCGCACTGGCGCTTGAGGCGGACGCACCGGGATTTCGCGTGCGCCCGGCTGAACCCGCCGGTTTCGATGACATGGCGCGCTCCCTCAAAGCGGGCGCGCGGTTGCACAACGCGCAAACCTCCGGCAGCCTGTGTGACGCCATTATCACGCCCACGCCGGGCGTTTTGACCTTCCCCATCTTGCAGCGTCTGGCAGGTCCGGGACTTGTGGTGAGCGATGAGGAGGCCCTGCACGCCATGGCGCTGGCCTTTGCGCACCTCAAGGTCGTGGCCGAACCCGGCGGGGCGGTTGCGCTGGCATCGGCCCTGTTCCACACCTCTGAAATTGACGCAGACACGGTGATCGTTACCATCTCAGGCGGCAATGTGGATGCGGATGTTTTTCAAATGGCCTTGAAGCGATGCGGGGATAGCGCGTGATCTGGCAGTGTTTTTCAGCCCGGAATGTGAGGGAACGCGCATGAAAATGGCACAGCTTGGTGATATCGCGGTGCATTACCGTGTGGATGGGCCTGAGGATGGGCCGCCGGTCGTCTTTGCCAATTCGCTGGGCACGGATATGCGCCTGTGGGATCCCGTTCTGCCCTTTTTGCCAAGCGGTTTGCGCATCATCCGCTATGACAAACGCGGCCATGGGCTGACGAGTTGCCCGCCGGGTCGGTATGCGATGGGCGCGCTTGTCAAGGACGCGGAAAATCTGCTGGATCATTTGCAGGTCAGGAATTGCGTCTTTGTGGGGCTGTCGATTGGCGGCATGATCGCGCAGGGGCTTGCGGTCAAACGGCTCGACCTGATCCGCGCCATGGTCCTGTCCAACACGGCGGCGAAAATCGGGACGCCCGCCCTATGGGACGCGCGGATCGCGGATGTTGAAAGCGGGGGCATCGAAAAGCTGGCCGATGCGGTAATGGAGCGGTGGTTTTCGGCCGCTTTTCGCACTCGCGCTGAACTTGCGCTTTGGCGCAACATGCTGACGCGGCAGGAAGACAACGGCTACATCGGCTGTTCAGCCGCCATTTCCGGAACCGATTTTTACACGCCCACCAGCGGGCTGCGTCTGCCGACGCTGGGCATTGCCGGCTCCGAAGATGGCTCAACGCCCCCCGATCTCGTGCGCGAGACGACAGACCTGATCCCGGGCAGTCAGTTCCACCTGATCCGGAACGCGGGGCACTTGCCTTGCGTCGAACAGCCAGAGGAATACGCGCGCGTTCTGACCGGTTTCTTGCAGCAGGTTGGTCATATTGCGGGGCCGGATGGCTGATATCCTGCTGATCCACGGGTCTTGTCACGGGGCGTGGTGCTGGGACAAATTGATCCCCTGTCTCAACGCCAAGGGGCACATGGCGCGCGCCATCGACCTGCCAAGCCACGGCGCAGATGACACGCCCGTGCAAACGGTTACCCTTGATTGCTATGCCCAAGCCATCGTTGAAAACTGCCACGAACAGACGACGCTGGTGGGCCATTCCATGGGCGGCTACGCAATATCTGCGGCGGCAGAGCGCGTTCCGGAACAGATCGCACAGCTGATCTATCTTTGTGCCTATGTCCCGCAAAACGGCATGACCCTTGCCCAGATGCGCAAGAAAGCGCCGCGCCAGCCTCTTCTGCCCGCTGTTCGCATGGCACCAGATGGGCTGAGCTTTACAATCGACCCTGAGATGGCCCCCGACATCTTTTATCACGACTGTGCCCCGGGCGACGTTGAATTTGCCCTGACCCGGCTCTGCCCGCAGGCGGTTGCACCGACGAATGCGCCTTTGGCTGATATGTCGGCTGTTGAAAAACTGCCCCGAAGCTACATCCGCTGTATGGATGATCGCACTGTCCCGCCCGAGTTTCAGGTCACCATGACCCAAGACTGGCCTGCGCAGAGACTGCACCAGATGGATTGCGGCCATTCCCCGTTTTTCTCAGACCCCGAAACCCTCGCCACCCATATTGATCAGGCGATCCGAGGATAACCGATGGCCGCAAGCGTTTTTGACAGCCCGCTTTACAGCAAACTCTTTCCGGTCGGTGAGACGGGCCGGCTGTTTTCAGACTCCGCCGCGATCCGTGCAATGCTGCTGGTGGAAGGCGCATTGGCCAAGGCGCAGGGCAAATTGGGCATCATCCCCGAAACAAGCGCCGCCGCCATTCACCGCGCCACCCTTGAAATTCAGATCGACCCCGGCGCGCTGGCCACATCCACAGGGCAGAACGGCGTCTGCGTCCCCGGTCTGGTGGACGCCTTTCGCGCCGAGATGAACGCACCCGAACATGCGCAATTCGTTCATTGGGGGGCCACATCGCAGGACATCATCGACACAGCACTGATGCTGCGGCTGCGTCAGGCCCTCGCGCTGGCCGAAAGTGACCTCAGCGAGTTGTTGTCGCGTCTGGCCGCTGCGGCAGAAGAACATGCAACAACCCCCATGGCCGCGCGCACATATGGGCAGGTTGCGACACCGACAACATGGGGCGCGGTTGTGGCGCAATGGGGCATGCCCCTCGCGGATGCGCTGGATGCTTTGCCGCATCTGCGTCAATCGAGTCTCTTCGTCTCGCTCTCAGGCGCGTCCGGGACATCCGCCGCACTGGGCGCACAGGCCCCTGATCTGCGCCGCGCGCTGGCGGCGGGGCTGGGGCTGCAGGATCCTGAAAGGTCGTGGCACACAGACCGCACGCCCCTGTTGCGGATCAGCGATTGGCTGGGACATGTGGCAACCATACTTGGCAGTATGGGCAGCAGCCTGAACGGGCTTGCCGCCAGCGGGATTGACGAGGTCGCGTTTGACAGACGCGGGGCTTCCTCCACCATGCCGCAAAAGCAAAACCCGATTGCGGCCACTGGGCTTGTGGCGCTTTCCAACCAATCATGCGCTTTGCGCGCTGGCATGACATCCGCCGCGCAGCACCGGCACCAACGCGACGGCACCGCATGGTTCAGCGAATGGATGCTCTTGCCACAGATCGTCCTGACGACCGCATCAGCGTTGCAGATCGCCACCGGGCTGGCGGGCGAAGTGCAGCCAAACGTAGCACAGATGCAGGCGGGGTTGGAAACCGGCAACGGGCTGATCCACGCCGAAGCGCTGAGTTTCGCGCTTAGCCAGGACATGCCGAGGCCGCAGGCACAGGCGGCGACCAAAGCGCTCTGTGCCCAAGCAGTGGCTGAAGGCGCGTCCCTGCCCGATCTTGCACGCGCGGCCTACCCCCACCTGCCGCAGACCTTATTTCAGGCCGGGCATCAGCTTGGTCAGGCCCCGGAAGAGGCGCGGGCCTTTGCCGCGCGCATCATGAGCATGGCCAAGTGAAACCCGCCGTCGTTTTCATCCTGATGACCATGATGATTGATGCGATGGGCATCGGGCTGATCATCCCCGTCATGCCCGACCTGTTCCAGGAGGTGGGCGCGGGCGATCTGGGCACCGCAGCGCTCTGGGGCGGGATATTGGCCACGGCATTTGCGGTCATGCAGTTCTTCTTTGGGCCCGTGATCGGCGGTCTGTCAGATCGCTTTGGGCGCAGGCCAATCCTGCTGGTATCACTGTTTGTGATGATGCTGGATTACCTCGTCATGGCGCTGGCAGGCAGCATCTGGCTGTTGCTGATCGGGCGCATGATCGGCGGGGTCACGGCTGCGACACAGGCAACGGCCAATGCCTATATGGCGGACATTTCGGCCCCGCAGGACCGGGCCGCGAACTTCGGCCTGATCGGTGCGGCTTTCGGTGTCGGCTTCGTGCTTGGCCCCCTGATTGGCGGCCTGCTGGCTGAATTCGGAACCCGCGCCCCGTTTTATGCCGCTGCCGCCTGCGCCGGGTTGAATGCGATCTTCGGCTATTTCGTGCTCAAGGAAACGCTGCCCGCCAGCAAACGGCGCCCTTTCGAGTGGCGGCGCGCCAACCCTTTCGGCAGTTTTCGCCACCTCAGCAAACTGCATGCGCTGGGGCCGTTCCTGATCGTATTTTTTCTCTATCAGGTGGCATTCGCCGTTTACCCCGCCATCTGGTCCTTCTTTGGCAAGGAACGGTTCGGTTGGGAACCTGCGACCATCGGGCTGAGCCTTGCGCTGTTCGGCATCATGATGGCCATCGTGCAGGGCGGTCTGATCCGCCCCGTGATGCGTCTGCTGGGCGCGCGTGGCACGGTCGTTTATGGCCATATTTTTGACATCTGTGTATTTCTGGCCCTCGCCTTTGTCACCAGTGGCACCATCGCCCTGATCCTGACACCGCTCGCAGCCCTCGCCGCTGTGATCACCCCAGCCCTGCAAGGCATCATGTCCAAATCCGTCGGACCCGACGCGCAGGGCGAGTTGCAAGGCGCGCTCACCTCGCTCAGCGCACTTGCGATGATCCTGTCACCACTGGTCATGACGGGCACTTTCGCAGCCTTCACCGGCCCGGATGCGCCCATTTACGCGCCGGGCGCGCCTTTCATCCTGTCGGCTGGATTGATCGTCATCGGTCTGACCATTTTCATCACACGCGGGCGCGCCGCATCGTTTTCCTGACGGCACCAGTTGGCTTTCGTCGCGTTCGGGCTTGCGCATGACCCGGCATTTAGTAACGCTGGCCAGACAGAAACAGGAAGCACCGGGGAGATCACCAGATCATGCAAAAAGTAAGAGCCGCCGTGTGCCATGAGTTCGCAGCGCCGCTGGTGGTCGAGGACATCTTGCTGCGCCCCCCGGAACGTAGCGAGGTCGAGGTCACCCTTGACGCCGTCGCGATTTGTCACTCCGACATTTCATTCGCGCAAGGCGCTTGGGGGGGATCGCTGCCGGCCGTCTATGGACATGAAGCCGCCGGGCGCGTCACAACCCTCGGCGCGGGTGTTACCGGTCTGAACACGGGCGACAGCGTCGTTGTCACCCTGATCCGCGCCTGTGGCACCTGCGGTAGCTGCGCGGGCGGCAAACCGACGCTCTGCGACACGCCCTATGACGGGGACGCCGGGCCAATCACAACCGCCGACGGGGGCAGGCTGCATCAGGCGATGGCCACCGGTGGTTTCGCGGAAAAGGTCGTGGTTGCGCAAAATCAGGTGGTCCGCATTGACCCTGCTGTGCCCAAGGACGCGGCCAGCCTGATCGCTTGTGGCGTCATCACAGGTGTGGGGGCCGTGGTGAACGCGGCGAACCTGCGCGCCGGGCAGGACGTCGTTGTAATCGGTGCCGGAGGTGTCGGATTGAACGCGATACAAGGGGCGCGGATCGCAGGCGCGCGCCGCATCGTAGCCATCGACATGAGCGAGGAAAAGCTGGAAACAGCCAAGGATTTCGGCGCGACACACGGCGTTCTGGGCACAACGGACAAACCGTGGCGCGCGGCATTTGAGGCCTTGGGCGGGCGCGGTGCGGACGCGGTCATCGTTACCGTCGGTGCAATCCCCGCCTATGATCAGGCACCGCGCTACCTTGCCGCTGGCGGCAAGATCGTGATGGTCGGGATGCCCCATTCCGGTGCCAAATCCAGCTATGAACCGGTCGTTCTGGCCGCATTGGGACAGGGCATGGTCGGCTCGAAGATGGGCGATGTGGTGATCCAGCGGGACATCCCCTGGATGGTCGACCTCTACCTGCAGGGACGCCTGAAACTGGATGAGCTGATCTCCGGGCGCTGGTCCTTGGATCAGATCAACGAGGCGATTGCAGATACCAAGACAGGTGCCGCGCGACGCAATGTGATCGTGTTCGACACCTAGCGGGTCAAGCCAAGAGGGAACAGAAATGAAGCTGAAAGACCTCGACGTGATCATCACGGCCCCACCGGCGCCCGGCTGGGGCGGGCGGTATTGGATTTTGGTAAAGCTGACCACGGATAACGGCATCACCGGCTGGGGCGAATGCTACGCCTCAAGCGTCGGACCCGTCGCGATGCGCGCCGTGATCGACGATGTCTTTGCCCGCCACATGGCAGGCGAGAACCCCGAAGACATAGAACTGATGTTCCGCCGCGCCTATTCCTCCGGTTTCACGCAGCGCCCCGATCTGACGGTCATCGGCGCGTTTTCCGGTTTGGAAATCGCCTGTTGGGACATTCTGGGCAAGGCGCGTGAACGCCCTGTTTATGCCCTTCTGGGCGGTCGCATGAACGATCGTATCCGCGCCTACACCTATCTTTATCCGCTGGCGCATCACGATCCGTCCGCTTTCTGGAGCTCTCCGGAAATGGCCGCTGAAACCGCCGTTGCGATGGTTGACAAAGGCTATACCGCACTCAAATTCGACCCTGCGGGCCCCTATACGATGCGCGGCGGGCACATGCCTGCGATGCGCGATATCGCGCTGTCCGTGGCCTTTTGCAAAGCCATCCGCGACGCTGTGGGCGACCGGGCAGACCTGCTGTTCGGCACCCATGGTCAGTTCAGCACCGCCGGGGCGATCCGTCTGGGTCAGGCGCTGGAACCCTATAGCCCGCTGTGGTTCGAAGAGCCGATACCGCCTGACGCTGTTGAGGAGATGGCGAAAGTCGCGCGCGCCGTGCGTATCCCCGTGGCGACCGGCGAAAGGCTGACGACCAAGGCCGAGTTCGCCCCCGTGCTGCGCGCGGGTGCGGCGACAATCCTGCAACCCGCATTGGGGCGCGCAGGCGGCATCTGGGAGATGAAAAAGGTCGCTGCCATGGCGGAAGTCTATAATGCGCAAATGGCCCCGCATCTTTATGCAGGGCCGGTTGAATGGGCCGCCAACATCCATCTGGCGGCGTCCATTCCAAACGTGCTGATGGCGGAGTGTATCGAAACGCCATTTCACGACGCGCTGATCAAGGGTTGGATCCGCGTGGAAGACGGCTTTGTCACGCCGCCGCAGACGCCCGGTCTGGGCATCGACGTTGACGAAGAACTGGCCCGCGCGCATCCATACACACAGGACGGGTTGCATCTGGAAATGCAAGAAGCGGCCTGTGACTACGTGAATGGCAATAGTTTTCAGGGGGGCGCGCCCGCGCCGGATGGCAAAACGGATTGAGGGCCAGATCAGGTGCGCGCCGCCTCGAACGCGGCCCAGACATCTTCGAAATCCTCAAAGCTCAACCGCTTGCCTTTTACCGCGTCGAATATGATCCGCTCGGAGCGCATGAGTGTGGCAATCGCCCCTGCCAGATCAGGGATCACATCCGGCGGGATGACAAGCGCGCCATGACGATCCGCATGCACCAGATCGCCGTCCGTCACTGTCAGGCCAAAGATTTCCACCGGCGCTGCGATATCGACCACATGCACGAACCCATGGCTTGGCCCGATGGAGCCTGCCACCACCGGATATCCGTCCGGCATATCGCCAAGGTCCCGCATCACACCGTCGGTCAGCGTGCCCGCAAGGCCAAAGCTTTTGTGGATATTCGTGTTGATCTCACCCCAATAGGCTCCGATGGCATTTGGCACATCCAGATCCTGCACAACAGCCACTGCAGGCCGCGGCCCCGTCGCCATATGCCGATAATAAGCCATGCGCCGCGCCTTGATCACCTCGGGCGCTTCGGTCGGCGGTTCCACCGCTTGGATGCGGGCCGTGCGCGCAAAACCGACCATTGCCCGCGCATCCGGATGCGAGGCGATCATGGTTTGCCGGGTAAACGCGTTGAACCCACGCTTGCCCTGCGCCACTTCGATAGCGTTGCAGACCGTGGGTGTGTCGACCTCTGTCAACAGCTTGTGCAGTGCCGCATCCATCAGCGCGCTGCCGCAATCGCGGCCCCCTCTGACAGGGCTGCCAGCTTCGCAAAAGCGATGTCCGGGTCCACCGCCCCAAACCCCGCGAAGGTGCCAAAACCGCAATCAGACCCCGCAATCACCCGATCCGCGCCCACAATGGGCGTAAACCGCTCAATCCGCTGCGCGACCACCTCCGGATGTTCGACAAAATTGGTTGTGGTATCGACAACCCCGGGCACCAGCACCTTGTCGTCCGGTATGTCGGACTTGCGGTCGCGAAACACCGTCCATTCATGCGCATGACGCGGGTTTGACGTCTCAAACAGCAGGTATTTCGCCTTGGCGGACATCAAGGTATCAAACACCTTGTCCATGCCGATATCGCAAATATGCGGGCCCTCGTAATTGCCCCAACAGATGTGGATGCGCACCCTGTCCTGCGGCACATTCGCCAGCGCATGGTTCAGCGCCTCGACGTGGCTTGCGGCAATCTTGACGAATTCCGCGTCTGACAGATCGTTGAACAGCATATGGCGCGACAGCGCGAGGTCCGGGCAATCCAGCTGCAGATCAAGACCGGATGCGACAATCGTTTCGTATTCGTCGCGCATCGCATCGGCAAGTGCCGCGAGATAGGCGTCACGTGTCGCATAATGCGCATTCTGCAAGAACAGCGAAATCACACCGGGCGAGGCCGCATTCATGAAGCCGTGCGTTACCCCCTGCTGCGCCATGGCAGATTTCAGGTTTGCGATGTCCTTCTGCAACTCGCCCTGCCCTTTGGATTTCACCTCACCGGTGCACATGGGTCGGGCGTATTTCGGCGTGCCGCCATCATCTGCGAGCCGCTTCAGAAAGGTCGGAAACTGTTTGAGATCAGCCGGCGCGTTACGCGGACTGTCCCCGGAAAACCCGGTGTAGCGGTCCTTGACATAAGTCGCATAGGATATTTTTGACGTCTCACCATCACTGACGATGTCCACCCCGGCTTGCACCTGTTTTGCCACCGTGTCCGCCACGGCCCGCGTCATCGCAGCATCAAAAGCGCTGGCGTCATAGGTTTCGCCGCGCTCACGGGCAAAGATGAAATCCACCACGTCCTGACTGCGCGGCAGGCTGCCCACATGAGTTGTCTTGGTCACGTTACTCTCCCTTTTTGCGCCACAGCGGGCACCTGCGCTGTGCGATTATCCGGCCTGTGCCACCCACGTTGGCCCCGCCTGATCCTCCGTCGCGATCACGTGAAAGAGGCTGGCATCCCCCGTCATGGAGGGTTGTGCGCGGTGCATCAGGTTTTCGGGCACGGACATCGTGTCGCCCGGCGCGAGCGTCGCGCTGCCGCCGTCCCAATCCACGCGCCAATGCCCCCGTACCGGCATCAAGACCGATGGTTTGTCATGTTGATGCATCGCATCGCTCGCCGAGGCGCGGGTGACGAAATCAACCTCAAAGCCCGGCTTGTCCCGCAACATGCCTGTCTCACCAATGACTTTTGCTGGCCTGCGATCCGCGAGGGCCACCATATCCCAATACCGTGCAACATAGTTTGGCACCACGTCTGCGCTTTCCGGTTCGGGAAAGGCGGCAAGTTCCTGCGCCGTCAGCACCGGCATCGGGTCTATGCCATCGGGCAGTGACTGGCCCCTTTTGGTGTCGTAAAGCTTACCCTCTTGCGACAGGACCAACCCGTGATCGGCTGCATCCTCGATCACCTGCGGGGCCCAGATGACCCCCCCGCCTGCATCATCCCCGCCGAGGATCGCCATGATCATCCCGTAGTCATTGCCGATGTTCTCGAACCCGCGAAAGATACCGGTGGGGATGTTGAAGATATCGCCCGGTTCCAGCGTCACCTCGCCCGCATCGCCCCAGCGTCCCCAGAAAAACCGCCAACGCCCTGACAGCACGAAAAACACTTCGGCCGTGCGGTGGCTGTGCAGACTGTTGCGGCATTTGGGCGGCTGTCCTGCGGCGCCGATGTTGAACCCATGCGGGATGGAGATATGCACATGCTGATCCGGGGATTCTGACACGCCCCCCCCGATGATGGTGAAGTTCTCTTTCTGGTCAGAGCCGGGCGTATGGGCGTCGATAAAGGCCGTCTTGCAGGGTTTCAGATCACCATAGCGGACAATACGGCGTTCCATTTCAGCAGGGGTCATGGCGTTTTCTCTTTCATCGTAAAAATTGCGGACACGCTATCCGGTATGCAGCAATATCTGTTTCCAGATGCTAGTCTCGTCGTAGATCACGTATTCCCGGCGCAGACCCCAAGGGCCGAATTCGGCGTGGCAGATCCCAAGCAGATAGACATCCGCACCAGTCGGCGCGCCAAAGGCGCCCCAGCCCGAATGCTTGCCCGTCAGGGACCAGCGCAGGGCAGCGCGCGGCGGCATCTGCGGGTCTTCGCGCCCGATCTGATGGTCGATCTGAAACACCGCATCAGGGAAAGACGCACGCAACCCCATCCAGAACTGATCCACATCACCGTGGCTGTGGCCGGTATATCCGCCGGGGTATTCCACCTGCACCGCACGATCATAGACCTGCGGGATCACGGCCATATCCGCCCCCATGATGCGGGTCAGGATATCGCCGTATTTTGCGCCCCATGCGTTGTCATTGCCGCGCCCCTGATAGGGGCCGGGCTGGTCCGTCGCGGGTGACAGGGGCTGCACGCAGGCCTGCGGCCCACCTTCCCTTTCGATCAGATCAGCGGCATAGGCTTTGGGGTCCCAGCCCAACTGGCGCACGATCGCGCCCTGATCCCGGATCAGCCATTCATCATTGATCTGGTTGTTGATCGCATGACAATCCGCCAGAATCCGGTAGGTGAGTTTTTTGCCTGTCGCTTTGCCATAGACACCGTCATGCACATGTGTCGCCGTGCTGAGCAGGCGGTGGGAGGACAACATGCCCTCCTCCGGCGTACCGGACCAGATCACATCCTCGCCCAGCAGCGTGCGGTCCGGGAATTCGGCCAGCGTCGCCATGGTCGCACCGATGACGTTTTGATTGCCAATCACAACTGAGGCGGGCGAGCGCACGACGATATCATCTGAATAATACCGGTGCAGCGTCGCGATCCCACGATCTTCCCAGATTTCCTTGGTGATCCCGATGATGTAATCGGGAAAGTCCTTGAACTTCGGATCGAAGCCTTTCATTGCGCATTTTCCTTGGGTTTGCGGGCGGAGCCGCGGATCATTAAAGGGCCATCCAGCACGATGCGACGCGGGGCGTCATCGGCACCGGACAAACGGTCCAGCAGGGCCTGCGTTGTCTCGGCCACCATGCGGTTTGCGGGTTGGCGGACCGTTGTAAGGCTGTAACTTGGCCAATGCGCGAGGGTCACGTCGTCATAGCCCACAACGGATACGTCGTCGGGAATACGCAAGCCAAGTTCAAAACGCAGCACATCCATCACCGCAAAGGCCATGTGATCATTGGCCACAAAGACCGCATCAGGGCGCTCGGCCGTGTCAAACATCGCCCGTGCGGCATCTTTGGCCTGCTCAAAATTGAAATTGCCGATGCCGCGCGCAAAAAGGGTCTGCCCGGCCTCCTTCAACCCTTCGACAAAACCTGCCTCGCGGTCGATCTGGGTGGAGGCCCCTTCCCAGCCGGCAATATAACCGATGCGCGTGTGGCCCCCGGCGACGAGAAACGCGGCCAGTTTGCGCCCCCCCGCCATGTTATCAGACGTTATCGACGTCAGCCGCGCGTCATACTGGTGTCGGTTGAACAGGACGATCGGGATGCCCAACCCCTCACAGCGCTGCGTAAGATCGTTGGATAGGCCGACCGAGGCGGCAATGATCCCATCGACCTGATAATCCAGCAGCTCGTCGATCACCGCCTGCGTTGCGGCGCTGTCATTGGACGCCATGAAAACGAGCACATGGTAGCCTTCGCCCTGCAATGACTTTGACAGCCGTTCAATGGCTTCGGGGTAGAACTGGTTTTCGAGGTACGCCACCACCAGCCCGATGATGCGGCTGCGGCCCGTGTTCATCGCCCGCGCCAGCACATTGGGCCGGTATCCCAGATCAGAGGCGGCTTTGCGCACCTTGTCGCGGGTTGCCGCACTGACCGATGCGCCCGGCGTATAGACGCGGCTTACGGCGGAACGGCTGACACCGGCTTTTTCCGCCACATCCAGAGCGGTCACCTTGCCCATTATGCGCGCGCCCCCCTCACCCTGCAGTCCATCCCCCGTCGATCAGCATCGACGTGCCCGTCACCATTGCAGAGGCATCAGACGCCAGAAAGACCGCAGCCCCCATGACGTCTTCGACCTCGCCCACGCGGGGCAGCTTGATCTTGTCCATGATCCACGCGAGGCGTTCGGGATCATCGAACGTCACCTTTGTCAGCGGCGTGCGGATGAAGGTCGGGCAGATCGTATTGATGCGGATGTCGGATTTGCCCCATTCGATCGCCATGGATTTCACCATCCCCTCCAGCGCGTGTTTGGAGGCACAATAGACTGCACGATCAATGCCCCCCACATGGCCCATCTGGCTGGAGATATGGATGATCGACCCGGCCCTGCCCGCATCCTGCAAGGCCCGCGCCGCATAGGCTGACAAAAAGTAAGCACTGCGCAGGTTGATGTTCATTACCGCGTCGTAGTCTTCGGGCGTGGTCTCAACCGCCGGTGCGTGTCGCGCAAGCCCGGCTGAATTGATCACGACATCAAAAGGGTCACTGAACACGCCCGCCAGCGCCTCCAGATCGGTTTGATCGAGTGGGCTGGCCTGTGCCGACAGACCTGCCGCCTTGATCGCTGTCACCGCATTTTGCAAAGGCTCAACCCGCCGTGCGGCACAAACCACATGCGCCCCCGCCTCTGCCAGAGCAACAGCGCAGCCCAGACCGATCCCGGAAGATGCGCCCGTAACCAACGCACGTTTGCCCGTGAGGTCAAAGGCAGGGGTTGTCGGTAGTTTCGTCACAGCGCCACTCCTGTTTGCGGATCAAAGCCTGCGCGGGCCTTGTTGAATTCCCGCATGCGCGCAAGGACATCGACGCCGATCTGATCGTACATGTGCAACAGGTCAACCAAAACCCAATTCTCCCGGATCAGCCCCTTTTCCACACGCCAGAAATCAAGGCTGCGCATGGCGATCTTCTTGCCCGTCGGGGCGATGCCCAGCCACCCTGCGTTGGTGATCGACTGATACATGTTCGGCCAGCCCGTCACAGCCGCATAGTTCCGATCCCCAAAGAAGTGACATTCAATTTCATCAACATGCCGTCCGCGATCCGGCATGGCGTTCAGGAACGGGATTTGATGCCAATGCCTGAACCCGCGCTGACCACGGCCCGTCCCGATACCGGCAGGGCCGTACCATGACATCTTCGGGTGCCAGAAACGGTCCATCTCCATCACTTCGGGTCCGCCCTGACCGGGGTGGCGCATCAAATGTTCCAGCATGTCGATGATATGCTGGCAGGTCGCAGCGCCCGCCGCTTCGTCGTAAGGCCCCGGCACGATTCCGTCACAGGTGGCAGGCCCCGGCACATGCCATTCCCGACCGAGCGCGGGCGACAAGGGCCAGGCCCCTGCCTGCATCATCAGTTCCGGTATATCCCAAAGTGCCTGAAGCTCGACGACATGGCCGTTTTCTATCCGGTAGAATTCGTGAAACCGCATGTGCATCATATGCCCTGTCGCCGGGATATCCATCCACGGCGCGCTGAAGGTGCCGGTGTAATAGCCCCCGCAGCCGACCCAATCCGCCCCTTCCGGTGTTGGCCCCGCCATCACGATAGTGTCACGCCGCTCCAGATCGGGCACTGCGCGCAGCAACGGCAGATAGGCTTTGTCGATGAAGGCGTCGACACCGGGCGTCGTTTCAAACGGAAAGGCCAGCCGGAACACGGCGTCGCTTGCGCATATCGCGTGCAGCGCCGCGCGCAGGCTCTCAACATCAAAATCATACATCGCAGCCCGAACCGGCGCGAGGCGTGCTTTGTTATCGCTGTGCGTGTCGCTCACCGGGCTTGAATCCTCATCCGTTTGAACTGGGTATGACCCGCCTGAGCGCAAAAACGGATTTCGCGCGGCCGGGTCGCAACAGGCCGACACCTGACGACACCCGGCAGATGAGATGCAGCGCCTTTGCGATGGTTGCCTGAGTGCGGTTCATTCGGTCTTATTCCGCCGCTTCCTTTGCAGGCGCGCCCGTCCCATAGGGCACATTCTGGCCGCCATAGCGCCGGACACGCAGGTTGCACTGCTCCGCGTGACCTACGAAGCCTTCGAGCATGCACAGGCGTGACCCATAGGCCCCGATTTCAGCTGCCGCCTCATCGGTGAGGATCTTTTGATAGCTATGCGTCTTGAGGAACTTGCCGACCCAAAGACCGCCCGTGTAGCGCCCCGCCTTTTTCGTCGGCAGGGTGTGATTGGTGCCGATGACCTTGTCGCCATTTGCCACATTCGTGCGCGGTCCCAGAAACAGCGCGCCATAGCAGGTCATCTTGTCCAGAAACCAGTCATCGCGGTCGGTCATGACCTGCACGTGTTCCGAGGCGATATCATCGGCCACCGTCAGCATTTCGTCATAGGTGTCGCACAGGATGACCTCGCCGTAGTCTTCCCAACTGACCCGCGCGGTGTCCGCTGTGGGCAGGATGGTCAGGATACGCTCAATCTCGGCCAATGTCGCTTCGGCCAGCTTGCGCGAATTCGTCAGCAAAACCGCAGGTGAATTATAGCCATGTTCCGCCTGCCCCAAAAGGTCTGTCGCGCACATCTCGGCATCCACCGTGTCATCGGCAATCACCATCGTTTCGGTCGGCCCGGCAAAGAGATCGATGCCCACGCGGCCAAATAGCTGGCGTTTCGCTTCGGCAACAAAGGCATTGCCGGGGCCGACAATCATATGCACAGGATCAATCGTGTCAGTCCCGATGGCCATGGCCCCCACCGCCTGAATGCCACCCATGACGTAAATCTCATGGGCACCACCCAGATGCATGGCCGCAATCACCGCCGGGTTCGGCTTGCCCTTGAAGGGCGGCGTGCAGGCGATGATGCGCGGCACTTTTGCCACGCTCGCCGTGGCCACCGACATATGCGCGGAGGCGACCATCGGGAACTTACCACCCGGCACATAGCAGCCGACCGATTGAACCGGGATGTTCTTGTGACCCAGAATGACACCCGGCATCGTTTCGATTTCGATGTCGCGCATGCTGTCACGTTGCGCCTGCGCAAAGTTGCGCACCTGCTCCTGCGCAAAGCGTATGTCTTCCATCTCGCGGGGGCTGAGCTGTGCGATCAGATCGTCAATTTCCACAGCGCTCAAGCGGAACGCAGCCGGTGAATAGCCGTCGAATTTCTCGCTCAACTCCCGCACGGCGGCATCACCACGCGCTTCGATATCCGCCAGTATCGCTTCAACAGCCGCACGGGTTTTGGCATCATCGTCGGCGCGCTCCGCGTCCGGTTTGCCGCGTTTCAGATACTCAATCGCCATATCTCTCTCTCCTCACTGTTCGGGCCGCGGCGGTGTTTTTTCACCGCGATCGAACGCCTCCCAACCCTCACCGTCAAAGACGTCCTTGCCCAACTGGGCCAGCACATGGGGAAAATCGACCATTACCCAATTGTCAGTGATCTTGCCCTCTTCGACCTTCCAGAAGTCCATATACCGGATTTCCACGCGTTTGCCTGTGGCCGCAATCCCCATGAAGGGACCTGAATGTGTCGCCTCCTGACGACCAAAGGCGGCGGCCCATTCGCCCATGTAAAGCCGCGCTTCATCCACGCAGACCTTGTCGGAAAAGGCCGCTTGAAACGGGCGTTGCCAGTTGTCCTGAAACGCGCGCAGGCCGTTCTTTGTGCCGCAACCCTGATTGCCCATCCACCGAAAGTTCTCGGCAAAAAAGGCTCCGATGTCGTCAATGCGGTGGTCGTTCAGACCATCCACCATGCCTTCGATCACGGCGCGGGTTGTTTCTGTTTTGGACATATCCGTGTCGCGGCTCAGAACGGCCTGCTCGGGGCGTGAACCCTTCATTTGTCACCTCTTTGATATGGGCATAGGGTCATCCTTTCACGGCCCCGGCGGTCAGGCCCGAAACGATCTGGCGCTGGAACACCATGACCAGCAGGAAGAGGGGCGCGGTGATCGAGACCGCAGCGGCGACCGCCTCGACCTGATCGGTGGTTGTCGTCTCACGGTTGAAATAGCCCGCAATGGCCGGAACCATCGTCTGGTTCTGGGCATCCAGCAGCAGCGATGTCACCAGAAAGTCATTGTACCCCAGCAGGAATGAAAACAGACCCGTTGTGATGACGCCGGGCCACATCACCGGCATGATCACACGGCGAAACGCCTGAAAATGCGAACACCCATCGACGCGCGCCGCCTCGTCCAGTTCGGCCGGGATGTTCTGAAAGAAGGAGCGCAGCATCCAGATGGTGAACGGCTGGTTGATCGCCACCAGAACCGCAATCACCGCCCAGGGCTGGCCATAAAGCGTCGGGGCACCTTCACCGAAAATCGGGCGCAGGATTTCGGATGAATTGATGAACACCGGCAAATACCCCGCCACCAGCACCGAGTGCGGCAGCGCGCGAAAGATCAGCGCAAGGATCAGCAGCCAGAAGGCCAGATCAGAGCCCGAGCGCGCCAGCCCGTAGCCCGCCAGCGTGCCGACCGTCAGCGACACGGTCACAACCCCTGCCGTGACCAGCATGGAGTTCAGGAAATTGCGGTAGAATTCGTTCTCGGCCCAAACGGCCACATAGTGCTCTGTCGTCAGCCCGAGAACCGGCGTGCCCAGCGGCCCCAGCAGCCCGTTCACCCCCCCGAGGATCAACGGCAGCAGCCCAAAGAAAACCAGCACAAAGGCAACCCCATAGATCACCGCGCCGAAAATCCAGCCTAGGGCAATCATGCCCGGTGGGCAGTATTGCCGCACCAGACCCGGCAGTCGGGTAAAGGCCCAGCGGATGGCGAAATACAAAACCGCCAGCCCGACCACGATGTCCAGCACCGACAGGCCATCGCCGTTGCCCCGCGTGGCCGGTCCCGTGATGACATCCCACGGGCTGGCCGCAAAGGCATCAACGGGGGATTTGAAGCTCATGATCGCGATCCAGAAGATCGGAAACGCCGCGAGCAGGCACCAGAATGCCAGAAAGGCACCTGAAGAAAAACGCAGCGCGAAAGACTGCTGCATGGCCTTGGAGGTAGACATCAGTGCGCACTCCCTTTGTGGTCGCGCCATGTGCGGCGCAGTGGCCAGATCAGCAAGAAAACAATCCCGATCATGGTCAGCATGGCTGAGGCTGACGCGCGGCTGATCGCGCGGTTGCCCGCATCATCCGGCGTCATGAAGTCATAGGTCAGCCATTGCAGTGAAATCACATGCGCCTGACTGCGAAAGCCCACGATGGCTTCAAATTCGCGGTATGTGTCCATCAGGTGGATCAGCGCGATGAAGACAATCAGCGGCATCAGGTGGGGAATGATCACATGGCGCAACCGCTCCCAACGGCTGGCGCCATCAATCACGGCAGACTCCAACGTGTCCATGTTCACCGTCTGCAGCCCCGCATAGAAAATGACGAAGGCGAAGGGTGCCGAACTCCACACCTTGTAGAGATACATCAGCAATTCAACCGTCCAGCCCTGCGCGAACATCGAAATGTTGTTCCCCGTCCAGCGCTCCAGCAAAGCCGTGAGAATGCCGTCCCCGACAAAGAGCCAGTAAATCGACAACGCGCCGATGACGGGGGTGATGATGAAAGGCAACAGCGAGACAAAGATAATCGGGCCCCGGATCGAACGGGTCGCATTATTGACCGTGATCGCAATCGCCAGACCTACCCCAAGCACCAACGGCAGGGTCAGCAAGGTATAGGTGAGCGTGAACCGCAGCGCGCGCCAGAAGTCGATCTGCATGATGTCGTTCCAGCTGCCCGCGCCGACCGCTTCCCAGAGCTTGTCCATTTGCAGCACGTTCTGATAGCTTTGCAGCCCGACCCAGCGGGTCTCTGTGATGGTTTTGCCGTTCTCATCCAGAACCGGCACGGTCTTGATCTCGGTCGTGCAGGTCTGGGTCACAAAACCGGGCGTGCAGGTTTCAACCTCGACCTGTTCCTGAATTGTGATCGTTTCCTGAAAACTCTGGATGAACACCGATACCAGTGGTGCTGCGATAAACAGCAGCATCATGAATATGGAGGGGCCGACAAAGGCTGCAAATGTCTTGAACTTCATGGCATTTTCCTCACTGCGGGTCCCACGGTTTCAGCGCGATCAGCCTGGTCAGGCAGAAAATCTCTGTTCAGCGAAACTGATGCGGGGGTGGCTGGCCGAAGCGGTCCCGGCCAGCCGCGTTGGATCATTCGAGTACGTTCGCTTCTCGGGCCGAGATCGTGTAGGCTTCCTCGATGGCTTCAAGGGTCGCCTGCGCATCAAGCTCGCCGGTCAGAAACGCAGGCAGCTCATTGCCCAGAGCGGTGTGCAACAGGCCCATCTGCGTGGTTGATGGATATGCGGGCGGTGCGGGATTTGCCGTAGCCGTCGCAATGGCACCTGCGGCGATCTCGGTCGGCTCATAGCCCGGGATCAGCCAGATGGCTGCATCATTCGCACCCTGCACCGTTTCGGCATCCAGACCCTCCATCGCAACGCGGAAGGCTGCATCCGCCTCCTCGTCAGAGATGTTCCTGGCGATGACAATCCCGTCCCACCACAGCGTCGTGGCCGGTGCACCGCCTTGCATGGCAACGGGTGCGGCGGCCATGGCCACCTTGCCCACGACCTGGCTTTCCGCTTCATCATTCATGGCACCGGCGCGGCTTGCCCAGAGGTTTGCCATGGCAATCTTGCCCTGCTGGAATTGCTGCTGCACATAGGTGCTGTCGCTGACGAGGACTTCGGGGTCGGTATACTCAAGCGCGCGCTTCATGGTCGCAAGCGCTTTCATCCCGGCTTCGGAATTGACCGCGGCGGAGTTGTCGTCGTTAAAGAAAACGCCGCCGAAACCGGGATACATGTTCACGAATTCCTGCGCGAGGTTCCAGCCCGATTTCATTGTTGCCCCCAGGGGGTAGTCAACGACGCCTGCGGCCTTGATCTTTTCGGCTGCAGCGTAAACCTCATCCCATGATGTGGGCGTTTCGATGCCAAGGTCGGCCAGAATATCCGCGCGGTACATAAGGTGCTGCGTGTTCACCATCATCGCGATCGCCATGATCTGACCGTTCACGCGGATCAATTGGTTCGGGCTGAGGTTCTGACCATATTTTTCAACCAGATCGTCCAGCGGGCGGATCGTGCCCGAATTCAAAAGCGGCGTGATTGTCCCGTTGGACACGCCGCCGATCTGGTAGAGCGCCGGGTTTGCCTCAAATGCGGCGGGCTGTTTCGTGCGGAATTCCTGATCCAGTTCCGCCTGAAAATTCCCACACTCGGCCATCGCGTCCGTGACGGCTTTCCATGCTTCAAAACCCGCACTCAGCGACTTGATCGGCACGTCGTTCTCGAACGAGCAGGCTGCGACCGCAGCGCTTCCCATCAACGAGACGGCACCCGCCAGAACAATTCTCTTCAGAAACATATGCAAACTCCCTGTTGCAATTGTGGTGGGGTGCATCTTGCAAGGCTGCACCCTCTGTTTGGCCCTTTCAAACGGGCGTTTTCGTCAGGTTGCGGCACGCCGCGTCCCGGTTTGCGTGTCGAACAGATGGCAAATCGTGGGCGGCACAACAAAAGAAATCATGTCACCAATCTCTGCCCGGAATTCCTTATGCGCCTTGACCGACACAAGCTGCCCACCTGCCCGGACGGTCAGCATCGTCGCATCCCCCAGCAGTTCAATCGTGTAGATCGGCGCATTGATCTGGCCCGATCCGTCCTCGGACAAGGTTGCATCCTCGGCCCGGAAGCCCAGTGTCGCAGGGCCATCCGGGCCGGAAAGCCCGCCGATTTCCACATGCGTGCCCTTGAACGTACCGCCGGCCATCTCACCCTCCATCAGGTTCATCGCCGGGCTGCCGATGAAGCTGGCCACAAAGGTATTGGCCGGATTGTCATAGATTTCCGTGGGCGTGCCGACCTGCTGCACCTTGCCCTGCTTCATCACGACGACACGGTCCGCCAGCGTCATCGCCTCGATCTGATCATGGGTGACGTAGACGGTCGTCACCTTCAACTCGTGGCTGAGGTTCTTGATCTGCGCCCGCGTCGATACCCTGAGTTTCGCATCCAGATTGGACAGCGGCTCATCCATCAGAAAGACATTCGGTTCCCGGACAATCGCCCGTGCAAGGGCCACGCGTTGCCGCTGCCCCCCAGACAGCTCGGCGGGTTTGCGGTGCAGGAAATCATCGAGTTCCACCATGGCGGAGGCGCGGCGCACGCGTTCATCATGCTCCCCCTCGGGCACCTTGCGCACCTTCAGCGGGAAGCGGATATTCTCATAAACGTTCATGTTCGGGTAAAGCCCGTAGGACTGGAACACCATGGCCACATCACGATCCTTGGGGTCGAGGTCATTCACCACCCGCCCGTCAATCGCAATCTCGCCCTCCGTGGCGTCTTCGAGTCCCGCAATCATGCGCATGGTTGTGGTCTTGCCGCAGCCGGAAGGCCCAAGGAGCACCAGAAACTCCTGATCGGCGATGGTCAGGTTGAAATTATCAACACCGACGAAGCTTCCCCACCGCTTGTTCACGTTGCGCAGTTGTATCTCTGCCATCTTGCCCCCCTGATGACGTCGCGAACCGAAACCGGTTGCTTTGTGACGCTAGTCACCGGACCCCATCTTTGGCAAGGATTTTTTGCACACGTGTGCAAAATCGGGCGAGAATTGGATTTCCTATAATTTTTACAATACTTTACCCATGGATGTTCCGATTGCACGTGGCAACCAACTGCAAAAGCATGGCACGAAAAAATGATGCCGCTCACCCCGGTGAACGACATCAAAGCACTCGTTAAAAGCGAATCAATGAGCGCTGGCTGACGTCAAACGAACAAACCAGACGGCTTTTTACCTAGAAGAACGCCTGCACACCTGTCTGCGCCCGCCCAAGGATCAACGCATGAATGTCATGCGTGCCTTCATAGGTATTGACGGTCTCAAGGTTCATCATGTGGCGGATGACCTGAAACTCTCCGCTGATGCCATTGCCGCCATGCATGTCACGGGACATACGCGCAACATCCAGCGCCTTGCCGCAGTTGTTCCGCTTCATGATGCTGATCATTTCAGGGGCTGCCTGCGCGCTGTCCATCAAACGCCCGACTTGCAAGGAGCCTTGCAGGCCAAGTGCGATTTCGGTTTGCATATCCGCCAGTTTTTTCTGGAACAACTGCGTGCCCGCGATCGGTTTGCCGAACTGGTGACGGTCAAGGCCGTATTGCCGCGCGGCATGCCAGCAGAATTCCGCCGCCCCCATCACGCCCCAGCTGATGCCGTAGCGTGCACGGTTCAGGCACCCGAACGGTCCTTTCAGACCCTGCACATTCGGCAACAGCGCGTCTTCGCCAACCTCAACGCCATCCATGACAATTTCGCCAGTGACCGACGCACGCAGGCTGAGCTTGTTGCCCACTTTTGGCGCCGACAGGCCTTTCATGCCCTTTTCAAGGATAAAGCCACGGATCTTGCCGCCATGGGCCTCGGACTTCGCCCAGACGACGAACACATCGGCAATCGGTGAGTTCGAAATCCACATTTTCGACCCGGTCAACTTGTACCCGGTTGGCGTCTTTTCAGCGCGCGTCTTCATGCCCGCCGGGTCGGACCCGGCGTCCGGCTCTGTCAGGCCAAAACAGCCAATTGATTCCCCTGAGCACAGTTTGGGAAGGTATTTCTGCCGCTGTGCCTCAGTGCCATATGCGTAAATCGGATAGATCACCAAAGAGGATTGCACGGACATCATCGACCGATACCCCGAATCGACACGCTCAATCTCGCGCGCGACAAGCCCGTAGGCCACATAGGAGCCACCCAAGCCGCCATATTCCTCGGGCAGGGTGATCCCAAGAAGGCCCATGTCGCCCATTTCCTTGAAAATCTCAGGCGCCACTGCTTCGTTCTCATAGGCATCAATCACGCGCGGCTGCAGCTTTTCCTGCGCATAGGCCTTGGCGCTTTCCTGAATCATCCGCTCGTCTTCGTGCAATTGCTCGGCAAGACGGAAGGGATCAGACCAGTCAAATCCGGCCAGATCAGGGGCATCCTTGGCTTTGAGTATCGGCGTCTCAACGTTCATCTTTTATCCTTTCGGCGTCATATCGGCATTAGGTTGCGCCCATTATTGCAAGTTACGGGGCAAAAGGCTAACGAGGCTTTGTCCTGTCATTCATGAGAAAAAATCATATGCAACCTGCGCGCCGTTTGCTCCCCTCCATCACCGCGCTGACCTGTTTCGAGGCGGTCGCCCGTTTAGGCAGCGCCACGGATGCAGCGGCTGAACTGTCGCTGACCCAAAGCGCGGTGAGCCGACAGATCAAGGCGCTGGAGGGGCAGTTGGGCATCACGCTTTTTGAACGGCGCGGACGACAATTGATCCTGACATCGCGCGGTGCGGCATATGTTTCGGATATCCGCGACATCCTGCAGCGCCTGACGCGCGCCTCCGTTGCAGTGCGTACCGACGCGCGCGCGGGTGCGCTCAACCTGTCGATCCTGCCCGCTTTTGGCATGCATTGGCTGGCACCCCGGCTGCAGGACTTTGCCCAGACCCACCCGGAGGTCACCGTCAATCTGTCCACCCGTCTGGCCCCGTTTGATTTTCGCGATACGCAGTTTGATGCCGCCATCCATTTCGGGCGCGAGGACTGGCCGGCGGCGGACTACCTGCCGCTCATGCCAGAGACCGTGGTTGCGGTCTGTGCGCCCTCCCTGATTCCAACGCCGTTAAGCGATGCGCGCGGTATTCTGTCCCATGACCTGATGCATCTGGAAACCCGGCCACGCGGTTGGGTGCGGTGGTTGCGATCGCTCGATATTGACGCCTCGCTGCCCCCCGGCATGGTTTTCGATCAGTTTTCCACCATGGCGCAGGCGGCGGTGCACGGCTTAGGGGTCGCGCTGCTGCCAACCTTTGTCGCGGACCCGTTCCTGAACAGTGGTCAGTTGGTGCTGGCCTCGCCCCACGCCAACCAGAGCATCGGCAGCTATTATCTCGTGTGGCCTAAAGACCGCGAAGAGAGCCATAGCCTGACGTCTTTTCGCACCTGGCTGCGCGATCAGGCCCGAGGCTGAACCACGGTTGGACGTGCCGGTCATGCCCGCTCGAATACCTCGCCGCGCCATGCCGTTCCTGCGCCACGGATGTGGCTCGTTTCTGTCGCAATCCACTTTTAAGTAACGTCTATCCACTCCTTGGGTGGGACGGACCGAGGGTGTTTGATATTTAACCAGTTCACGCGTTTTTAGTGACCCCTTGCGACGTCCCACTCAGCGGTGTGCCAAAGGATACAGCCGGAACCGATGGTTCAAAGGCGGATTGGTATCAGCTAGATCGGCGCGATCAGTTGTGGGCCGGATGCGCGGTTGGAATTGACCGCGCGGTCCACGCGAAACATCTCCAGCGCGTCTTCGGGGGCGGCCCGCATCAGGGTCGCCGCACCGTGACCCGCCTCTCCGAGCCACAGCGGCCAGTCGTCAGGCCCGAGGATCACCGGCATCCGGTGATGTATGCGCGCCATCGTTTCATTCGCAGCCGTGGTGACGAGTGCCACTGTGCGCAACACCGCACCATCCGGCTGCGTCCAGTTTTGCCAAACGGCCGCCATGACGCAGACCCCACCCCCCGGCGGCGCGATATACCACGGATCACGCGCCCCGTCCTCTGACTTGGTCCACTCATAAAAACCAGTCGTGACAACCAATGCGCGCCGCTGACGCACAGCCGCGCGAAATGCAGGTTTTTCTGCAATCGTCTCGGCCCGCGCGTTGATCAGCAGCGGGCCATCGTTGGTTTTCTTGTACCAATGGGGCAAAAACCCCCAACGCATGGACGACAGCCGCCTTTGCCCTGAAGCATCGCCCGTAATGACGTGGATGTTGTTGGTCGGACACACATTGTAGTTGGGCACATCCGGCAGGTCATTGTCCGGCTGGGCCGCGAACAATTGCGCCATCGCGTCAGTGGGCAGGGTAATGGAAAAACGTCCACACATGCGTGCTACCTGTTACGCGGTTCGGGTCAAAATGGGCTGAGTTGCAAAGGCATACGCCCGAGAAATACCCGGGCGCATGGATCAATTCGGGCAACGGCGTGCATTACTTGGCCGTAATGCGACCGTCCAGATAGGGCGTGTAGGGGGCGTTCGCCGCCATATATTCCGCCGTGACATCCGCAAGATCAGGGCCGAAGTCATAGGCATCCTGCGCGGTCTTGAACATATCAAACCCGTCGCCGCCGTTGCGCACGTAATCGTTTGAAACCACGCCATAGAGTTTTTCCAGATCAATCGGCGCACCGCCCACCATCACGTCGCTGATCCGGCTGCCTGCGGGCTGTGACACGTCAAAGGCATAGCTCATCCCGGCGACCTGCAGGAAACGACCCGCGCCCTCCTCGTGCTGGCTGACCGCGTTTTCCAGCGCCGCGACGATGGTGGCACCGGTGACCTTGAAGGTACTCAGCGTGTTCTGAAACGGCAGCACCGTCAGCACTTCGCCCTTGGTCACCTCACCAGCGTCAATGCTGGCGCGAATACCGCCGCCGTTCTGCAAGGCAATCTCAACGCCCTGATCCTGCACCCGGGCCAGCATCGCATCCGCAATCAGGTTGCCCATTTCGCACTCGCGAGCACGACAGGCATCCCGTTCACCGACAATCGCCTCCGCCGCATCGGCGACAACGGTGTTTCTAATTTCATCCAGCGGCAGTGCCGCCTCGACGATACGCGCAACGGTCGCTTCATCCGCTGTCACGGTCGCATCCATGATCAGCGGTTCGCCCACGGCACGGACAAGGGTGCCTTCATCATCAAAGGTCACATTCAATTCGCCCAGAAACTTGCCAAAGGCATAGGCCTGCACGATCGCCGTATCCCCCACCATCGTTGGGTAGGGACCAACGGCGTCTTCATTCGTGTTGGACAAAAGGCTGTTGGAATGCCCCCCGACGATCACATCAACACCGGTTGTTTCAGCGGCCACGCGCTGATCCACGCCGTAGCCCGAATGGCTCAGCACGATGATCTTGTTCACACCGTCTGCGGTCAGCAGGTCAACCTGTTCCTGAACGGCGGCCACCGGATCGGAGAAGGTGATGTTATCCCCCGGCGAGGCCAGTTCATCCGTGTCCTGTGGGGTCAGTCCGATCAGGCCCAGACGCTCACCGCCGCGTTCGATCACCACAGACTTGGGCAGGGTTTCCGCCAGCAGCGGTTCACGCGTGACATCCGCATTCGACATCAGCACAGGAAAGTCCACAGCATCGATAAAGCCGCGCAAAACCTCGGGTCCGTCATCGAATTCGTGGTTGCCCACGGTCATTGCGTCATAGCCCATCTTGTTCATCATCTCGGCCGCAAGTGCGCCCTTGTAATAGGTGTAGAACAACGTGCCCTGAAACTGGTCGCCCCCATCCACGAGGATCGAGTTGTCGCTGCGCGCCCGGGCATCCGCGATCGCCGTCACGAGGCGGGCAGAACCACCAAAGCACTTGCCCTCGGCGTCATCCTCGGCAGAGCAGCCGCTGTCAAAACGACTGATCGGCTCGAACCGTGCGTGGAAATCATTGGTGTGCAGAATGGTCAGGTTGTATTCCGCCGCCGCCATACCGGTGGTCACGGCAAGTGCAGCGGTCGCACTCAGGAATCGTTTCATCATTTTCCCCCTAGATGGACAATTGCCATATCGTGACCTGCAGGCCGCGACGTGTCAAAGGCTCAATCGGCGCGGGCGCGCGCATGGTCTTGACCGCGCGCCGGTGCCGGGGCATCAGGCGCATATGATCATTTTGAAAATATTCCGCGCCTCTGAATGGGAAGCGTTGCGAAAGCAGGGCGAAACCGCTGGCGCGCCCATAGATATCGCGGATGGATATGTGCATTTCTCGACCGCACAACAGGCAGGGGAAACGGCCGCGAAACACTTTGCGGGTGCGTCGGATTTGTTTTTATTGGGCGTGGATGCTGAAAAACTGGGCGAAGACCTGAAGTGGGAATTGTCGCGGGGCGATCAGCTTTTCCCACATCTCTATCGCAAGCTGCGCCTTGATGATGTCCTCTGGGCGGTGCCGCTGCCCCTCGTGGATGGTGTACACCAGTTTCCGGCCGGGCTGGACGAGGCCTGCGCATGAAACGGCTTGCCGAAAAGGCAGGCCTCGCGGTTTTGCAAAGCATGGACCCGGAAAGGGCACACGGCCTTGCGCTTGCAGCGCTCAATGCGGGGCTTGCCGGTCAACCGGGGCCGATCAAATCGGACCGTTTGCGCGTGCGCTTGGCAGGCATGGATCTGGCAAATCCGGTCGGGCTGGCGGCGGGCTTTGACAAGAATGCCCAAGCCGTTGGCCCGCTTGGCAAGGCTGGTTTCGGGTTCATTGAGGTGGGCGCGGCCACGCCCCTGCCCCAACCCGGCAACCCAAAGCCACGCCTGTTCCGCCTCAAGCAAGACGCCGCCGCCATCAACCGGTTCGGGTTCAACAACGACGGTATGGACGCCATCGCCGGGCGACTGGCAGGGGCGGCGTGCGCGGTGCCTGTAGGCATCAATCTCGGCGCGAACAAGACCAGCGAGGACCGCGCCGCCGATTTCGCCGTTGTGATGCAGCGCTTCAAAGGGCATGTGTCTTTCGCGACGGTCAATGTCTCCTCGCCCAACACCGAAAAACTGCGCGACCTGCAAGGGCCCGCCGCCCTTGCCGCGCTGCTTGACGGCGTGATGCAGGTGCGGGGCAACACACCGGTGTTTCTGAAAATCGCGCCGGACCTGACCCTGCCCGAGATCAGCGATATTGCCACGGTCGCGCAGAATGCTGGCGTGGACGGGATCATCGCAACCAATACCACGCTGGATCGTGATGGGTTGCATGGGCCCCATAAGACGCAGGCGGGCGGGCTGTCCGGCCAGCCTCTGTTTGAGAAATCAACGCGCGTGCTCGCGCAGCTTTCCGCAGCAACCGACCTGCCGCTGATCGGTGTGGGCGGTGTCGCCAGTGGCGCGCAGGCCTATGCCAAAATCCGCGCGGGTGCCACGGCGGTGCAGCTTTACACAGGGTTGGTCTATGGCGGGCTGTCACTGGTGGGCGACATCATCCGTGACCTGGGTGATCTGCTGGAACGGGACGGCTTTGCGTCGGTGGCCGAAGCCTGCGGCACGGATCGCGACCGCTGGCTCAACGCGGCCTAACCTGCCTTGCTCGCGTGGCGTTCAAGGGCCGGGTACCGCGCGCCCAACGTAATGCCACGCACGGCAAAAGAGATCAGCAAAGCCACCCACAGCCCGTGATTGCCCCAGATCGGCAAGAGCACCAGTATCGCCAGCCAATACGACGCGAAACTCAAGGCCATCATATTGCGCATGTCGCGCCCGCGCGTGGCCCCGATAAAGATACCATCCAGCATCCACGCCGCACACCCTACAACGGGCGCGGCCACCATATAGGGGAGGAACGCGCGCGCCGCTTGCTGCACGTCGGGGTCTTTGGCCATCACATCAATGATCCAGCCCCCCGCCAGCGCAAAAGCCAGGGCGCTGGTGACACAGACCACAAGTCCCCAGAAGGACGTGACGATCACGCTGCGCCGCACATGGCTGCGCTTGCCAAGACCGTAGGCACGCGCGATCAGGCTCTCGGCCGTAAAGGCAAAGCCATCCATCGCATAGACCGTGATATACATGAACTGAATGAGCACCTGATTGGCGGCCAGCGTTACATCCCCGAAACGCGCACCGATGAAGACAAAGGATGAAAAGATGATCATCAGCATCAGCGAGCGCAGGAAGATATCCGTGTTCAAAAGCGCCATGCGGATCAGTTTGGCGCGGTCGAATATGCGGGGCCAGTCGCGCCAGTCCGGACGCTGAAAGGCCGCACGGCAAAACCAGAGCGCAAGGGCGCAACCGGTGATTTCGGCAATGACGGTCGCCGCAGCCACCCCCGGAACGCCCCAGTCAAGCACCAGCACGAATACCAGATCCAGCACGATGTTCACGCCGTTCATCACCAACTGAACCCAAAACACGCCCGCCGTCTTTTCCATGGCGACCAGCCAGCCGGTCAGGGCGAAAACCGCAATCGCTGCCGGCGCTGTCCAGATGCGGATCGCAAGATATTGCCGCGCAAGGCCCTCCACCTCGTCACTGGCAGGGGCGAGCCGGAAGGCACTCCAGAAGATCAGCGGCTGCATCACGATCATCAGAAAACCACCCACAAGCGCCACGACCAGCGCGCGGGTCAGCCATGCAGAAACTTCGGCCCGATCGCCCGCGCCCTCGGCCTGCCCCACCAGACCGACCGTGCCCATCCGCAAGAACCCGAATATCCAGTACATGGTCGACAGGATAACCGCCCCCAGTGCCACAGCCCCGATCGGGGCCGCCTCGCCCATCTGCCCGACAACGCCCACGTCCACCGCGCCCAGAATGGGAACCGTGGCATTGGACAGCACAATCGGCAGGGCGATTTTCAGAACCCGTCTGTGGCTGATTTCTTCGCGCAGGGCGGCGGCAGGGTCAGCTGTCACGACGGTCCGGCATCAGAAAGTGACCCGTTGCCTGCGCGAAAAGTCGGTCGCGGTTGTCTTGCCAGGCCTCAACATGCACCGAGGCATAACGCCGACCTGACCGAACGATGCGCGCGCGCGCGTAGGCGTCCCGCGGCAGACCCGAGCGCAGATAGTCCGTTGATATATCAATCGTCTTGGGCAGGCGTGGCATGCCGCCGCTGGCCAGACCCTTGGCATCTATTGCCCCTGATTCCATATCTTCCCAAAGGTAGGTCCAGCTCAGGGTAATGATCGCCGTCACTTCGAGGAACGCCGCTGTCACGCCCCCATGGATCGCGGGCAACAACGGATTACCGATAAGCTTTTGGTCAAAGGGCAAGATGCCCGTCAACTCATCCCCGCGCCGCTCGAATTCGATGCCCAGAAACTGGATGTAGGGCACACCGTCCACCAGCGCGCGCAACGTCGCATCCCGCCTTTGCTTGACGACCTGAACCGGTTCGGGGGCACGCCGCGGGGTTCTCATCGCCTGCTCTCCAGCGTGAAGGCCCCTGTGGCGGCTGCAACGGGGTTGTCTGTATCTTCATCCGTCGCGGTGGCCCTGACAAAGGCCACGGTGCGCGTCATGTGATAACACACCGCCTGCGCGATGATTTTCTGACCCGGCGTCGCGGCCCGCATGTAGTCGATCCGCAGATCAATCGTTGCCGTGCCGCCCCCGTTGTCGGGATGGCACATCACCGCTGCGCCGCAGCAGGTATCCATCAGCGCCGAGACCGCGCCGCCATGGATAACACCGGTTTCAGGATCGCCCACCAGTTTGGGATCATATGGCATCTCAATCGCCGCCATCCCGTCGCCCATCTCCGTCAGCCGCATGCCCAGAGCCTTGCTGTGCGGAAGCGCTTCGACGAATTGCCTTGCGATTACATCTTTCTGCACCATTGTCGGCTGCGCCTCATTGCTGCTGTGTGTCTGGCCCCCTTTATCACAGCACTGTGTCGCCAAGAGCAAGGGGGAGTGTTGCGCTCGCGTCTTTTGCGTCCTAGCCTGAGCCCAAGGGAGAGAGCCGCAATGACATCGGACCGATTGACGTTCAAAGAGATGTGCGCCGAATTCGACGTCACACCGCGCACGCTGCGCTATTACGAATACATTGAATTGCTGCAGCCGGACCGCGAGGGGCGCGCGCGGTTTTACGGGCCGCGCGAACGCGCACGGATGAAGCTGATCCTGCGTGGTCGGAAGTTCGGCTTTCAGCTCGAAGATATCCGCCAGTGGCTGTTGATCTATGAGAATGAGGGCACCGATGCACAGATGCGCAAATGGGTCGCACTTGCCGATGGTCAATTGGAGCAACTGGCAGAAGAACGCGCCCAGCTGGACGATGCAATTGCGGAATTAAAGCGGCTGCGCGATACCACGGCAGCCGCTTTGAAAAGCTAAGGGTGCTCGCCCTTACGCTCCAGAAATTGTGCCAGTCTCTCCAGATTGGCGGCAGCCATGATCAATTGAGACACGACCGATGTCGGATGTTCACCCGCAGACGCATAGGCCGTAGATTCGACCAGTTTTGCCGCCTGACGCAGTTTCGCAGGCCCCTCATCCGGCGCTTCGGGGATGTTGGCCCCGGTGACCGAGTCCGCAGTACAGAACACCATCTGAACTATTTTTCTTTCGGTTTTCATAGTTAATTCCAATCACCCTATACTAGAGCCGCCTCACTATACCGATGGAATTTCTGCGTCTGTCACGCAACTACGTTACACCACGGCACCTCGTCTGTGCCGCACCAAACCGGATCCCAAACCGCGAATGGCCGCTGTTGTTCTGTCGTTCACGTCGAGTTTTTCAAAGATGCGCCGCGTGATCGTATCCACCGTGTGGCGCGATATGCCAAGGATTTCCGCAATCACCGAATTGCTCTTTCCACGCGCGATCCATTGCAGGATCTCAACTTCACGCGGCGAGAGGCTTTCCGCAACACGCTGGCGGAATTCGGTCAACTCGCAATACCGGATATGTGCGATCTGTGCCGCGCATTGCAGTTCGAAGATTTCGTCGGCTGTCAAATCCGGATCCTGTTTTCCGAAACCAAGTCCCACATAGGCATTGCGCATATTTGGCCCGTAGACCTGCATGGCCACCCCGTCGCCCAGACCGGACTGCGCAAGGGTTTGCATGTATCGCTCCCCTTCCGGGGACAGGCGCATGAGTTTGGGCGCTTCTGACCAGCGAAAGGGGCGTGACAATATCGACGCAAGCTGTGGAATTGGATCAACCCGGAACAACTCTGACTGCAGATATTCGCACACCCAGCCTTCGGGATATCCATCCGAAACGATACCCAACGGTTTGGAGCCCGGCAGTTGCGCATCATCGCTGTGATAGCTGACCATCTTGATCTTGCGCGCATAAAAGAAATCCAACCCATTGCGCCAGAGCTCGGTAACGCTTTTGGTGTCGCGGCAGCAGGATACAAAATCATTCAACGTCCGAAATTCAGCCATTGACGCTTTTCCTTCACAAACCAGAGGTTGTTGAATCGCCGTTTTCAATACGTCATTTCAACACATAATAGAAAAAACTGCAAAGAAATGCCGTTTGGCGGGAATCTGAAGCTGTCCTGAAAGTGACGCAACGTCTTGGTTACGTAAACCTGCGATCCTATTGTAGCACCGTCTCATGTTCTTAGGTTTGGATCATTCTCAAGATAGATGATGGTAAAGATGACACAGGAAATTATGACAATCCGCCAGATGTGCGACACCTTTGATGTCACACCCCGCACATTGCGGTTTTATGAATCAAAAGAGCTTTTGTTCCCGATCCGTGAGGGGCAAAAGCGCTTGTTCACGCGCCGTGATCGCGCGCGGCTCAAACTCATTCTGCGCGGAAAGCGCTTTGGCTTCAGCCTTGAAGAGCTCCGCCAGTTGCTTGATCTTTATGATATGGGCGATCAGCAGCAGACGCAGTTGAGCCGCGCCGTCGAAGTGGCGCGCGACCGCCTCGATGAGTTGATCCAGCGCCGTGATGAATTGAATGACGCAATCGCTGATCTGACGGATCAGTTGAAATGGGGCGAGGACATGGTTGCCTCCATGCTCAAACACCAAGACGCCGCTCAGTAAACAACAGAACTAATGCCCGCAGGTTTCAGGGAGAGAGAAAATGCCAAGCTATACCGCACCGACCAAAGACATGCAGTTCGTGCTGCACGATGTGTTGAAAGTCACTGAAAAATCCATCCCCGGGTACGAAGACCTCGAGGCGGATTTCACTTCTGCCATTCTGGAAGAGGCCGGGAAACTCGCGACGAGCGTTCTCGCGCCGCTGAACACGGTGGGTGACACAGAAGGCTGCACGCTGGAAAACGGCGTCGTGCGCACGCCCACCGGCTTCAAGGCTGCGTTTGATCAGATCCGCGAAGGTGGGTGGCCGGGCCTTGATATGCCCGAGGAATACGGCGGGCAGAACATGCCCTGTGTCATCGGCACCGCCGTGGGAGAGATGTTTTCATCGTCGAACATGGCCTTCACAATGTATCACGGCCTGACCCATGGTGCTGCCTCGGCCATTCTGGCGCATGGGTCGCAGGCGCAGAAGGAAACCTACCTGCCGAACATGGTATCGTGCGAATGGACCGGCACGATGAACCTGACCGAGCCGCATTGCGGCACGGATCTGGGCCTGATGCGCACCAAGGCGGAACCGCAGGCCGATGGCAGCTACCGCATCACGGGCCAGAAGATCTTCATCTCGGCAGGTGAACATGACATGTCCAGCAACATCATTCACCTTGTGCTGGCCAAGATACCCGGCGGCCCCGAGGGCATCAAAGGCGTGTCGCTGTTCATCGTGCCCAAATTCCTCGTCAAGGAAGACGGCACCCTCGGTGAACGCAATGGCGTGTCGGTGGGCAAGATCGAAGAAAAGATGGGCATCCACGGCAACTCCACCTGCGTGATGAACTATGATGGTGCGACGGGCTACCTGCTGGGCGAAGAGCACAAGGGTATGCGCGCCATGTTCACCATGATGAACGAGGCGCGTCTGGGCGTGGGCATGCAGGGCATGAGCCAAGCCGAAGCCGCCTATCAAAACGCGCTGGAATACGCCAAGGATCGGCTGCAGGGGCGCGATGTGACCGGTGTAAAGAACCCGGACGGCCCTGCCGATCCGCTGATCGTGCATCCAGATATTCGTCGCTCGCTCATGGATCAAAAGAGCTTTGTCGAAGGCGCGCGCGCTTTCATGCTCTGGGGGGCCACAATGATCGACGCGGCACATCGATCACATGACAAGGATGCAGACGGTCTCGTTTCGCTGCTGACGCCCGTGATCAAGGGGTTCCTGACCGATCAGGGCTATGACATGACCATCAAGGCGCAGCAGGTCTATGGCGGGCACGGCTACATCGAGGAGTGGGGCATGTCCCAGTTCACCCGTGATGCGCGGATCGCCATGATCTATGAGGGAGCCAACGGCGTGCAGGCACTTGATCTCGTCGGGCGCAAGCTGGCCCAGGACGGTGGCAAGCATGTGATGGCGTTTTTTGATCTGGTAAAAACCTTCATCAAGGACAACGCGGGACAGGATGCGGAATATGATCGCGCGTTTCTGGAACCGCTGAAAGCGGCGTCAAAGGATTTGCAGGCAGCGGGCATGTATTTCATGCAGAACGGGATGAAAAACCCTAACAACGCGCTCTCGGGATCGTATGATTTCATGCATATGTTCGGCCATGTCTGCCTCGGTCTGATGTGGGCAAAAATGGGCAAGGCGGCACGGGATGCACTGGCCGCCGGCGCATCGGACACCGCGTTTTATGAAACGAAACTGGCGACCGGCCGCTACTATATGGTGCGCCAACTGCCAGCCACGGCGCTGCACCTCAGTCGCATCCAATCCGGGGCGGATACAGTCATGGCGCTGGATGCGGCGAATTTCTGAGACCGGCGGCGGGCGGGCCATGCTGGCTTCCCCGCCGGGCCTGCCCGCAAGGTCAAAACCGCGCCCATACGCATCTTTGCAACACGTCGTTTTGGCGTCGCCATATCGAAAGAGGGTATCTTGAGATGAACCAGCACACCTCCACATGGATGACGGATGAGCATCTGATGATTGCGGATATGACGGCGCAGTTCATCACCAACGAATGGTCCCCGAAATTCGAGAAATGGCGCAAGCAGGGCCAGATGGACCGCGAAACATGGGCGCAGGCAGGCGAATTAGGTTTGCTGTGTCCCTCCATCCCCGAGGAATATGGCGGCGCAGGCGGCGATTTCGGCCATGAGGCCGCGATCCTGATCGAAGCGGCACGCGCAAACCTCGCAAGTTGGGGGCATGGCATCCACTCAGGCATCGTGGCGCATTACCTGCTCGCCTACGGCACTGAGGATCAGAAAAACCGCTGGCTGCCGAAGATGGTGTCGGGCGAGATGGTCGGCGCGCTTGCCATGACTGAACCCTCCACCGGGTCGGACGTGCAAAGCATCAAGACCAAGGCGGTCAAGGACGGCAACGCCTACAAGCTGTCGGGCCAGAAAACCTTTATCACCAATGGCCAGCATGCCAATCTGATCATCGTCGCGGCAAAAACCGACCCTGCCGAAGGGTCCAAAGGCGTGTCGCTCGTGGTTGTCGAAACCGAGGGCGCCGACGGGTTCAAACGGGGGCGTAACCTTGAAAAGGTCGGGCTGCATGCCTCTGACACGTCAGAACTGTTTTTCGATGACGTGGAAATCCCGCCCGAGAACATTCTTGGCGGTGCCGAGGGGCAGGGATTTTACCAGATGATGCAGCAGTTGCCGCAGGAACGGCTGATCATCGCCTGCGGGGCGGTGGGTGCCATCGAGGGCGCTGTCGAGCGCACGATTACCTATTGCAAGGAGCGTGAAGCCTTCGGCGGGCCGCTCACACAGTTTCAGAACACAAGGTTCAAGCTGGCCGAATGCAAGACCAAGGCCGCTGTCGCGCGCGCCTTTCTGGATGACTGCATGGTCGCGCATCTGCGCGGGGAGTTGAGCGTCGAAAAGGCCGCGATGGCCAAATACTGGATCACGGACACGCAGGGCGAGGTTCTGGACGAATGTGTGCAACTGCATGGCGGATATGGTTTCATGCAGGAATATGCGATTGCCGAAATGTGGGCAGACGCGCGGGTGCAACGCATCTACGGCGGTACAAACGAAATCATGAAAGAGTTGATTGCGCGCTCCTTATGAGCAGCATGCAGCTTAGAGCGCCTTGGGAGGGGCGATGAGATATGACAATCAAACTCTATTGTTTTGGGGAAAGCGGAAACGCCTATAAGGCCGCCCTCGCTTTACAACTGTCCGGTCTGGACTGGGAAGCCGTGAAGGTGGATTTCTTTGGTGGCGAGACGCGCACGCCAGAGTTTCGCGCCTCCATCAATGAAATGGGCGAAGCGCCTGTGATGGTGGACGGAGACGTCAAACTCACGCAATCCGGTGTCATACAGGATTATGTCTCGGAAAAATCGGGCAAATTCGGCGGCGCAAATGCTTTCGAGCGGCGCGAGATCCTGCGCTGGGTGCTCTGGGACAACCACAAACTCAGTTCCGGCGCTGGCATGACCCGTTTCCTGATGAATTTCCTGCCCGAAGACAAACGCCCCGCCGAGGTGATCGCCTTTCATCAAGGGCGGCTCAAGGCGGCCTACACGGTGCTGAACGATCACCTTGAGGGGCGCGAATGGATCGTGGGGGATGGCATTACAAACGCCGATCTGTCCTGCTGCGGATATCTCTACTATCCCGAACCCTTTGGATTTGACCGCGCCGACTGGCCCCATATCGACGCATGGCTGACCCGGCTGTCACAGGTCCCGGGGTGGAAATCCCCCTATGATCTGATGCCCGGCTCGCCCGCTGATCGCACATAAACCAATCGGGACCGATGGCTGGCCCCAAAAGGAGACGACGATGACCGACGCCTATATCTATGACGCGCTGCGCACCCCGCGTGGCAAGGGCCGCAAGGACGGCAGCCTGCACGAGGTGACATCCCTGCGCCTGTCCGCGCTGACGCTGAACGCGCTGAAGGACCGCAACAACCTTGAGGGCCACGCTGTTGAGGATGTGATCTGGGGAAATGTGACACAGGTGATGGAACAGGGCGGCTGCCTTGCGCGCTCTGCCGTGTTGGCGTCCGATCTGGATGAACGCATCCCCGGTCTGGCGATTAACCGCTTTTGCGCCTCTGGCATGGAGGCGGTCAACCTCGCCGCCAATCAGGTGCGCGGTGGTGCCGGTCAGGCCTACATCGCGGGCGGGGTCGAGATGATGGGCCGTGTGGCCATGGGCAGTGACGGGGCGGCCATCGCGGTTGATCCGACGCTCGCAATGGAAAAACACTTCGTCCCCCAAGGCATCAGCGCGGATATCATCGCGACCGAATATGGCTTTAGCCGCGATGATGCGGACACGCTGGCGGTCGAATCCCAGCGTCGCGCAAAACAGGCATGGGATGAGGGGCGTTTTGACAAATCGGTCATCGAGGTGCGCGACCAGAACGGGCTGAAGATTCTGGATCACGACGAATACATGCGCCCGCAAACCGACATGCAAAGCCTTGGCGCGCTGAACCCCGCCTTTCAGGCGATGGGAGAGGTCATGCCCGGCTTCGACAAGGTCGCGCTGATGAAATACCCGCATCTTGAGCGGATCAACCATATCCACCACGCGGGCAACTCATCGGGTATCGTCGATGGGGCGGCAGCCGTTCTGATCGGCAACAAAGAGTTCGGCGAAGAGCACGGACTGAAGCCGCGCGCCCGCATCCGCGCCACGGCGAAAATCGGCACCGACCCCACGATCATGCTGACCGGTCCTGTGCCGGTGACCGAAAAAATCCTCGCCGACAGTGGGATGGACATCAAGGACATTGATCTTTTTGAGGTGAACGAGGCCTTTGCCGCCGTGGTGCTGCGGTTTTTGCAGGCGTTTGATGTCGATGATGCGAAGGTGAACGTCAACGGCGGCTCGATCGCCATGGGCCATCCGCTTGGCGCGACCGGGGCCATCATCATCGGCACGCTGCTGGATGAGTTGGAGCGCGACGACAAAGAGGTCGGTCTGGCTACGCTCTGCATCGCCTCCGGCATGGGTGCCGCGACCATCATCGAGCGCGTTTAACCGCCGAAACCCCGGAAAAAGGGAAACGAGACATGACTGATTTTACAATGGACACCGATGGACAAGGCATCGCGACGATCACATGGGATGTGAAAGACAAATCCATGAATGTGATGACCCTTGAGGCATGGGATGTACTGGACGGGCTGATCGACGCTGCACTGGGCGATGAGGCCGTGAAAGGCGTGATCATCACCTCGGGCAAGGACAGCTTTGCAGGTGGGATGGACCTCAACGTGATTGCCCGCATGAAAGAGATGGCAGGCGATGACCCGGCAAAAGGTTTGTTTGACGGGATCATGAACGCCCATCGCATCATGCGCAAAATCGAACGCGCGGGCATGGACCCCAAGACGCTGAAAGGTGGCAAGCCCATTGCAACTGTACTGCCCGGTACGGCCCTTGGCATCGGGCTTGAAATTCCGCTGTGCACGCATCGCATCTTTGCCGCACCCAATCCCAAGGCCAAGATCGGCCTGCCCGAGATCATGGTCGGTATCTTTCCCGGTGCCGGGGGCACGACCCGCCTGACGCGCAAGATGGGGGCGATGGCCGCATCGCCGTTCCTGCTGGAAGGCAAACTGGTTGACCCCGCGCGCGCCAAGGCCGCCGGGTTGATCGACGAAGTGGCCGATGATCCGATGGCCGCTGCCCGCGACTGGGTGTTGAATGCAAAGGACGCGGACCTCGTCAAACCGTGGGATGCCAAGGGTTATAAAATGCCCGGCGGTGCGCCCTATCATCCGGCGGGTTTCATGACCTTCGTCGGTGCATCTGCGATGGTGAACGGCAAGACCCAAGGGGTGTATCCGGCGGCCAAGGCGTTGTTGTCAGCTGTCTATGAGGGCGCGCTTGTGCCTTTTGACACCGCCCTCAAGGTTGAAGCGCGCTGGTTCACGAATGTGCTCATGAATCCGTCATCATCCGCGATGATCCGCTCGCTTTTCGTCAACAAGGAAGCGCTGGAGAAAGGCGCGGTGCGCCCGAATGATGTCGCAGACCAACGCGTCAAAAAGCTCGGCGTGCTGGGCGCGGGCATGATGGGGGCTGGTATCTCGCTGGTCTCCGCGCAGGCCGGGATCGAGGTTGTGCTGATTGACCAGACGCAAGAGGCCGCAGATCGTGGCAAGGCCTATACCGCCAGCTTTGCTGACAAAGGCATTGCGCGCAAAAAGACAACGCCTGAAAAGAAAGAACAACTGCTCAACCTGATCACGGCGACCACTGAGCTTGAACACCTCAAAGACTGTGATCTGATCATCGAGGCGGTGTTCGAGGACCCGAAAGTCAAGGCCGAAATGACCCGGAAGGTCGAAGCCGTGATCCCGCAGGATTGTGTCTTCGCCTCCAACACCTCTACCCTGCCAATCACCGAACTGGCCAAAGCCTCGTCGCGCCCGGATCAGTTCATCGGCATCCACTTCTTCTCGCCCGTCGAGAAAATGCTGCTGGTGGAGATTATCAAGGGCAAGGGTACGGGCGACCGGGCTGTAGCCAAGGCGCTGGATTACGTGCGCCAGATTCGCAAAACGCCCATCGTTGTGAATGACGCGCGGTTCTTTTATGCCAACCGCTGCATCATTCCCTACATCAACGAAGGCATCCGCATGGTTGCCGAGGGTGTTGAACCCGCGCTGATCGAAAACGCGGCCAAACTGGTCGGTATGCCACTTGGCCCGCTGCAACTGGTGGATGAAACCTCGATTGATCTGGGCGCCAAAATCGCGCGTGCCACCAAGGCCGCCATGGGCGATGCCTATCCCGATGCGGCGGTGGATGAGGTAATCTTCTGGATGGAAGGTGAAAACCGTCTGGGCCGCAAGACCAGTGCCGGGTTTTACGCCTATGACGAAAAGGGCAAACGTCAGGATCTTTGGGACGGTCTTGCCGTGCAATATCCTGTTTCAGATACACAGCCCGATCTGATTGACGTGCAGCACCGCCTGTTGTTTTCGCAAACGCTCGAAGCGGTGCGCGCGCTCGAAGAAGGCGTGTTGATGGACATCCGCGAAGGGGACGTCGGCGCGATTTTGGGCTGGGGCTTTGCACCATGGTCCGGCGGACCGCTCAGCTGGCTCGACATGCTGGGCGCGGCCTATGCGGCTGAGCGCTGCGATCAGCTGACGCAAAGCTTCGGGGAGCGTTTCGCCTGCCCCGATCTGCTGCGCGAGATGGCTACCAAGAACCAGAATTTTTACAGCCGGTTCGTCCAAAAGCCCAAAGCCGCCTGACGCGCGCCGCCCGTCAGAACCAGAAAGGGGGCAGATCGCCCCCTTTTTCATGCGCCATGGCAGTGTCGCCGCCACATGAAAAACCGCACTTGCCCCATCGACCCAGCCGCGAAACGGGAGCGACGAGCGCAGTTATCGCAAACATCCCAATTGTCTGACATTCCGCTTTTCAATTGGAAGAAATACCATATCTTACGCGTCGCGGCGCGCAGACGCCACGAAACCAGAGTGGGGAGTGTTTCATGGGATGGATGTCAAACGAAACGGGACTGGATAAATGTGCCGCAAACCATGTGCCGCTGACGCCCTTGTCCCATCTGAAACGCGCAGCCGTGGTTTTTGCCAACCACACCGCGATTGTCTACGGCGATGTGCGACGCAGCTACGGCGAACATGCAGCGCGCGCAACGCGGCTGGCCTCGGCATTGGCGGCAAAGGGTGTCGCACCGGGTGATGTCGTTGCAACGCTGCTGCCCAATGTGCCCGCACAGGTCGAAGCGCATTTTGGCGTGCCCGCCTGTGGGGCCGTGCTCAATACCATCAACACGCGGCTGGACGTGGATACTGTCGCCTACATCCTTGAACATGGCGAAGCCAGGATGGTACTGGTCGACTCCCAGTTTCTGGATCTCGCCGAAGCGGCCTGTGCCACGCTTGCATCCCCTCCCACGCTGATCGAGGTGCCGGACGCCGTTGCGGGTATCGAAGCGTCGGGCCGCCATCAGACCTACGAAGACCTCATCGCTGCCGGCACGACGGATTTCGACTGGATCATGCCGCAGGATGAATGGGAAAGCCTCGCGTTGAATTATACCTCCGGCACGACCGGCAGGCCGAAAGGCGTGGTCTATCACCATCGCGGGGCCTATCTGATGACCATGGGCACGGTGATCAGCTGGCGCATGACCCTGCACCCGACGTTTATGCAGATCGTTCCGCTGTTTCATTGCAACGGCTGGAACCACGCATGGATGATGCCGCTCATTGGCGGCACGCTGGTCTGTTGTCGCGATATCACCGCACCGGCGATCTTCAACGCCATCGCGGATGAAAAGGTGACGCATTTCGGCGGTGCGCCGATTGTTCTGAACATGCTGGTGAACGCCCCATCAGAAGAGCGCCGCACGATTGAACACCCGGTTGAAATCTTTACCGCCGGCGCGCCCCCTGCCCCGGCAACCCTCGCCAAGGTCGAAGCACTGGGTTTCAACGTAACACAGGTCTACGGGCTGACGGAAACCTACGGTCATGTGACCGAGTGCCTGTGGCGCAGCGAATGGGACGGGCATGAAGCGGAAGCCAAAGCGGCGATCAAATCGCGTCAGGGCGTTCCCTTTCCGATGATGGAAGACATCGTGGTGATGGATGCCGATATGACGCCTGTACCCACCGATGCCAGCACGCAGGGCGAGATCATGATCCGTGGCAATTCGGTGATGAAGGGGTATTACAAGAACCCGCAGGCCACGTCAGAAGCCTTTGCGGGTGGCTATTTCCATTCCGGCGACATCGCGGTGCAGCATGACGACAGCTACATCCAGATCGCGGATCGCGCCAAGGACATCATCATCTCAGGCGGTGAAAACATCTCTTCGGTGGAGGTCGAGGGCGTGTTGATGGCCCATGACGATGTGATGCTGGCCGCTGTGGTCGCCAAACCGGATGACAAATGGGGCGAGGTGCCCTGCGCCTTTGTGGAGCTGAAACCGGAGGCCACGGTGGATGAGGCCGGGTTGATCGCTTTCTCGCGTGAAACGCTTGCGGGGTTCAAAGCGCCCAAAAAGGTGGTGTTTCAGGAATTGCCCAAGACCTCGACCGGCAAGATACAGAAGTTCGAATTGCGCAAGCTGGCCGCAGAAATCTAGCGCCGCCCCGGCGTGTCAGGGCATAGAACCGCGACCTCGCCCATTGCCCGCTTGTGCGCGGCAATGCTAGACTGCGCCGAGGCAAATCCGAGCAGAACATCACAGCCATGACGGCCCTGAAAAAATACGCGCGACTGGAAGCGAGCGCTTTGTGGCGCGCATCGCCTGATGATCAGCGACGCGAGGTCGTGCTTTCCGTCGGTGATGCGACACTGGTGATTTCCGACTTGCGCGATCAGGCGATCACGCATTGGTCGCTGGCAGCGGTACAGCGGGCGAACCCGGGCGTGCGCCCTGCCATTTTTCACCCCGAAGGTGACACTGGCGAAACCATCGAGCTTGCCGAAGATGAAGCCGAGATGATTGACGCCATCGAAAAACTGCGCCGCGCGGTGGAACGCAGGCGCCCGCGCCCCGGACGGCTGCGCTGGCTTGGCATGGCGGTGTCTATTGCGCTGGTTGCAGCGGCGGCGGTGTTCTGGCTGCCCGGTGCCTTGGTCACGCACACGGTCTCAGTCGTGCCGGAGGTAAAACGCGCCGAGATCGGGGCGGCGCTGCTGACGCGGATCGAACGCATGACCGGTCCCGCCTGCGCCGCACCTGCCGGGGTGCGTACCGCGCAGGTGCTGCGGGCCAAATTGGGCAGCGGCCCGATCAGCATCATGCCAAGCGCCGTGGCAAGCAGCCTGCACCTGCCCGGCGGGCGCATCCTGATCGACCGTGCCCTCGTCGAGGATTACGAAGAACCCGACGTTGCCGCCGGCTTCATCCTTGCGGAAAAGACCCTGATGGCAGGATCAGACCCGCTGCGCGCCTTGCTCGAAACCATGGGCACCGCCGTGAGTTTTCAGCTGTTGACCACCGGCACGCTTGATGGCGAGACATTGGACAGCTACGCCGAATATCTGCTTACGCAGCCCCGCCGTTTCCCCCCCGATGCACCCTTGCTGCAGGCCTTTGACGAGCGCAACCTGCGCAGCACGCCCTACGCCTATGCGCGCGACATCACCGGGGAAAGCGTGCTGACCCTGATCGAGGCTGACCCGATGGCCGGACGCACCGCCCCGCCCCTGCTGAGCGATGCGGATTGGCTTCGATTGCAGAATATCTGCGGCGGATAGGCGGGGTTTACTTCGTCCCGAACATCCGGTCACCCGCGTCGCCCAGCCCCGGCACGATATAGCCCACATCATTCAGCTGCGCATCCACGGCGGCGGTCACGATGGGGACATCCGGATGGGCTTCTTTCATACGTTTGATGCCTTCGGGGGCGGCCAGCAGGCATAAAAACCGGATGTTGGTTGCCCCGGCCCGCTTCAAAAGGTCAATCGCCGCCACAGAAGAATTGCCCGTCGCGAGCATCGGGTCAACCGCGATCACGAGGCGATCCTCCAGCGCTTCGGGGACCTTGAAATAATACTGAACCGGCTGCAGTGTTTCCTCATCCCGATAAAGCCCGACAAAACCCACACGGGCCGAGGGGATCAACTCCAACACGCCATCCAACAGCCCGTTGCCTGCGCGCAGGACCGAGATCAGCGCAAGTTTCTTGCCTGCAAGCGTTGGCGCCTGCATCTGCTGCATCGGCGTTTCAATCGTCTTGGTGGTCATGGGCAGCCCCCGCGTCACCTCATAGGCCAGCAACTGGCTGATCTCGCGCAGCAACTGGCGAAAGACGGCGGTCGGCGTTTTCTGGTCCCGCATGATGGTCAGCTTGTGCTGCACCAAAGGGTGGTCGACGATTGTCACATGATCAGACATAGGTATTTTCTTTCGCGGTTTGCATCATTGCTTTGGGTCAGCCTGCGTATAAAGCATCTCGGGCACAGGCACATCAAGGTGCTGTGCGACCAGTGCGGCCACATCCCTGAACCCGATGTGGCCCAGCTGCCCCACCCCTTTCCCGGCAATCAGCACCGGCACGCGTTCGCGCGTGTGATCCGTGCCGTGCCATGTGGGGTCATTGCCATGGTCCGCCGTGATGATCAGCATATCACTTGGCAGCAATCGGGCCAGCAACCGCCCCAGACAGACATCGAACCATTCCAGCGCCGAGGCATAGCCCGACACATCGCGACGGTGCCCGTAAAGGCTGTCGAATTCGACGAAATTGGCGAATGTCAGGCTGCCTTCTTCGGCTGTGGCCAGCAGCGATTGCAGATGCAGCATCAATTCCCGGTCACTGCCTTTGAAAACCTTGTCAATGCCCTGCATGGAGAAAATATCGCCGATCTTGCCCACGGCATAGATACGACGGCCCGCGTCCTGCACCCAATTGGTCAGCACAGGGCCCGGCGGCGCAATCGCGAAATCGCGGCGGTTTCCCGTGCGTTGGAATCCGATGCCCGCCGATCCCGTAAAGGGCCGCGCGATGACACGGCCCACTTTCATGCGGTGCAAAAACGGCGCAAGATCCGCGCACAGATCGAGCAGGCGTTGCAGTCCGAAACTGTCCTCATGCGCCGCAATCTGAAAAACCGAGTCCGCGGAAGTATAGCAAATGGGCTTGCCTGTGCGCATATGCTCTTGCCCGAACTTGGCCACGATCTCGGTTCCCGGCGCGTGGCAGTTGCCGAGGATACCGTCCGTCTGGGCAAGATCACACACCCGCTGGATCACTTCGGGTGGAAAGGAGTCTGTGGTTTGCGTAAAATGATGCCACGCCCAGGGGACCGGCAGGCCCGCCAGTTCCCAATGCCCGGATGGCGTATCCTTACCGGTGGATGTTTCGGTCGCCGCGCCCCAGACCCCAGCGGGTTCGCGCCCCAACCCCGGGGCCAGCGCGCCGCTGGCCAGATGTACCGCGCGACCAAGGCCCAGCCTGTCGAGATTGGGCACTTTTAGTGGCCCCTCACGCCCGATCGACGCAAGTCCGCGCGCACAGTGCTGCGCGATATTGCCGACGGTATTGGCGCCGGTGTCGGGAATGCCGCCGTTGAAATAGGCCGCCGCATCGGGCGCGCCCCCGATGCCGACGGAATCCATGACGACCAGAAAGGCACGCGCCATCATCCAACCCTTTCATGTATCAGGTCCGGCACAGCCACTGTCGCGCTGTCCGTCAGCGAAATCGCGGCGCGCACAGCAGCTACCGCCCGGTCCGCATCATCGGGTCGGCTGGCATGCACAACCGCCAAAGGCTGACCCTTGCGCACTGCCGCACCAAGCCGCACCACCTGCGTCAGGCCCACGCGGCGGTCGATCTTGTCTGTCTCAATGCGCCGACCACCGCCGAGGTTGACCACCGCCAGCCCCAAGGCTTCACCGTCAATCGCAGCGATGCGACCTGATTGCAGGGCCGACACCTCGCGGATCACGGTCGCTTCAGGCAGGAAGCGTTGCCAGTTTTCCACGAAATGCACCGGCCCTCCCATGGCGGCAACCATCCGCCCGAACTGGGTCGCGGCGCGGCCCTCCCTGATCGCGGCCCGGATGGCATCCGCCCCGGCCTGCACGTCGTTGACAGAACCTGCATTGGCCAAGAGCACCCCGCCCAGCGCGACCGACAGTTCAACCAGCGGGCCATCAGCGGCACCTGTCAGAACGCGCATGACTTCGGCCACCTCAAGCGCATTGCCAAGGCTCGGGGCCAGCGGTTGGCTCATGTCGCTGATCAGCGCGGTGGTTTTGCACTCCGCAGCATTCGCCGTGCTGACCAGTGCCTGTGCCAGGGCGCGTGCGGCCTGGGCATCTTTCATGAATGCGCCGCTGCCGATCTTGACATCCAGCACCAGACCCTCAAGGCCCGCTGCAAGCTTCTTGGACAGGATCGACGCGGTGATCAGATCAAGACTATCAACCGTCGAGGTCACATCTCGTACTGCATAAAGCCTGCGATCCGCCGGCGCGATATCGGCGCTGGCCCCTACGATCGCGCAACCTGCCTCAGCCACGACGGCGCGAAACCGGCCCTCGTCCAGTTGGGTGACAAGACCCGGTATCGCCTCCAGCTTATCCAGTGTTCCGCCGGTATGCCCGAGGCCGCGACCGGATATCATCGGCACATAGGCCCCGCAGGCCGCCAGTGCAGGCGCAAGCACCAGAGAAATGCAATCGCCCACGCCGCCGGTGGAGTGTTTATCAAGCACAGGCCCCGGCATATCCCACCGCAACACCTTGCCGCTGTCACGCATCGCCAGCGTCAGGGCGACCCGCTCAGGATCGCGCAGGCCCCGGGCACAAATCCCCATGGCAAAGGCACCGGCCTGCGCATCACTCATCCCGTGATCCGCAAGCGCCTGTGCAACCCATTGCATATCTGTCGTGGTCAGGGCCGCACCATGGCGCAGCCGCGCAAGAACGGAACGCGCATCTGCCATGCTAAAGGCTCATATGTTCAGTGTTGAACACCCCGGGCAAAAGCGCACCCACGGTCGTTTTCTGTTCAATACCGGATGTCGTGGCCATCGTCACAGGCACATCGGCCCCGGCAAATTCCGCAAGTTTTTGCCGACAGCCGCCACAGGGGCTGACCGGCATGGGCGATCCGGCGATCACATAGGCTTCGGTGATCACCGTCTCCCCCGCTGCCACCATGGCCGCGATTGCACCCGCTTCGGCGCAGGTGCCTTCCGGGTAGGCCACGTTTTCCACGTTGCAGCCCACGTAGACCGCGCCGGATGCACCGCGCAAAGCCGCCCCGACCTTGAAATTGGAATAGGGAACATGGGCATTTTCCCGCACGGCTGTTGCTGCATCTTTCAGGGACATTCGCGCCTCATCAATTCATACCACTCAATCATAGCGTGTCTGCCCGCGCATCATATTGCAAGGGGCCGCAGGGATATTTCAGCGCGCCACGACTTTCGTGTCAAATGCACCGGGCAATGAGACTTCCAAAAGCTCCAGATCGGGCGAAGCATCGCTGAGGCGGTAGGCCATCCGCGGCGGGATCACAAACGCATCCCCTGCCGTCAGCAAAGACGCATCGCGCCCGTCGCCCTGCAATGTCACCTGCCCCTCCATCACAAAGGTGAAGAGGATATCGCTGTTGTGTTCTGTCCAGACCGCGTTGCCCTCACCGGGGCGCACCACATGCACACCGGCCACATCATTGGTATGTTCGGCAATGGTGGTGTCCCGGCTTTGAAACCCCGGAATCCGAAAGGGCGCCCATGTTGCCTGCTCGGCGCGGTGGTGCACAAACCGCTGCCCGTCAAACACACGGTCCGGGTTGGCCGGGCCGTTGGGCAGCGTCATGTCGTGGTCTATGGTCGTGACATGTTCCGCCGGGACGCCGATTTCGATCACCTCGATATTGTCGGAGGCATAAAGCACCCTGTGGCGGATTTGCGGCGGCTGGATCACGCAGTTGCCCGCATGCAAACGGAAAGGCTCGCCCTGATCCTCGTAGACCAGATCAACCCAGCCCCGATAACAAAAGATCAGCTGAAAACCGACCGTGTGATAATGCACCATATCCGGCACCGGCCCGCCGTCGGGGATGCGGATATGACTGGCGATGATCGACCCGCCGAGGCGGTCCGGGATCAGATCACGGTACTGCATGCCAGCACGCCCGATGATCCACGGGGCCTGATCCGCAAGCCTGCGCACTACGAAACGATGCACCGTTTCCGGCAGGATCAGCGGATCGTTCAGCGCTGCAATCTCGATCCTCGTGCCGTTCGGGGCCATCAGCACCGTCTGTCCATCTGCGAAACCGTGTGGATCATCCGTGAGAATGCGCAATGTCCCTGCGGGTTCGGATGCGCCCTTTTCGATACGGACGCGCAGCCCATGGCCGGAAAAAACCGCCACTGACGGGTCATCAGCGGGATAAATCATATCCATCCGCATCCGCAGCACCTTGGTGAAAAACGGGATGTCGTGACGCAATTCTTGCGTCGGCAATCGCACCTCTGCCTGAATGGTGCTCATGCCTTGCGCCCTCGCCAGCACGCGGCGATGGCCAGAATGGCACAGACGGGAATGAAGGCTTCGCCGACCTCTTCGATCAGGGCAGCCGTCGCGTCCAAATCTTGCGTAATGACGATCCCGAAATCCAACAGTTTACGCCCCAGCCCATCAATAGACTTCGTACCGACAACCAAAGCACAGGCGAGCACCGCAAACCACGGCCACAGCGCACCGTCGCGCAAGGCACGCAAACCCGCAAAGCCGCCGCGCCACGCCGTGCGCAGGATGACATAGATCACAAAGAGCGCCACGGCCCCCGCGACCAGCTTTGTCCCGAGCGGCGTGTCACCACTGTAAAGGCGCAGGGACAGGATGCCCGAGTCGGTAAACGCCTTGTCAAAATCCAACTCCCTGGCCGCGAAAAGCGCCATCAGAGCGGGCACATGAAACAGGCGCGGCCAATCAGATACCGGCGCCTTGAGAAAGAATACCACCACCGCGCAGATATACAGAACCGCAGAGGCCGTTTCCAGACCGCCACCCTCTCGCTTGAAGCTCTCACCTTGGGCAAAGAACAACAGATCTACGCCCACGAAGGCCGCAAGCAAACCGAGGCTGAGCACAGCGGCGCTGGTCAGTCCGGGCCACCTTTCTGGAGTGGCTCTCTTGCTTGCCTGATCTGTCATTCGATACCGCATCGCTTTTAGGGTCGATTTTGTTGGCACGATCATTAAGCTTGCCGAAGGTCGGTTGTAAACATCTGCTGTACTCCTGCCCTTGGGTCAAGTAATGAACCGTCGGTAGCCATTTTGCAGATAGTTTAGCGTTAAACTACCACGCCCACGGGAGGGAACCTCACATGTCAGACACACCGAACCTGCGCCAGGCCGCGTTGGATTATCATGAACACCCCAAGCCCGGAAAACTGGAAATTCGCGCAACCAAGCCGCTGGCCAACGGGCGCGATCTGGCACGGGCCTATTCGCCCGGTGTGGCCGAAGCCTGCATTGAAATCCAAAAGGACCCTGCCACCGCTGCACGCTATACCTCCCGCGCGAACCTTGTGGCGGTAGTTACCAACGGCACGGCGGTCCTGGGTCTTGGCAACATCGGCGCGCTGGCCTCAAAGCCGGTCATGGAAGGCAAAGCGGTGCTGTTCAAGAAATTTGCCAGCATCGACTGTTTTGACATCGAGGTGGACCAGTCGGACCCGGAAAAGCTGGCGGACATCGTCTGCGCGCTGGAACCCACCTTCGGCGCGATCAACCTCGAAGACATCAAGGCCCCTGATTGTTTCACCGTTGAACGGATTTGCCGCGAGCGGATGAAAATCCCGGTCTTTCATGACGATCAGCACGGGACGGCCATCGTTGTCGGTGCGGCTGCAAAGAATGCTCTTTTTGTGGCGGGCAAGCGCTTTGAAGACATCAAGATCGTCTCAACCGGTGGCGGTGCTGCGGGCATCGCCTGCTTGAACATGTTGCTGAAACTGGGGGTAAAACGCGAGAACGTCTGGCTCTGCGATATTCATGGCCTTGTGTATGAGGGCCGCGAAGTCGACATGAACCCGATCAAATCCGAGTTTGCGCAGCGCTCTGATCTGCGCACGCTCGACGACGTGATTGATGGCGCCGACCTGTTTCTGGGGCTGTCCGGGCCGGGGGTTCTGAAACCTGAAATGGTTCAGCGTATGGCGAAAAAACCCATCGTTTTTGCGCTTGCGAACCCGACACCGGAGATCCTGCCCAGTGAGGTGCGCTCCGTAGCGCCGGATGCGATCATCGCGACAGGGCGCTCCGACTTTCCAAATCAGGTCAACAATGTCCTGTGCTTTCCATTTATTTTCCGCGGCGCATTGGACGTCGGGGCCACCACGATCAACGATGAAATGCAACTGGCCTGCATTGAAGGTATCGCAGAACTCGCCCGCGCGACCACGTCGGCTGAGGCGGCGGCAGCCTATCAGGGCGAAGCGATGACATTCGGCAGCGAATATCTGATTCCGAAACCCTTTGATCCGCGCCTTGTGGCGGTCGTGTCCTCGGCGGTTGCCAAGGCCGCGATGGACACAGGCGTAGCCAGCCGCCCGATTGACGACCTTGGTGCATATCGCGAAAAACTCAAAGGGTCGGTGTTCAAATCGGCTTTGCTTATGCGCCCGGTGTTTCAGGCGGCAAGGCAGTCCCCGCGCCGCATCGTTTTTGCCGAAGGCGAAGACGAAAGGGTGCTGCGCGCCAGTCAGGCCATGCTGGAGGAAACCAACGAGCGTCCTATCCTCATCGGGCGTCCCGAGGTCATCGAAATGCGCATTGAAAAGGCGGGGCTGACGATCCAGCTTGGTCGCGACGTCGATCTGGTGAACCCGGAAAATGACCCGCGTTATCGCGACTACTGGGAAAGCTATCACGAATTGCGCGCGCAGCGGTGTAACACCAGACCTTGCGCGGGCCATCATGCGCACCAACACGACGGCCATCGGTGCGGTTATGGTCCACCGGGAAGAGGCCGACAGCATGATATGCGGTACTTTTGGCGAATTCAGCTGGCATCTCAATTACATCACCCAGATTCTGGGCAGAAAGAACCTACACCCCGTCGGCGCGCTTTCGATGATGATCCTCGAAGACGGGCCGCTGTTCATCGCGGACACGCAGGTGCACCTTCATCCCACCCACGAAGAAATCGCCGAAATCGCCATCGGGGCTGCACGCCATGTGCGTCGTTTCGGCGTTGAGCCAAAGATTGCCTTTTGCTCGCAATCACAGTTCGGCAACAAGGGCGAAGGCACCGGCGGGCGGCTGCGCGGTGCCATTGCGTTGCTCGACCGCGGCAACCATGACTTCTGCTATGAGGGCGAGATGAACATCGACACAGCGCTCGACGCAGAGCTGCGCGCGCGCATCCTGCCCGGCAATCGCATGGAGGGGGCCGCGAATGTGCTGATCTTTGCCCATGCCGATGCTGCCTCGGGCGTGCGCAACATCCTGAAAATGAAAGGCGGCGGGCTTGAGGTCGGGCCGATCTTGATGGGCATGGGCAACAAGGCGCATATCGTATCGCCCTCGATTACGGCACGCGGGCTGCTGAACGTCTCCGCCATCGCGGGCACGCCGGTCGCTCAATATGGATGACCTTTGATCAATTCCACGTAATGAGCGGTGAAATAGCCTTTCCAAGTTTAACCCATGTCCCACGTATTGATCAGCGACGAAAGGAAGATGCGTGAAAAGGAAAATTCTCATGACGGCAGTCGGCGTGATGCTGAGCGCCTGCACGACTGTCATAGACGAACGCATAACAACTGGCGTTTATCAGGGCGAGGAATACGAAATCCGTACGCGCACCCTGCAAGGGCGCGATGGCCCGTTCGAGCACTCGAGCGCCGTTTTCAAAGGGGCCACTCTGGTTTGCCGTATTGACAGTCCCGGTGACTGTGAAAAAGCTGCACAACACCTCATAAATGGTTATGATGATCGCGGCTTTAACCGCTGACAACGGCTTGGAGCGACAAATGAAACCGTACGTGTGACACGTCACCGCGCGCAGCAATACAAGGAGAGACGTATCATGCAAACATGGAAGTGGGTGTTGGTTGCTGTAGTGGTTCTGGGAGGCTGCGCCGAGGTTATCGAGGAAAGCTACGGTAGCATTGTAGTGGACGGGCAGACCTATGAAGTGCGTAATCGTGTGATGGACGGCCGCAACGGAACCTATACGCACACGAGCGTCATTGTCCGAAATGCGCCGCAAACCTGCCTGCCAGATAGTCCGGGCGATTGCCGTGCCGCTGTAAAGAATGCGCTGAGCAACAACGGCCGTCGCTAACCTTTCAAAGCAAGACAGATACATGTTCCGCCAAGGCTTGCCCTCGCTTTAACGTGGGCGTAACCATAAGCAATTGCCAAGCTTAGGGGTGCCAGAAATGACATATAAAGACGTTTACCGGGCAAGTCTGGAAGATCCGGAACGCTTTTGGATGCAGGCAGCGGAAGCGATAGACTGGGACCGCAAACCCTCCAAAGCGCTGTTTGACCGCGGCGAACATATCTATGAGTGGTACGCGGACGGGCTCGTCAACGGCTGTTACAACGCGGTTGACCGTCACGTGACCGCCGGGCGCGGTGGGCAGGCGGCGATCATATACGACAGCCCCGTTACAGGGACGAAATCTACGCTCAGCTATGCCGATCTGCAAACCAAGGTGGCGTCCTTGGCCGGTGCGATGGTTGCCCAAGGTGTTGGCAAGGGCGACCGGGTCATCATCTACATGCCGATGATCCCCGAAGCGCTGGAGGCGATGCTGGCCTGTGCGCGCATCGGTGCGGTGCATTCTGTCGTCTTTGGCGGCTTTGCCGCGAACGAGTTGGCCGTGCGCATTGATGATTGCCAGCCCAAGGCGATACTGGCTGCCTCTTGCGGGTTGGAACCGGGGCGCGTGGTCCATTACAAACCGCTGCTGGATGGGGCCATCGAACTGGCCGACCATAAACCTGACTTTTGCCTGATCCTGCAACGGGAACAGGAAATGGCCGAGTTGACCCCCGGTCGTGATCTTGACTGGCACGACGCCCAAAACGGTGTGCCGCCCGCCGACTGTGTCCCGGTCGAGGGCAACCACCCGGCTTATATCCTCTATACGTCCGGCACGACGGGCGCGCCCAAAGGTGTGGTCAGACCGACCGGCGGTCATCTGGTCGCGCTGAATTGGACGATGAAAAACATCTATGACGTGGACCCCGGGGATGTCTTCTGGGCGGCCTCGGATGTGGGTTGGGTCGTGGGCCACAGCTACATTTGCTACGGGCCTCTGATCCATGGCAATACAACCGTGGTGTTCGAAGGCAAACCCGTGGGCACGCCGGACGCAGGCACCTTCTGGCGTGTGATCTCTGAACATAACGTGCGCAGCTTTTTCACCGCCCCGACAGCGATCCGCGCGGTAAAACGCGAAGACCCCAAGGGGCTGGAGCGGGAAAAATATGACCTATCTTGCCTGCGGTCCCTCTATCTGGCGGGCGAGCGGGCTGACCCTGATACGATCCAATGGGCGCAGGATATCCTGAACGTCCCCGTCTATGACCATTGGTGGCAGACCGAAACGGGTTGGACGATCGCGGGCAATCCAGCGGGTCTTGAGGCGCTGCCGGTCAAGATCGGCTCCCCCACGGTCGCGATGCCGGGATATGACGTGCAAATCCTTGACGAAGCAGGCCATCCGCAAAAGCCCGGTGAGTTGGGGGCCATCGCGATCAAACTGCCGCTGCCACCCGGCACATTACCCACCCTGTGGAACGCTGCGGATCGCTACAAGAAAAGCTACCTCAACGCTTTTCCCGGATATTATGAAACCGGCGATGCGGGCATGATCGACGAGGACGGATATCTCTATATCATGGCGCGCACCGATGATGTGATCAACGTCGCAGGCCACCGCCTGTCCACGGGTGCCATGGAAGAGGTGCTCGCCAGCCACCCCGATGTGGCGGAATGCGCGGTCGTCGGTGTGAGTGACCAGCTAAAAGGGCAATCTCCCCTTGGTCTTGTCTGCCTGACCAAAGGCGTCAACCGACCCCACGGCGAAATTACCTCCGAATGCGTCAAGCTGATCCGGGACAAGATTGGCCCCGTCGCGGCGTTCAAGAATGCGCTGGTTGTGGATCGCCTGCCCAAGACCCGGTCGGGCAAAATCCTGCGGGCAACCGTTGTCAAGATTGCGGACAATCAGGAGTTCAAACTGCCCGCCACCATAGATGACCCGGCCATTCTGGACGAAATCAGAGACGCCCTGCAAACGATCGGATACGCCAAGGGCTGATAGCTTTTGCCGGGTTGAACGAAAAAAGCAGCCCCGAATGGGACTGCTTTGACTTATCGCGTTTGACGAAATACCTGAGGCATCGCGTACTACTCAAGGCACAGAAATCTGTCATTTCAGGCAGCTTGATACACCTCAGGATTTCGCTTTCCGCTTATGGCGCCAAAGGATCAGGCGGCATCTTTCAGGTTGGCAAAGAACTTGTCGACCTGCGTTTCCGCATCCGATTTCGCCATGCCATAGCGTTCCTGGATCAAACCCACGAAGCGTTCCCGCTCACCGGCGGCTTGCTGGATCTCGTCATCCGTCAGATCCCCCCACTGCGATTTGATCTCGCCAGTCATCTTCGACCAGTTGCCTTTGATTACGTCCCAATTCATGGTGTCTCTCCTTCGTCTGTAACAGTCTCAGTTGAGTAAAACGCATGCGCATCATGCGTCCTTCACTGCATCAACGTACCAATCCGCCATTGGTTCCATCCCGGACAGATTTTTAGGCGTCATACGAAAATTCTGAACCACGCACCGCGGCCTGAAATCAATAATTTCAACGCGCTACGTGATACATAGTGTTTCAGATATTTCGTCAGACGTTTTAGTCGTCCGTTTTCGAGGCGCGTTCACCGTCCTGCGGTGTCAGATCGTAGGGTGCTGCCACTTTCCAGACGTGATCAGGGATCATGTTCTTCATCTTTGCCGGTTCTTCGCGGCGCAGATGCAGGATTGTTTCGGCCGCTTTCATCTCGATCCGCGTGCGCGCAAATTCAAGGCCGCGTGGGCCGATGCGCGGTTGCAGCCAACTGACAATTGGGCGCAGCCAATCGGGCATACGGCGCAAGGGCAACCCGCCCGCTGCGCGCGCCGTGTTGGCAATGAACCCTTTCACGGCATTGGCCCGCTTGCCCGCAGAACCGGGGGTCTGCAACTGGATACGATCGCCCAGTCCTGCCAGCATTTCGGCCCCGCGCGCGTTGCGCACGAGCAGCCATTGACCCCCCTCACCGCCCATATAACCCACCGTGATGTCCGCCAGACTGTTGGTGTAATCAACGCAGGTGCGGCAGGTCAGCGGAAAGAAGTCACGTGGCAAATCAGAAATCGGCAGCGACAAAAAGGGGATGAGCCGCTGACGTCCATCCGTAAACCGCAACTCCACCTGATAATCCGCGCGGAACTCAAGATAGGTGATCGTTTCAGGGGCCTCATCCAGCAGCGCCAGAAACCTGTGGAAGTTTTCGGTCGTAGTATTGTCAGAACAGGGCGTGCCAATGACATAGAGACGCTCCAACCCCAGATCCGCCTCCAGCGCGCGCAGGGCGTAAATCTGGCAGGGGATGCCAATCACAGCGAGCCGGTTGAACCCCTGTGCCTGTGCCTCTTCGAGCAAAGCCAGCAGCGGCGCATATCCCATACGCATGCCGCGCGCGCGCGCCATATCGCTGGCCTCGGTAATCAACGCAGGTTTGGGCCGCCAGCGGTCGGCATCATCCGGCACCATCGTCAGCACCGCATCGACACGACCCCGCGTCAGCAAATCCGCGGCCAGCGCGGTCGTGATACCCGTCCATTGCGCACCCTCCGCAGGGGCCACCATGCGCGCGCGGTGCATTGCCTTGAACGGGCCGAAAAAGGTTTCATCGCCTGTGCCGCGCGCGCGCCCATGCACGGCCTTTTCCAGTGCGGGATAATCCGGCGCAATAAACTGGCAGGCCTTACCGCAGGCGCGCGGGTCCTTCAGGCGCGAAACACCGCAATCCGTACACAGCCCACGCGGGGCGGGGTCGCGAAACTCAGGCGTCAGCATCAGGTAAACTGCTCATTGATCAGGCGCTCCTCAAGACCGTGGCCCGGATCAAACAGAATGCGATGTGCCACCGATGGCTCGGAGCGGATTTCGACCGAGGTCACATCCATCACCGATTGCGCATCCGCTTCGGCCATCACCGGGCGCTTGTCATGCTCCAGCACATCAAAGCGCACCGTTGCATCCTGCGGCAGCAGGGCCCCCCGCCAGCGGCGCGGGCGAAAGGCGCTCATCGCAGTCAGCGCCAGCACCGCCGACCCGATGGGCAAAATCGGCCCGTGCGCCGAGTAGTTATAGGCGGTGGAACCTGCGGGCGTGCTCAACAAGGCGCCATCGCAGACCAGTTCGGCCATGCGCAAACGGCCATCAATCGTCACCCGCAACTTGGCCGCCTGCGGGCCGGTCCGCAGCAGGGAAACCTCGTTGATCGCCAGCGCCTTGGTGGTCGATCCATCCGCGCAGGTCGCGGTCATGACCAGCGGGTTGATGACCTCTTCTTCGGCGGCGGCCAGACGCGCGGGCAAATCGCTTTCAGCATAGGCATTCATCAAAAAGCCGATGGTGCCCCGGTTCATGCCGTAGACCGGCGCGGGGTGATCCTGCGTCGCATGCAAGGTTTGCAACATGAAACCATCACCCCCCAATGCGACAATGACATCCGCCTCTTGAACATCGACATTGCCATAGCGGGTCACAAGCGCTGCACGGGCCGTCTGCGCAACATCCGCACGGCTGGCAGTAAAGGCGATCTTGCTGGTCATGGCAGGTTTCCGATCGGGGTCTTTGGACCTCAAAACAACCACATCTCTGTTCGCTTGACCAGCATGGCCGCTTGAATTTATGCGCTGCGTGATTGCAAGGCGCAGGCAGGATCACTAGACACGACGCATATTTCTGCTCGAGCGTCGCTTTACCGGCTTTGCCCGCGCTCTAGTTTCCGATACGAAACCGATCGAAACCTCATCATTCAAGGGAGATGCCCTCATGAACGCCCCCCACCGCGCCCCTGGCTTTTTCACGCAATCGCTGGCTGACAGCGATCCTGAGCTTTTCGGCTCGATCACGGATGAGCTGGGCCGCCAGCGTGACGAGATCGAGTTGATCGCGTCGGAAAACATCGTTTCTGCCGCCGTGCTTGAGGCGCAGGGCTCGATCATGACCAACAAATACGCCGAAGGCTATCCCGGACGGCGCTATTATGGCGGCTGCCAGTTCGTCGATGTGGCCGAAAACCTCGCCATCGAGCGCGCCTGCAAACTCTTTGGTTGCGGCTTTGCCAATGTGCAGCCCAATTCCGGCAGCCAGGCCAATCAGGGCGTGTTCACTGCCCTCTTGCAGCCCGGCGACACCATCCTCGGCATGAGCCTTGATGCGGGCGGGCACCTGACGCATGGCGCCAAGCCCAACCAGTCCGGCAAGTGGTTCAACGCCGTGCAATACGGTGTGCGCCGCGAAGACAACCTGCTGGATTATGACCAGGTCGAAGCGCTCGCCAAGGAGCACCAGCCCAAGCTGATCATCGCCGGCGGCTCGGCCATCCCGCGCCAGATCGACTTTGCCCGCATGCGCGAAATCGCCGATATGGTCGGGGCGTATCTGCACGTGGACATGGCGCATTTCGCAGGCCTCGTGGCGGCGGGCGAACACCCAAGCCCCTTCCCGCACGCCCATGTGGCCACCACCACGACGCATAAGACCCTGCGCGGCCCGCGCGGCGGCATGATCCTGACGAACGACGAGGCGCTGGCGAAAAAGTTCAACTCCGCCATCTTCCCCGGCATTCAGGGCGGCCCGCTGATGCATGTGATCGCTGCCAAGGCCGTGGCCTTTGGCGAGGCGCTGCGGCCCGATTTCAAATCCTACACCAAGCAGGTCATCGCCAACGCGCAGGCCCTGAGCGACCAGCTGATCAAGGGCGGGCTGGACACGATCACGCATGGCACCGACACCCATGTGGTGCTGGTCGACCTGCGCCCCAAGGGCGTGAAGGGCAATGCGACCGAAAAGGCGCTGGGGCGTGCGCATATCACCTGCAACAAGAACGGCGTGCCCTTTGATCCGGAAAAGCCGATGGTGACCTCCGGCATCCGTCTGGGCAGCCCTGCCGGGACGACGCGCGGGTTCGGCGAGCCGGAGTTCCGCCAGATCGCCGACTGGATCATCGAAGTGGTCGACGGCCTCGCCGCCAACGGCGAAGACAACAACAGCGCCGTCGAAGCCAAGGTCAAAGCAGAAGTCGCACAACTCTGCGCAAGATTCCCAATGTATCCGAACCTCTAAGCACCTCACGGCCCCGCATGATCACATGCGGGGCCGGACCGGTTCAGCCCGCAACCCAGTTTGGCAAGGTCAGCGAGATGGCGGGCACAAAGGTAATCAGCATCAGCGCGATAAAGATCGCGATGTAAAACGGCCAGATCGTACGCACGGCTTTCTCCATCGGCAGTTTACCGACCGCACAGCCGACAAAAAGGCAGGACCCGACCGGCGGCGTGCACAGACCAAGCCCCAGATTGACAAGCAGGATCATGCCAAACTGTATCGGGTCTATCCCGAGGCTGTGGGCCACCGGCAAAAAGATCGGCGTGCAGATCAGGATCAGCGCCGCCATGTCCATGATCATGCCAAGCACCAGCAAGATCAGGTTGATCATCAGCAATATCAGGATCGGGTTTTCCGTCATGCCGGTCAAAAGGTCCACGGTCTTGAGCGGCACCTGATAAAACGTCAGCATATAGGCAAAGGCCCCGGCACAGGCGATCAGGATCATCACCATGGCCGTGGTCCTGACCGCCTGCGTCACCGCCGTGCGGAATTTGAGCCAGGTGATCGAACGGTAGACCAACAGGGTCACAAAGAAGGCATAAAGCGCTCCGAAAGCCCCGGACTCAGTGACCGTAAAGACACCGGACAACACGCCACCAACGATGATGACCGCCGTCAGAAGCCCCGGGATCGCGCCGAAGAACGCGATGACAAGTGCTGTCCAGCCGGGAAAGGCTTCGGCCTGATAGCCACGTCTTACCGCCACAAGATAGGCCGCCAGTGCAAGGCAGATGCACATCAGGATGCCGGGTACCACACCGGCCAGAAACAGCTTTGAGATGGAAATGCCGCCCCCCGCCGCAATGGCAAAGATGATCATGTTGTGGCTGGGCGGGATGATGATGCCCGCGATGGAGGAGGTCACGGTGACGTTGACAGCGTAATCCGCATCATAGCCCTTTTCCTTCATCACAGGGACCAGAATGGAGCCGAGCGCGGAGATATCGGCAATCGCCGAGCCGGAGATGCCACCAAACAGCATGGAGGAAAACACATTGACGATCCCCAGACCGCCGCGCACCGCGCCAACAGCGGCAGAGGCGAATTTGACCAGCCGCATGGCAATGCCACCGTGGAACATCAACTCGCCTGCAAAGATGAAGAACGGGATGGCCATCAGGGCAAAAACATTGATCCCGCTCACGATGCGCTGAAAGCCGATCATCAGGGGCAGCCCTTCGAACCAGAAGGCGGCAAGGGCGGAAATACCAAGCGCGAAAGCGACGGGCGTACCGATCACGACGCAGAACGCGAAGACCCCCAGCAGAAACAAAATGCCCACGCTATATCCTTATTCTATGGTGTCACTGCGGTCATCCACGCCCAGAAACAGGCGGATGAGGTGACCAACCGAAAACAGCAGTATCAGCCCGCCGCCAATTGTCAGCGGCAATGATCGCAGCCCTTCGGGCAATTGGATCAACGGGATCAGGGATCCCCATTTGAACATTGTAAGCTGTGCGCCAAACCAGAGCATCAGCGCGCCGAAGCCAGCCATAAGCACATCCGAGATCACCACGAAAAAGCTGCGGACCTTTGGCGGGACAGAACTGCGCAACAGCGATACGGAGAGGTGGGTGTTTTCATGCACCCCGACAGCGGCCCCCAGAAAGGCGATCAGCATGACGAGCAACAGCGCCGCCTGTTCCACCCATGTGGGTGTCGCGTTCAGCACGTAACGCCCGAATACCAGCCAGCCGAATATGATCGTCAGAACAACCAGTGCAACACCGGTCAGGACGCGGCAGATCAGGGCCAGCGCATCCAGAACCGCCACCATGCGTTTGACAAATATGGGAAGCGGACGCGCGTCAATCACCTGAAATCCCCACCGTGGACGTGTCTGGCCCCCGAGATCGGGCACCAGACGTTTTCAGCATGGATCAGCACCAGAGATTACTCTGTGGCCTGAATAAGCTCGACCAGTGGGCGCAGGTCCGGGTTGGCCTCGAAATAGGCTTCGTACACCGGGGCCATCGCGGCCTGGAACGGCGCCTTGTCGGCGATTTCGTTCACAACCACGCCTGCGGCTTCAACTGCGGCACGGCTGGCCGCTTCGCGCTTGTTCCAGAGGTCACGCTGATAGAGTGCAGATTCCTGTGCCGCTTCGAGCACGGCGGTTTTCATTTCATCCGACAGCGCATTGAACGTGCCGATATTGATGCAGATACACTCCGGAATGATCAGGTGCTGCGACAGGGAATAGAAACCTGCGACTTCAAAGTGACCAGTGGATTCATAGGAAGGCCAGTTATTTTCGGCCCCATCCACAACACCGGTTTTCAGCGCCTGATAGACCTCGGCAAAGGCCATGGGCGACGGATTGCCACCCAGTTCCGCGATCATGCCCGTGAACAATTCGTTGTTCATCACACGCACCTTCATGCCTTCGACGTCGGCTGGCGTGTTGATCGGTTTTTCGCCGTTGTAAAAGGACCGCGCGCCCGCATCATACCACGCAAGGGGCTGGATGCCTTTTTCGGCCATGCCTGCGGCAATGATCTTGCCCGCTTCGCCATCCAGAACGCGGAACATGTGCGGTACATCCTTGAAGATGAAGGGCAATGAAACCACATTGGCCGCCGGCACCAGCGGCCCGATGGGCCCAAGGTTGAAGTTTCCAATCTCCAGCGCGCCGGCACGCACCTGTTCAATGGCGTCGGGCTGGCTGCCGAGGGTGCCGCCGTGGAACATCTGCAGCGTGTATTCCCCGCCGGTCTTGACCGCGAGCAGTTCTGCGAATTTATCCATGGCGACGGTGTTTGGATAGCCGTCAACATGGATGTTCCAGCCACGCCAGTTGTCGGCACTTGCCACGCTTGCCAGTGCGGCCAGCGCCACGGCGCCCGCGAGTGTTTTGGTTATTCTGTTGAACATGATGTCCTCCCTTGGTTTTATCTGTGCGACCCTGCCGGTATACCTCGCGCATATGCATGTAAAATGCAGCGCACGGCTCCCCTCCCTGATCAGGTGTCGTGGTTCGATACGTAAAGGAAGACTAGTATACCAGAATTGTCAACTCTGAATGCATCCAGCACAGGCAACACATGCGTGCCAGAAACGACGAGAACGCAAAGGCTGAAAACGGTCGTTGCAGCAGGCACAACCACGCGTGACGGAGCGCGGTTGTCCATCCACAGGTGGCGTTCTTTACAGAAAATCATCCCGGCGCGGCGTGAAGCAATCGACAAGGGTGCCGGGTTCCAGACAGACGCAGCCATGTTCCTGATTGGATGCGACGACAAAGCTGTCGCCCGGCCCGACCTCGCGCGTGCTGTCACCAAGGGTAAAGCGGAAACGCCCGCTTTCGACATAGGTCGACTGAACATGTGGGTGATGATGCAGTGCGCCCGTGGCACCTTCCTTGGCAAAACGAAAGGCCACCACCATCAGATCCGGGTGGTCCGAAAGCACCTGGCGGGTAACGTTTTCGCCGGTTGATACAATTGGAAAATCAGACATATCGGACCCTTTCAGGACAATCAGGAAAACACCATGCCGCCGTTGATGTCGATATTCGCACCGGTGATGAAGGCGGAATCCGAACAGGCGAGAAACAGGATCAGATTGGCCGTGTCCTCGGTCGTGCCCTGCCTTTTGACGGGGGCCGCCGCCTCAAAACCGCGCCGACCGGCATCAGGTGTGTGTACGTTGTGGAAATCAGTATCAATCATGCCGGGGCACAGGGCGTTCACACGGATGTCCGGCCCTAGTTCTTTCGCAAGACCGCGCGTCATGGTCATGACCGCACCCTTGGACGTGGCATAGGCCACCGCACCGGCACCGCCGCCATCGCGCCCCGCCTGACTGGCGAGGTTCACGATTGCGCCCGTCTTCATATGCTCAAGACAGGCTTTGGTCATCAGGAACGTACTGGTCAGGTTCAGATCCATAACGGCGTTCCAATGTTCCAGCGGCATCTCGGCGATTGTTTTACGCGCGATCAGGCCGCCCGCGTTATTGACCAGAACATCAATTCCGCCAAATTCAGCGACGGTTTTCGAAACCAATGCCGCGACGTCTTTAGGATTGGTCAAATCACCTTTCAGGGCAAAGGCCTGTCCGCCCTGCGCCTTGATCTGCGCCACGGCGGCATCCGCACCGGTACTGCTGGAAAAGTAATTGATGGCCACCTTGGCCCCTTCCGATGCCAGCTTGAGCGCTGCGGCCTGACCGATGTCACGCCCCCCACCTGTTATAATTGCCGTTTGCCCTGCAAGTTTCATGGCCCGCCCTTTCCGCTGCTACGTCATACTGGTATACTAGTCATTTAACTGGTATACCAGTGTCAAGTCCACGGCGCGCCCAAGGATCGCAACGGGGTTGCGCATGAGTCCCACCCTGCCCTGCGGCGAAACCATTTCTGGCAGGACCCCTGAGGCGCAGAAAGACGAAGGAGGTGATGCTATGGCTCAGGCCACACAACTTGGCGAGCGGCGCACCAGCGTTGACGACATATTTGACCACCTTCACGCGGAAATCCTGTCCTTGCGCCTGCGACCGGGTGACAAGATTTCCGAAGCGGATATCGCCGCCCGGTTCGGCGTGTCCAGACAGCCGGTGCGGGACGCTTTCAACCGGCTGGCCACGCTCGACCTGTTGGTGATCCGCCCGCAACGCGCCACCGAAGTGAAACGGTTTTCAGCGCGTGAGATTGCCAAGTCACGTTTTGTGCGCGCCGCCGTGGAACAGGAAGTTCTGCGCCGCGCGGCGTGCTACTGTGATGCAAGCGGCGCAGCAGACCTCGACGCGGCACTTGCGGCACAGGAACGGGCAATAAAACAGGATGACCTCGAAACATTCGGGGCGCTGGATTACGCGTTCCATGAGACCCTGTGCCAGATCGCACAGGTGGATTTCGCCTTTGACGTCATCCGCAAAGAGAAATCAAACGTCGACCGTCTGTGCATTCTGAGCCTGTCAAAAGGGGATCGGATGCCTGATCTTGTGGCCGATCACCGGCGTATCGCGCAAGCTGTCAAAACCCATGATGCGCAAAGTGCGATGGAAAACGGCATGCGCCACCTTTCCCGGCTGGATGCAACGATCGAACAGATTTCGATCACAAATGCGAATTACTTCGAGCGCGAATAATCCCGCAACCTGATCAGGCCGCGCTTCGCGCACCGTCTTTCAAACCATCAAACGGCGTATGACGATGCGGCTGCAGTCAGGCGCAGCACGGGCTTTTTCATTTTCTGTTTCTTTTTTTGAACCCAACGCGGCAGTGGCGCGACCAATGGGTATCTCGCCAGTTGCGGGGCACTGACACAAGGCCAGAACACCTTGGGCAGGCTTCGGACAGGCGGCGGTGAAATTGAAAACAACGATGATATTAGCATGGAGAATCCAATGTCGATTTTTAATCTTTTCAACCTTTTTTCCAACGGCCTCGACATCAAGGGCTCAAACAAGAGTGACCTGATCATCGGTTCCTTTGGCAATGACAAGATCGCCGGAAACGGTGGTGATGATTTGATGTTCGGTCTGTTTGGCAATGACAAGATGTCCGGTGGTCTGGGCGACGACAGGATCTTTGCAGGTGCAGGCCGTGACATCGTCGAAGGCGGCGAGGGCGAAGATGCCCTTTATGGCAACAACGGCAATGACGTGATCGTCGGCAACAGAGGCAACGACAAGATGTTCGGCGGATCCGGCAACGACAAGCTGGTCTGGAACAACGGCGACGGGTCGGACCTGATGAACGGCGGCAGCGGGTATGATAAGGTACAGGTGAATTTCGACACCGACCTTGTGGATGATGATCTGCAAAACAAGGACGTCGCTGAATTTGAGACGACTGAAACAGGCGTCCAGTTCGCCCGCACCGAAGTGAATGACCAATCCGAACGCGGTCTGTTCCAACTCGACATTCGCGAAACCGAAGTGCTGGAGACGAATTTCGGCGGCGGTGATGATACCGCAGTGATCAAGGGCGATGTGCTTGAAAAGATCGCTCTGGACCTTGATGGCGGGGACGGCATCGACACGCTCGATCTGTCCCAGGTTGATTCGGGCATCAAGGTGGACCTTGCCGCTGGCAAACTGGCGCATTCCAAGGCCGAAAACTTCGAAAACGTCATTGGCACCGAGTATCAGGATCTGCTCAGGGGCGATGCGCAGGACAATGTCATTTCGGGCCTTGGCGGCGATGACCAGCTTGGCGGTCGGGCCGGCAATGACACGTTGATCGGCAACAAGGGCAACGACAAGGTCTTTGGCGGGGACGGCGATGATCTGCTGATCTGGAACAATGGCGACGGGTCGGACCTGATGCACGGCGGCAACGGATATGACCGCTTGCAGGTCAACTTTGACACGGACCTTGTGAATGACGATCTGCAAAACAAGGATGTCGCCGAGTTTTCCGTGGCGGACATCGGGCTGCAATTTGCGCGTACCGAGGTGAATGATCAGTCAGAGGCTGGCCTGTTCCAACTCGACGTGCGCAACATTGAAGTGTTGGAGACGAACTTTGGCGGCGGCGACGACGCGGCCGTGATCAAGGACAACATCCTCAAGCGGATCGAACTTGAACTGGATGGCGGCGATGGCGTGGACCTTCTCGACCTCAGCGACGCAGCATCGGCGGTCACTGTTGATCTTGCGGCAGGCACCATCACCGACGGGGCGAACACATCCACCGCGATCAATTTCGAGAACGTCACCGGCACCGATTTCAACGACACGATCATCGGCAACGATCAGGACAACGTGATCCGCGGTGGTGCCGGAAATGATGTGATGTCAGGCGGTGCGGGTGCAGATACGTTCGTCTTCTTCGAAGAAGACGCGGGCGTCGACATCATCCTCGATTTCGAGATCGGCGTGGACAGCCTTCTGTTCCTCACCAACGATCCGGAGGTCACAACCGACAGCCTGCTGTCGAACCTGACGCAGACCGGGGACGACGTGGAACTGGCCTTCAACAACAAGGTGATCACATTCGAAGACACTGTGGTTTCCGACTTTAACGCCGACGATTTCATGATTGTATAGTTAACCAGTACTTCCGAGGCGAGTGGCCCCGTCAGCTTTTGGCTGGCGGGGTTACGTTATCTGCCCGGCCACGGTTTGTAGGTGCGGTGCAATCGCACGGCAACTAAACCACCCCATGGGCGGAAAAACGCACAGCACTGCAACACGCGCACGCGGTTGTCTCGCTTATGAGTTGTGTCTGCCGATGCGCGATGGCACTTCTTGTCTGCACAAGGATCTGGACCGGTAAACATCAAAGATGGAAGACAAAGACCTCATTGCACGTATTGCTGCTGGCGACAAAGGTGCCATGCGGGACCTCTACACCCGGTATGATCAGGCCATCTATGCCTTTGCCATGGGGCGCTGCGGAAATGGCGAACTTGCATCAGACTGCGTGCATGACACGATGCTTGATGTGTGGCGCACCGCATCGCGCTTTGGCGGACAGTCAAGCGTCAAGACCTGGCTGTTTTCGATCGCGCGCAACAAGCTGGTCGATGCATTGCGCAAACGCGGCAAGCTCTCCTTTGTGGATGAGGTGCCCGAAAGCGCGGATACGGCCCCCGACCCTGAGGCCGCTGCCATCGCGGCATCGGAAAAGCAACGGCTTCATACCTGTCTGAAGGGGTTGAAAGACGTGCAGCATTCCGCCATCCGCCTCGCCTTTCTCGAAGACCTGACCTATCCCGAAATCGCGGAAATCGAAGCGGTGCCGGTCGGAACGATCAAAACCCGCATCTTTCACGCCAAACAAGCGTTGATGCGGTGTCTCAGCGCTGGTTTGCATCGCTGAAGCGGCTGTGTGACGCCCCTGCGCACGTGCCGTCAGATCACTGTTGCACAACCAGTTCGACCAGATCGCTACGCGCATCCAGCGCAACGGCAGCCTCTTGCAGAGATGTCGCATCAGCGAAGGACACCCGCACAAGGCCCAAAGCTGTCGGCCCATCCGTGATCGTGCCGCCCAAAGGCCCGAGCAACGCGCCGATGTCACCAAACGTCGCGCTATCGGCGAATTTGACCTGCAACACGAACGCCCCTGCCCCTTCGGTTGCAGGGGTAAAACCTGTCGGCACGCCGCTGCTGCGCGGAACCACCACCTGCCAGGCAAGAACGGCAATTGCCGCGACCGCTGCATATCGTGCAAGCTGCGCCCAAGGACTGCTGTTCATATTTGCCGGCTGGGGCACGGGCGACATGCTGGCAGACAACCTGTCCCAGACCGCATCGCTGTTGTCATGTTTCGGCTCTTGCGCCAGCGCGCCGCGCACGGCTTGCATCAATGCGACTTCGCCAGAAAGAGCGGCATCCCTTGCCATGGCCTCTTCGAACGCCGCCCGATCCTGCGGGGACAGCCGATCTTGCACATAGTTCAGTATTTGGTCGTCACGATCCATCTCGGCAAAGCCATTCAGTTGCAGTGTTCATGGCTTTGTCGCACAGTCTTGCGCAAAGGTTCAAAAAAACTTGGCAATACTGCCTGTTTTTTCATTCATATTGAACCCTCGCGCACCTCGGTGCGACGGATATAGCGAAGGCGGACGCGATGTTGCGCCCCCACGTCCAACAGGAGATACCAAGTGATACAAGCCCTGCACCTCCTTCGCCCTGTCGCCACCCTGGCTTTGCTGGCCTTTTTGATCGGCTGCGCGCCTTTGACAGACACCCGCGGCACAGGGGAGACAAATGTGGTCGGGCCGCGCAAGGTCATTGCGCTGGTTCCGGATGCGCAGGCGCGCGATGCGATGCGCGTGGCCGGGGCTGCGGGAGGATATCAACTGCTGGATGAAACCGATCTGGCCGGGCTTGATCTGACCATGCTGACTTTCCGGATGCCCGACGGCATCACCGGACCCGAAGCCATCGCGGCGCTCGAAGCGGACGTGCCGACATCGACCGTGGGCATCAACCACGCCTATAGGCTGCAGCAATCGACGAGTCCCGTGCAGACCCTCGACTATGCCAATGCGATGATGCGGTGGCATGCGGATGGATGTCGCGCGCAGGTGCCAATGGGTGTGATTGACACGGGCATCGACACCGCCAGCCCTGCCCTGAACAGCGCACGCATCATCACACGCGCGTTCTTTGAGGGCCCGGCTGCACCGGCTGCACATGGCACGGATGTCGCCTCGGTTCTGGCCAGCCCCAGCCGCCTGCAAGGGGTCACGATTTACGGCGCGAATGTCTTCGGGCAGCAGGACGCCCTCGGGCTGAAGGCGGGTGCGGACGCCTTGGTGCGTGCGCTTGACTGGCTGGCGGCGGAAGACGTGCGTTTTGTCAATCTGGCCCTCGCCGGGCCTTACAACAAGCTGCTCGACCTTGCTGTGGAACGCTCGGTTGCGCGGGGTCTGATCCTTGTCGCCGCTGTTGGCAATGAAGGGCCAAACGTTGATCCGCTCTACCCCGCCGGATTTGACGGGGTGATTGCGGTGACCGCCGTGGATGCCGACGGGCGCATCTATCGCAACGCAGTGCGTGGCCCGCATGTGGACATCGCCGCGCCCGGTGTCGACGTCCTCGTGCCATCCGGTGACAGCGTTCGGTTCGTGACAGGCACGTCGATCGCGACCCCGCTGGTCACGGCCCGACTGGCCGCTGATCCGACACTTGCCAGCGCACGCAGCGTTTCCGACGTGCGCAAGCGACTGGCCGCAACCAGTGCGGAACTTGGACCAAGCGGACGCGACCCGGTCTATGGCTATGGGCTCGCGCTTGCCGAAGACGTCTGCGGCGGCTGATCGCGGGCGCTTACATACACGCCGCCAGCGCCGTGGCGAGGTTCCCGATGAGCAGGGGATAAAGCGCCGGACCGGGTTCAAGGTCCGAACCAAGCGGGTCAAGGATACCCGTCTGCGCCTCAGTGCCATCCAGCACCGTCGCCACAAGGCCGGGATTGAATTGTGGCTCTGTCAGAACGCAACTGACGGCCTGATCCGCGATCCGGCCCTGAATTTCCGCAATCCGCGCAGGGCTTGGATCAGAGGCGTCACTGAGTGAAATCGCGCCTGCGGCCGGGAAATCGAAATCCACTTCAAAATACTGGTAGGCGTCGTGAAACACGATGAATTCACCGCCGCGTACTGGCGCAAGCGTGGCATTCACGGTGTCAATCAACGTTTCAATCTCTGCCCGGCCCTCGGCCGCATTTGCGAAATAGAGGCTGGCGTTCTCCGGGTCCGCCGCCGACAGTTGAGCAGCGATCACGTTCAGCCAATTGCTTGCATTTCGCGGCGACAGCCACGCATGCGGATCATGTGCCCCATGCGCATGATCACCATGCGCGTGGTCGTCGTGGTCGTCGTGGGCATGCTCGTCGTGGGCGTGGTCATCATGGGCGTGGTCATCGTGGGCATGCTCTTCATGATCGTGATCGGCATGCTGCTTATCCCCGTGATCATCGTGATCTGAATGATCATGCGCTTCAAACAGCGCGTTCTCGCGGAGGTCCAGTTTGATTGTTTCCGGCGCATCAAGCAGCGCGCTCACCACAGCATTGGCGGCAAGGGTTTCCAGCGTATCGCCAAGCCAGGGCGTCAGGTCAGGACCGATCCAGAACACAAGGTCGGCATTCTGCAATGCCGCCGCTTCGGAAGGGCGCAGGCTGTATTCATGCGGACTGGCCCCTGGCTGTACGATGAGGTCGGGCGCGCCGACCCCCTCCATCACCCGCGCGACGAGCGCGTGAACCGGCGCAATATCAGCAGCAACCTTAGGCGCATCGGCAAAGGCGGGTGCGCCTGTCAGCGCGACTGTCAGGGAAAGGGCGAGACGCATTCTGGACATTCGAAATACCATGTGATTATATAACATTACGGCCGAGATAAGCGAAATGTAATAACATGACAAGTGATTCGACGGAGAACGGCACGAACAGCGGCCCGCTCGGCTTTGCGCTGCATGATCATGACGCATGCGTCAGTGACACGCTGGCCGCCGCCGAGGCACGCTGCGCGGCGGATGGTCTGCGTTTCACGCCTGTGCGCCGCAAGGTGCTTGAGATCCTGCTGCAGGAGCATCGCGCGCTCGGTGCCTATGCGATCCTTGACCGACTGCGCGAAGACGGGTTCGGATCACAGCCGCCTGTCGCCTACCGCGCCCTGGATTTTCTGGTGATGAACGGTCTGGCGCATAAGATCGAGCAACTGAATGCCTTCATCGCATGCGTCCACCCCAGCGAAGCGCATACCCCTGCCTTCATGATCTGCCGTCTGTGTGACGCTGTGGCCGAAACGCAGTCCTCGCCTGCGAAAGGGGCATTGGGGGACGCCGCGCGCGCCACCGGCTTTCGGATCGAACGCACCGTCGTCGAAGCGGAGGGCATCTGCCCGGCCTGCGCGGAAAAGGAAGACGCATGAGCCTTGTTGACGTTGACGGGCTCAGCCTCCGCTATGGGGCCAGAACAGTCCTGTCGCGCGTTTCCCTGAGCATCGCACCGGGTGAAATCGTCACGATCGTCGGGCCAAACGGATCGGGCAAAACCAGCCTGCTGCGCGCGATCATCGGGGCGGTGAAACCGTTTCAGGGGCGCGTCACAAGGGGGGCCGGCGTCACGCTGGGCTATGTCCCGCAAAAACTGCACATCGACGAAACGCTGCCTATGACGGTGGCGCGGTTTCTCAGGCTTCCCGGAGGCGCATCCGAGGCAGAAATTGATCAGGCACTGGCGCAGGCCGGGGTGCGGGATTTGTCCGGATCACAATTGGCGCAGCTTTCGGGGGGGCAGTTTCAACGGGTCATGCTGGCGCGCGCGCTGATCGGAAAACCTGATCTGCTGCTTCTGGACGAGGCCACGCAGGGGCTGGATCAGCGCGGCTCGGCCTCCTTTTACCAGCAGATCGAACAGGTACGCCGCGACACCGGATGCGCCGTTTTGATGATCAGCCACGAATTGCACGTGGTGATGAGCGCCTCTGACCGGGTCATCTGCCTCAATGGGCACGTCTGCTGCGAGGGGACACCGGCAGTTGTCGCCTCCGCGCCGGAGTATCGCGCCCTGTTCGGAACAGGCACCGGCGGCGCATTGGCGCTCTACCGGCATGAACACGATCACGAACATGACCACCACGACGGCTGCGCACACGGGCAGGCCACCGAAGATCGAACAGAGGCCGCTGAATAATGCTCGATGATTTCATGGTGCGCGCCGCTTTGGCCGGGATCGGCGTGGCCGTTGCCGCAGCCCCTCTTGGGTGTTTTGTCGTCTGGCGGCGTATGGCGTATTTTGGCGATGCCACCGCGCATGCGGCCATCCTCGGCGTTGCCTTGTCGCTTGCTTTCTCGATGTCGATCTTTATCGGCACCATGGTCGTGGCGTTGCTGATGGCCCTGACGGTCAGCGTGCTGTCAGGCCGCGGCTATGCAATGGATACGCTGCTGGGTGTTCTGGCGCATTCCGCGCTGGCCTTCGGGCTGGTTGCCGTGTCGTTTTTGTCCGGTGTGCGGATCGACCTGATGGCCTATCTCTTTGGCGATATCCTCGCCGTCTCGCGCGGTGATCTCGCGGTGATCTGGGGCGGTGCAGCGCTGGTTGTGCTGCTGATTGGCTGGCGCTGGTCGGCGTTGCTTACATCCACGCTGAACGAGGATCTCGCCCACGCAAGCGGGCTTGACCCCAAACGCGAACAACTGGTGCTGACGCTGGCCTTGGCCATTACCGTCGCGGTTGCGATCAAGGTCGTCGGGGTTTTGCTGATCGCGGCCATGCTGATCATCCCGGCGGCTGCCGCCCGGCCCCTGTCGCGCACCCCCGAAGGCATGGCCCTTGCCGCAGGTGCGATCGGGACGCTTTCAGCAATCGTGGGACTGCGCGCTGCCTATGTCCTTGATACGCCCGCGGGTCCATCAATTGTCTGCGTTGCCGCGCTGACGTTCCTCGCCACAAGTGTGATCAAAAGCGCCAGACCCGCAGCGTGACGCCCCGCTTCGATCTCATGGGGTCAGAGGTGTCGCCCTACAGCTTTTCCAGTTTATCGTGAGGCCTTGCGCGTCACTTCGCGTTCGACCAAAGGCAGAGGCCGCGAACGCGTGATCCAAGGGGACCGCGAAACGCTTTGCCAACCCCGAAGTGTCGGCGGTCGACAAAGGCGCAAGGGCTGGGATAGGGAACGGGGCCGACCCTCTTTGACACATGGACTGTTTGTGGACCTCCTTATCAAGACACATCTGAGATACGCCGTCCCGCAACCAAGCGATCTGCTGTTGCAGATCGAGGTGCTGTCAGACGCGCAGCAAACCTGCCGCCACACGCGCCTGCACCTGAACAAGGACCTGCCGCAACGCGAGATACCCGGCGCTGACACCGCCGGCCCACGCCGTTGGGTACAGTGTGACGCGCTGTTTGACTGCCGCTATGAAACGCAGGTGCGCATCATGCGACACGAGGCCCCCATCGAAACCCTGCCCGAAACGCCACGCCTTGCAATCCCCGGAGATGTCATTCCGTATATGATGCCCTCGCGCTATTGCCAGTCGGACCTGTTTCTGGATTTCGTCGCGACCCGGTTTGCGGATTTGACCGGCGGTGCATTGGTCAACGCGCTCAGCACATGGGTCAGCACGCATTTCACCTATGACAATAGCGTCAGCCATTCAGGAACTACCGCCACAGACAGCTTCGCCAGCCTCTCCGGCGTTTGCCGTGATTATGCCCATGTGCTGATCGCTCTGGCGCGCGCGGGCGGCATTCCCGCAAGGTTTGTCAGCGCATATGCACCGGACGTCAGGCCGCAGGACTTTCACGCCCTCGTTGAGGTCCACCTCGCTGGCGACTGGCATATCGTTGACCCCACGGGCATGGCACGCCCGTCAGAGGTTGCGAAAATCTGCGTGGGGCGCGATGCAGGGGATGCGTCATTTCTCACATCTTACGGGGCAATCGACCTCATCGAGCAATCGGTCGATGTGGTTCGTCTACCCACTTAACACAGATTTCCCCCTTGGATTCACGGAATACAAAGGAATTAAAGATTGTATCCGCCTGGTTTCAGCACTAACTAGAAACGTCGGATGATCGGGTGTGTTGCCCCTGTTTTGGATCTTAAATGACCTACTGTGTCGGCCTGCGCTTGCGCCGTGGCCTCGTTTTCATGTCGGATACCCGCACCAACGCAGGTGTGGACAATTTTTCGACCACCAAAAAGATGTTTACCTGGGAAGTGCCGGGGGAGCGCGTGATCACTCTGATGACCGCCGGTAATCTTGCGACGACGCAGGCGCTGATCAGTTTGCTGGAAGAAAGGTCAAAAACACCATCCGAACGCAGCCCGTCAATCCTTGAACGGCCCACCATGTTCGAGGTTGCGCGTCTGGTTGGTGCGACACTGAAGGAAGTGATCGCAGACACCGCCGGGACAGGTCAGGTCGCGTCGTCTCAGTTCAAAGCCTCGGTGATCGTCGGCGGTCAGGTCAAAGGCGGCCTGCCGACGCTGTTTTTGATATACCCTGAGGGGAATTTCATCGAAGTGACCGAGGATTCGCCCTTTTTCCAGATCGGCGAGGCAAAATACGGCAAGCCCATCCTCGTGCGCGCCTATGATCCCGACCTGAGTTTCGAAGATACGATCCGGCTTTTGATGGTTTCATTCGATTCGACCATCAAGGCGAACCTGTCGGTCGGACTGCCGCTAGACCTGCAAGTCTATGCAAACGACAGCTTCGCGATCAAGGAACAGTCCCGGGTTGAAGCGGATGACGCTTATTTTCAGTCAATATCTGAGCGCTGGGGCGACGCGTTGCGCAAGGCTTTGTCGGATTTGCCGCCCTATAAAAGCCTTTGAGGGCGTTGGATATGGGTTGCCCGTCCGCTGGATGGCTGAGCCAATCCGCCGTGATACCGGGACGTATCAGCAATGTCGAAGACTTGGCAGGGGCTGAGGGACTCGAACCCACGACCCTCGGTTTTGGAGACCGATGCTCTACCAACTGAGCTAAACCCCTATGCCGTTTATCGCATTAGTCGCAAACGCAGGAGTTTTCAAGAAGATTTGGCTGCGAGCGCACCGATTATCGAGTATCTAAAACCAAACACCACGGGACATCGCTCATATCCGGCGTCCACTCCACTGCCAGACCGCGGTCGAGCAACTCATTTTTCAAAAAGAGCCACCGATCTGTGCGCCGGCGCCGCACATCTGCAACGAAACGGCCCGCAAACGGATCAGGTTCAATATCTTCCAATTTGATCGGCGTTCCCGCTGGATAGAGTTTTTCCACCTGTGCTTTGGCTTCGGCACCCCACTCCAGCATCTCCTCTTCTCTTTCCGGGCAAGAACCGCGCCGCGTTTCAGGCGCATCTATCCCTCGAACCCGAATCGAGTATGTGCCTGTAAGGCCCGGCCAAAGATCGACAACGACTTCTAGCGTATCACCGTCTATAACCCGTACAATCGTGGCTGCGTATTCTGCGAATTGCACTGAATTATCTGACTGTTCGCTCGCATGGGCAGCGCTGCAAATCAATGCTGCAGTAGTCATAAACATCTTTAACATCAGCATGTCCCTTACGGATAACCGACCGTTGCAACGCCGATCCCGGCCAGCCGGCGGCGCATTTGGCCGGACTTGCGCTCTAGTAGGCAAATAACTTCGCGCGGAATGGCCTTATTATCAAGTGCAAAAGGCCGCAGCGTTCGCTGCGGCCTTTTTTCGTAGTGATATCGGAGTGCGGCAGAGCTGCCGTTACTCCATAATCTTCGACACGCTTTTGAGGGCGCGTCTCGGGATTACTCCGTAATCTTCGACACGACGCCGGCGCCGACGGTGCGGCCGCCTTCGCGGATCGCAAAGCGCAGGCCCTGCTCCATCGCGATCGGTGCGATCAGTTCAACGCCAAAGGACACGTTGTCGCCCGGCATGACCATCTCGGTGCCTTCCGCCAGCTGAACCGTGCCCGTCACGTCCGTTGTGCGGAAGTAGAACTGCGGGCGGTAGTTCGCAAAGAACGGCGTGTGGCGGCCACCTTCGTCCTTGGTCAGGATATAGGCTTCGGCCTCGAACTTCGTGTGTGGCTTGACCGACCCCGGCTTGCACAGAACCTGGCCACGCTCAACCGCCTCACGGTCAATACCACGCAGCAGCGCGCCGATGTTGTCGCCCGCCTCACCGCGATCCAGCAGCTTGCGGAACATCTCAACACCCGTACATGTTGTGCTCTGGGTGTCCTTGATCCCCACGATCTCGATGTTGTCGCCCACGTTGATCACGCCACGCTCAACACGGCCCGTCACAACAGTACCACGACCGGAGATCGAGAAGACGTCCTCAACCGGCATCAGGAACGGCTGGTCAATCGCACGCTCAGGCGTCGGGATGAACTCATCCACAGCCGCCATCAGCTTCTTGATCGCCTCTTCACCGATCTCGGGATCACGCCCTTCCATCGCCGCCAGCGCGGAGCCGGGGATCACGGGAATGTCGTCGCCGGGGTAGTCGTAGGAGGACAGCAGCTCGCGGATTTCCATCTCGACCAGCTCAAGCAGTTCCTCGTCATCGACCTGATCGACCTTGTTCATGAAGACAACCATCGTCGGGATGCCAACCTGGCGACCCAGCAGGATGTGCTCGCGCGTCTGGGGCATCGGGCCGTCAGCCGCGTTCACAACCAGGATCGCGCCGTCCATCTGCGCCGCACCGGTGATCATGTTCTTGACGTAGTCCGCGTGACCGGGGCAATCCACATGCGCGTAGTGACGGTTTTCCGTCTCGTATTCCACATGCGCGGTCGAAATCGTGATCCCGCGCGCTTTCTCCTCAGGCGCGCCGTCAATCTGGTCATACGCCTGAAAATCACCGAAATACTTCGTAATCGCAGCCGTCAGCGTCGTCTTGCCGTGGTCAACGTGACCAATCGTGCCAATGTTAACATGCGGTTTATTACGTTCAAACTTTGCCTTTGCCATGATGGCCTCCTTAGATATTCATTTGGGTATCTATGCACCCGGTGTTGGGGATCGCCGCCCCATATGGGGCGACTGAATTAAGCGAATTTGGCCTGGATCTCGTCGGAGATATTTTGTGGCACGGGATCGTAGTGATCGAATTGCATCGTGAACTGCGCACGTCCCGACGACATGGAGCGCAGCGTGTTGATGTAACCGAACATATTGGCAAGCGGCACAAAGCAATCAATCGCAATCGCATTGCCCCGTGGTTCCTGCCCGGATACCTGCCCCCGGCGGGAGGTCAGGTCACCAATGATGCCACCAGTGTATTCTTCCGGCGTGATCACTTCTACCTTCATGATCGGCTCGAGCAGTTTCGCACCGGCTTTCTTCATGCCTTCACGCATACCCATACGAGCAGCGATCTCGAACGCCAGAACGGAGGAGTCCACGTCGTGGAACTTACCGTCGATGAGCGCGACCTTGAAATCGATCACGGGGAAACCCGCCAGCGGGCCGGAGTCCATCACCGATTTGATGCCCTTTTCGACACCGGGGATGTATTCCTTTGGAACAGAACCACCAACGATCCGGCTCTCGAAGGAATACCCTTCGCCAGGCTCGGTCGGCGTCAGGATCATCTTGACCTCGGCGAATTGACCCGAGCCACCAGACTGCTTCTTGTGCGTGTAGGTGACTTCGGCCTCTTTCGAGATGGTCTCGCGATAGGCAACCTGTGGCGCACCGATGTTCGCCTCGACCTTGAATTCGCGCTTCAGACGGTCGACGAGAATGTCGAGGTGAAGTTCGCCCATGCCTTTCATGATGGTCTGACCGGATTCAAGATCCGTTTCCACCCGGAACGATGGATCTTCTGCTGCCAGACGCGCGAGGCCCTGAGACATCTTTTCCTGGTCGTTCTTCGTTTTTGGCTCAACCGCAATCTCGATCACCGGATCGGGGAAAGTCATGGTTTCCAGAACCACCGGATCGTTTTGCGCACAAAGCGTGTCACCGGTTGTTGTGTCCTTGAGACCCGCCAATGCGATGATGTCGCCCGCAAACGCCTCGTCGATCTCTTCACGGTTGTTCGAGTGCATCATCATCATCCGACCGACGCGCTCTTTCTTGCCTTTGGTCGCGTTGAGGATGGTGTCACCCTTGTTCATTGTACCCGAATAGATACGTGTGAACGTCAGCGAGCCAACAAAGGGGTCGTTCATGATTTTGAACGCAAGACCGGCAAAGGCCATGTCGTCATCCGCGCGGCGCGCGATGTTACGGGTTTCTTCTTCGTCACCCGGCTTGAAGCCCATGTAGTCAACCACGTCGAGCGGGCTCGGCAGGTAGTCGATCACAGCATTGAGCAGCGGCTGAACGCCTTTATTCTTGAAGGCAGAGCCGCCCAGAACCGGCACGAAGTGCAGCGCCAGCGTGCCCTTGCGCAGCAGAGCGCGCAGGGTTGGCACGTCGGGTTCGTTGCCTTCCAGATACTCCATCATCGCATCGTCGTCTTCTTCGACGGCTGCTTCGATCATCTTGCCGCGCCATTCTTCGGCCATGTCCTTGAGACTGTCACGGATTGGTGCCTTCACCCAGGACGCGCCAAGGTCTTCGCCCTGCCAGAGCCATTCTTCCATGGTCACGAGGTCAATCAGACCTTCCAACTCGGTTTCCGCACCGATTGGAATGCCGACAGGTACAGCACGCGCACCGGTGCGGTCTTCGATCATTCTGACGCAGTTGAAAAAGTCGGCGCCGATTTTGTCCATCTTGTTGACGAAAACCATGCGCGGAACCTTGTAACGGTCGGCCTGACGCCAAACCGTTTCTGTCTGTGGCTCAACACCGGCGTTTGCGTCCAGAACACAAACCGCACCGTCGAGCACCGCCAGAGACCGCTCGACCTCGATGGTGAAGTCAACGTGGCCGGGCGTGTCGATGATGTTCAGTCGGTGCTTTGGCGAGTCCGCAGTCGTACCATCTTCGGTGCGCTCCCAGAAGGTGGTGGTCGCAGCGGATGTAATGGTGATCCCGCGTTCCTGCTCCTGCTCCATCCAGTCCATCGTGGCCGCACCATCGTGCACCTCACCGATGTTGTGGGATTTGCCCGTATAGAACAAGATGCGTTCGGAACAGGTCGTTTTGCCGGCATCAATATGGGCCATGATGCCAAAGTTGCGGTAGCGGTCGAGCGGATAGTCGCGTGCCATTGGGCTGCTTCCTCAGGATATCTAAAAACGGTTGAATGCGCCCCCAGACGGGGCGCGAAATGTGCTTACCAGCGGTAGTGGCTGAAGGCTTTGTTGGCGTCTGCCATCTTGTGCGTGTCTTCGCGCTTTTTCACCGCGGTGCCGCGTGACTGGACAGCATCGAGCAATTCACCCGCGAGACGCTCTTCCATGGTGTTCTCATTGCGCGAACGGGCGGCTTTGATCAACCAGCGAATGGCCAGCGCCTGACGACGCTCGGGGCGGACTTCGACGGGCACCTGATAGGTGGCACCACCAACACGACGCGAGCGCACTTCGACAGAGGGCTGGATGTTGTCCAGCGCTTCGTGAAACACCTCGATGGGCGCACGTTTGATTTTCGTCTCAACGCGGGTCAGCGCGTTGTAAACAATGGTTTCTGCGACTGATTTCTTGCCATCAATCATCAGGTTGTTCATGAATTTCGTCAGGACCAGATCACCATATTTGGCATCGGGCAGGACTTCGCGTTTTTCGGCTGCGTGGCGACGGGACATATCTTATTCCTCTTACTTCGGACGCTTCGCGCCGTATTTCGAACGACGTTGCTTACGGTCTTTGACGCCTTGGGTATCCAGAACACCACGCAGAATGTGGTAACGGACACCGGGAAGGTCCTTGACACGGCCGCCACGGATCAGAACCACAGAGTGTTCCTGAAGGTTGTGGCTTTCGCCCGGAATGTAGCTGATGACCTCAAAACCGTTGGTCAGGCGAACCTTTGCAACTTTCCGCATCGCGGAGTTCGGCTTTTTCGGTGTGGTTGTGTAGACGCGCGTGCAAACGCCGCGCTTTTGCGGACACTCTTGCAAGTGCATCGATTTGGATCGTTTGATTTTAGGCTGCCGCGGCTTGCGGATCAGCTGTTGGATGGTTGGCATTCCGGCTTTATCCCCGTGTTGCTCACATATGTGTACACGGGACGGCCCCGTGCGGTTTCAAATTTACACAGCTCACGCGTCCATGAGCCGCCCCTTGCGCAAAAAGCGCGTTTATTTCTTGCCGCACGACTGCGACAACAAAAAAACCGCCTCCGCTTCCGTACCGAGGAAACGACGCGGTGGGTTAACAGAGGATCGGGCCGATAGGGGGCCGGATCGTGACCACTTCAGTATGATGTCAGCGCAGATAGGTGTAATACCTGCCCCGAGATAGCGCGCGTATAAAAGGAGTCGCAAAGGGTGTCAACAGCTTGCCTGAAGCCGTGAACAGGTTCTGACGGGTCGCCGAAGGATGGCTGACTTAGCTGGCCGCCATCAACTGGCGCTCACGGTAAAACGTAAACAATCCCGTTGCAACAATCAGACCTGCCCCAAGGAAGGTCAGCGGCGACGGCCAGTCCCCGAAAAACAACCATCCCAGAACCAGCGCCCAGATCAAACCGGTGTAGCGGAATGGCGCGATGAAAGACACATCCCCCGCCCGCATCACATGCACCGAGAAGAAGTAACCGCCAATAATAAAGACCGCAGCGGCCAAAACCATGCCGCCCAATTGGGGGGTCACAGGTGCCCATTCGGTGAAGAGGCACGCAAGACCGGAGGTCACCAGCACGGAAAAGGACGCGGCGAAAGTGACCAGCAAGGACGGGACACGCGCCGACATACGCCTTGTCGAGAGGTCGCGCACCGTAACACATACCACTGCGAGCAGGGCAAAAATCGACCAGATCGAAAACCCATCCGCACCCGGGCGCACGATCAGCAACATGCCAATGAATCCGACACCGATGGCAGCGAAGCGGCGCCAACCCACGGCCTCCCGCAAGAACACCGCAGAGCCAAGCGTCAGCATCAGCGGCAGCATCTGCAGGATCGCCGTTGCATTCGCCAGCGGCATGTTCAACAGGGCGGTCACGAAGAAGAAGGCCGCCGCCACCTCGGCCATTGAACGGATACCGATCAGCATCCAATCGCGACGCGGGATGTCAAATTGCCAGGCGTTGTTCCCATGCGCGAGAAATCCGATGAACACCGTGGCCAGTATCCCGCGCAGAAACAACAGCTGGAATAGCGGTAGATCGCCGTTGGTGGCCTTCAGGAACGCATCATTCAGTGTAAAGCAGGCCATTGACGCGATCATGAGTAACGCGCCATTCATGTTCGCCATCATCAATTTACTTCCTGCACTCTCGCACGAAACACCTTTTGCAGTGCCAAATCACGCCTGATTGACCGGCGCTGCGTCACAGAACACCCATCTGCACGAAATGAAAAGCCCCCACCGGTCGGATCCGGTGAGGGCTTTCCCTGTTCATGAAGCGCCAATTGGCGCGTCTGACGAAGTACCTGAAACATCAAGTGTCACGTAACGCGTTGAAATCTTTGATTTCAGACAGCGTTACGTGATCGAGGTTTTTCGCATGACGCTTTAATCGCGGCTTTCTTCCTCGTGATGTACGGGCTGGTCAAACACATCGCCGCCGACCATATCGTCCGCGACAGGTGCCGCGAGGGCGGCTGCGGCTTCTGCTTCTTCGCGGCGGGCTTCGATCACAACGTTGTCGCGATCCTGCGCCACACGGCGCACCTTCATGGTGGCACCACCCGTGCCCGCCGGAATCAGACGCCCGACGATGACGTTTTCCTTCAGGCCGACCAGCTTGTCCTTCTTACCCTGCACTGAGGCCTCGGTCAGAACACGCGTGGTTTCCTGGAACGACGCCGCTGAGATGAAGCTGCGGGTTTGCAAGCTGGCCTTGGTGATCCCCAGAAGGATCGGTTCGCCCTTGGCAGGACGGCCGTTTTTGCTCAGCGCCTTCGCGTTGGCCTGATCAAACTCCTGCTTGTCCACATGCTCGCCCTTGAGCAGCGTGGTATCACCGGATTCCTGGATCTCCCACTTTTGCAGCATCTGGCGCACGATGACTTCGATGTGCTTGTCGTTGATCTTCACACCTTGCAGGCGGTAAACGTCCTGCACCTCGTCGATCATGTAATCCGCCAGCGCTTCGACACCCATGATGGCAAGGATGTCATGCGGGGCCGGATTACCGTCCATGATGTAGTCGCCCTTCTGGACAAAATCACCTTCCGCAACCGGGATGTGCTTGCCCTTGGGCACCATGTATTCGACCTTGTGATCCGGATCTTCGGAGGACTCAATCGCGATACGGCGTTTGTTCTTATAGTCCTTGCCATAGCGCACATAGCCGTCGATTTCGGCGATGATGGCGTGATCCTTGGGGCGACGCGCCTCGAAGAGTTCCGCCACCCGTGGCAGACCACCGGTGATGTCCTTGGTCTTGGCACCTTCACGTGGAATGCGCGCGACCACATCACCCGCCTTGACCTCGGCCTGATCCTCGATGGACAGAACCGCATCCACCGACATCGGATAGGTCACCGGGTTGCCCGCATCATTGCGCACAGGCTCGCCATCGGCGTCCACCAGAATGATTTCAGGCTTCAGCTCATTGCCCTTGGTGGCAGAGCGCCAGTCGATCACGATCTTCTGTGTCATGCCGGTTGCATCATCGGTCTCATCCTTGATGGCGATCCCGGATACAAGATCCACGAATTTCGCCGTACCGGATTTCTCCGCAATGATGGGCAGCGTGTAGGGGTCCCACTCAAAGAGCTTGTCGCCACGTGCCACTTTCTGGCCTTCGGTGACGAAAAGCTTTGTACCGTAGCCCACTTTGTGGCTCGCACGCTCCTCACCATTGTCGTCCTGAATGATGAGTTTCATGTTCCGACCCATGACCATGATCTCACCCGCATCGTTTTCGAGCGTCTGAGCATTGTCAAAGACAACCTTACCGGAATGGCTTGCCTCAAGGAAGGACTGCTGGCCACCCTGTGCAACACCGCCGATGTGGAAGGTCCGCATCGTCAGCTGCGTGCCGGGCTCACCGATGGACTGCGCGGCGATGATGCCGACCGCTTCGCCAGTGTTGACCATCGTACCGCGCGCCAGGTCACGACCATAGCACATGGCACAGACGCCCTCTTCAGCTTCGCAGGTCAGCGGGCTGCGGATACGCGCCGAGGCAACACCTGCCTCCTCGATCGTGTCCGACATCCGTTCGTCGATCAGCGTACCCGCAGCGGCGAGCACCTCATCGGTTCCCGGACGCACCACATCCTCAGCCAGCACGCGGCCCAGAATACGTTCGCTCAGCGACGACACGACTTCACCGTCATTCACCGCAGCCACGGCTGTGATGGACGATTCGGTGCCACAATCGCGCATACGCACGATGCAATCCTGCGCCACATCGACAAGACGCCGCGTCAGGTAACCTGAGTTCGCCGTCTTCAAAGCGGTATCCGACAGACCCTTCCGCGCGCCGTGGGTCGAGTTGAAGTACTCCAGAACGGTCAGCCCTTCCTTGAAGTTCGAAATGATCGGTGTCTCGATGATATCGCCATTCGGCTTGGCCATCAGGCCGCGCATACCGCCGAGCTGTTTCATCTGCGTCACCGATCCCCGCGCACCGGAGTGGGCCATCATATAGACCGAATTCGGTTCCATTTCGGAACCGTCAGCGTCTTTCCGACTGGCCGAGATCGAACCCATCATCGCGTCCGTGACCTTGTCGTTACACTTCGACCAGGCATCGACCACCTTGTTGTACTTCTCGCCCTGGGTGATCAGGCCGTCCATATATTGCTGTTCGAAATCCTTCACCAACTCCCGTGTCTCACCAACGATGGGCCATTTGGTGTCGGGGATCAGCATGTCGTCCTTGCCAAAGGAAATCCCGGCCTTGAAAGCTTCGCGGAAACCCATGGTCATGATCTGGTCGCAGAAAATGACGGATTCCTTCTGACCGCAATAGCGATAGACGGTGTCGATGATCTGCTGCACTTCTTTCTTGCGCAACAAACGGTTCACCAAATCAAACGGCGCCTTGGCGTTCAGCGGCAGCAGCGCACCAAGACGGATACGTCCCGGTGTCGTGTCAAAACGCTTCATCACTTCCAGACCGTTCTCGTCGATCTGGGTGATCCGTGCCGTGATCTTGGAGTGCAGGTGCACCATTCCGGCATCGAGCGCGTGTTGCACTTCTTCGACGGAGCCAAAGACCATGCCTTCGCCCTTCATCCCTTCACGCTCCAGTGTCGTGTAGTAGAGACCGAGGATCATGTCCTGCGACGGTACGATGATCGGTGCACCGTTTGCAGGCGACAGAACGTTGTTCGTCGACATCATCAAAACGCGCGCTTCAAGCTGCGCCTCAAGGCTCAGCGGCACGTGGACAGCCATCTGGTCGCCGTCAAAGTCCGCGTTAAAGGCCGAACAGACCAGCGGGTGAAGCTGAATGGCTTTCCCTTCGATCAACACGGGTTCAAACGCCTGAATACCGAGACGGTGCAACGTGGGCGCACGGTTCAGCATGACAGGGTGTTCGCGGATGACCTCATCAAGGATATCCCACACTTCGGGACGCTCTTTTTCGACCAGCTTTTTCGCCTGCTTCACGGTGGACGAAAGCCCCTTGGCCTCAAGCCGCGAATAGATGAACGGTTTGAACAGCTCCAGCGCCATCTTTTTCGGCAAGCCACATTGATGCAGCTTCAGTTCCGGGCCGGTCACGATGACGGAACGACCGGAGAAGTCGACGCGTTTACCCAAAAGGTTCTGGCGGAAGCGGCCCTGCTTGCCTTTCAGCATGTCCGACAGCGATTTCAGCGGACGCTTGTTGGCACCCGTGATCACGCGACCCCGACGACCGTTGTCAAACAAAGCATCGACGGATTCCTGCAGCATCCGCTTTTCGTTACGCACGATGATATCAGGTGCGCGCAATTCAATCAGCCGCTTGAGGCGGTTGTTCCGGTTGATCACACGACGGTAAAGGTCGTTGAGGTCGGAGGTTGCAAAACGGCCCCCATCCAGCGGCACCAGCGGGCGCAGTTCCGGCGGGATCACGGGGATCACGGTCAGAACCATCCACTCCGGACGGTTGCCGGATTCGAGGAAGGATTCCACAACCTTCAGACGCTTGATGATCTTCTTGGGCTTCAGCTCACCGGTGGCTTCCTTAAGGTCAGCGCGCAGTTGATCGGCTTCCGCTTCGAGATCAATGGCGGCCAGCATCTCACGGATCGCTTCGGCACCGATGTTCGCGGTGAAGGCATCCATGCCATAGATGTCTTGCGCATCCATGTACTCTTCTTCGGTCATCATCTGACCGTAGGTGAGTTCTGTCAGGCCCGGCTCGATCACGACATAGTTCTCGAAATAAAGCACACGTTCCAGATCACGCAGCGTCATGTCCAGCATCAGACCAATACGGGACGGCAGCGATTTCAGGAACCAGATATGCGCGACCGGCGAGGCCAGTTCGATGTGGCCCATCCGCTCACGGCGCACTTTTTGCAGCGTGACTTCCACACCGCATTTCTCGCAGACAACGCCGCGATACTTCATGCGCTTGTACTTGCCGCAAAGGCACTCGTAATCCTTGATCGGGCCGAAGATACGCGCGCAGAACAGACCGTCCCGCTCAGGCTTGAACGTCCGGTAGTTGATGGTTTCGGGTTTCTTGATCTCACCGAAGGACCACGACAGAATCCGCTCTGGCGATGCCAGAGAGACCTTGATCTCGTCGAATGTCTTAAGGGGGGCAACCGGATTGAACGGGTTGTTTGTCAGTTCTTGGTTCATTTCTTTAGACCTCTTTCAGCGAGGATGTCAGACAATAAAAATGTCGACGAGGATTACCACTGCGATCAGAATGCAATGCACTGCAAAAGCGCCAAAAATATGCGGAGTTAAAAGCGCAATCTGACGTTCCATCATATGACGGTCTCGCAAGAAGCTCGACTTCTGGTCCCACGTTGTTCCGGGAATTGTGTCCCAAAACCAGTTGATACAGCGCGCCATTGAAGCAACGAGAGAAATGGCGATTGCCCCTACTGCGATTATGGAAAGCGTTGTCATTACAAGTAGCTCTGTTTCTCAGCTTCACTCATCTTCCTCCGCATCCAGGAGTTCCATGTTGAGGCCGAGGCCGCGGACTTCTTTGACCAGAACGTTAAACGATTCCGGTACGCCGGCTTCGAAGTTGTCCTCGCCTTTGACGATGCTTTCGTAGACTTTCGTCCGTCCGGCAACGTCGTCCGACTTCACGGTCAGCATTTCCTGCAGGGTGTATGCAGCGCCATAAGCTTCCAGCGCCCAGACCTCCATCTCCCCGAAACGCTGTCCACCGAATTGCGCCTTACCGCCCAAGGGCTGCTGGGTGACCAGCGAGTATGGACCGGTCGAGCGTGCGTGGATTTTATCATCCACAAGGTGGTGCAGCTTGAGCAGGTATTTCACGCCGACGGTCACGGGGCGGGCGAATTGCTCGCCGGTGCGGCCGTCAAACAGGATCGACTGACCGGATTCAGAGAAGCCCGCGCGCACCAGAGCGTCGTTCACGTCGCCCTCTTTCGCACCGTCAAAGACGGGCGTTGCAATCGGCACACCACGTGTGACATTGCCCGCCGCCTCGATGAGCGTTTCCTCATCCATACCGGCGATGCCCTCGTCATAGACGTTTTCACCATAGGCATGGCTGAGCGCGTCGCGCACAGGTGTCAGATCGCCAGAGCGACGATATTCCTGCAACGCCTCATCCACGTTCAGCCCCAGACCGCGTGCGGCCCAGCCCATATGTGTCTCGAGGATCTGACCCACATTCATGCGCGACGGCACGCCCAGCGGGTTCAGACAGAAGTCAACCGGAGTGCCATCTGCAAGGAACGGCATATCCTCCATCGGAACGACTTTGGAGATAACCCCTTTGTTCCCGTGACGCCCGGCCATCTTGTCACCCGGTTGCAGCTTGCGCTTCACCGCCACGAAGACCTTGACCATCTTCATCACGCCCGGGGGCAGATCATCGCCACGACGGACTTTTTCGACCTTGTCCTCGAAACGCGCATCCAGCGTACGTTTCTGGATCTCGTACTGCTCGTTCAGGGCTTCAACGACTTGCGCATCCCCCTCATCCTTGAGCGCCAGTTGCCACCACTGAACGCGGGGCAGCATTTGCAACAGGTCCTCGGTGATCTCCGCATTCGCGGAGACGCCTTTCGGCCCCTTCACCGCCACCTTACCCAGGATCGTCGACTTGAGACGCGCGTAGATGTTGCGATCAAGGATCGCCATTTCATCGTCACGGTCACGGGCCAGACGTTCGACCTCTTCGCGCTCGATCTGCAAGGCGCGCTCGTCTTTTTCCACACCATGGCGGTTGAACACGCGCACTTCGACGACCGTACCGAAATCACCCGGTTTGACACGCAACGATGTGTCCCGCACATCCGATGCTTTCTCACCAAAGATCGCACGGAGAAGTTTTTCCTCCGGCGTCATCGGGCTTTCGCCCTTGGGTGTGATCTTGCCCACGAGGATATCGCCCGGCTCCACATCGGCGCCGATGTAGACGATGCCCGCTTCATCAAGGTTGCGCAGGGCTTCCTCGCCGACGTTCGGAATATCGCGGGTGATTTCTTCCGGACCCAGTTTCGTGTCACGCGCGGCGACTTCGAATTCCTCGATATGGATCGAGGTAAAGACGTCGTCACGGGCGATCCGCTCGGAGATCAGAATGGAGTCTTCATAGTTGTAGCCATTCCACGGCATGAAGGCGACGACGACGTTCTTGCCGAGCGCCAGTTCCCCCATATCGGTGGAGGGACCATCCGCGATCACCTGCCCTTTGAGCACCGTGTCGCCCACCTTCACCAGCGGACGCTGGTTGATGCAGGTGTTCTGGTTGGAGCGCTGGAATTTGCGCATGCGGTAAATGTCCACACCCGCGTCACCCAGTTCCAGATCAGATGTCGCACGAATAACGATACGCTGTGCATCCACCTGGTCGATGATGCCCGCGCGTTTCGCCATGATCGCCGCACCGGAGTCGCGCGCAACCACTTCTTCGATGCCAGTACCCACGAGAGGGGCCTCGGCCTGAAGTAGTGGAACCGCCTGACGTTGCATGTTCGAGCCCATCAAGGCCCGGTTCGCGTCATCGTTTTCGAGGAACGGGATCAGCGAGGCCGCAACAGATACCAACTGTTTGGGCGACACGTCGATCAAATCGACATTCTCGGAGGGTGCCAAGGTATAGTCACCGGACTGACGCGTGCTGACCAGATCGTTTTTGAAACGACCGTCCTCATCCAACTGCGCGTTCGCCTGCGCAACAGTGTGACGCATCTCTTCGGTGGCGGACATATACTGTACTTCGTCCGTTACCATGCGGTTTTCGACCTTGCGGTATGGCGTTTCGATGAAGCCGTATTTGTTCACGCGGGCAAAAGTTGCCAGCGAGTTGATCAGACCGATGTTCGGCCCTTCCGGCGTTTCAATCGGACACATCCGGCCATAGTGCGTCGGGTGCACGTCGCGCACCTCAAAGCCCGCACGTTCGCGCGTCAGACCGCCCGGCCCAAGCGCGGAAAGACGACGTTTATGCGTCACTTCCGACAGCGGGTTGGTCTGGTCCATGAACTGCGACAACTGCGAGGAGCCGAAGAATTCACGCACAGCGGCCGCAGCCGGTTTCGCGTTGATCAGATCCTGCGGCATCACCGTGTCAATCTCGACCGAGGACATGCGTTCCTTGATCGCGCGTTCCATGCGTAGCAGGCCCACACGGTACTGGTTCTCCATCAGTTCGCCGACAGAGCGAACACGACGGTTGCCGAGGTGGTCGATGTCGTCAATGTCACCGCGCCCGTCGCGCAGGTCCACCAGCGCCTTGATGCAGGCGACGATGTCTTCGCGGCGCAAGGTGCGCTGCGTGTCTTCGGCGTCCAGCGCCAGACGCATGTTCATTTTCACGCGGCCAACGGCAGACAGATCATACCGCTCGGCATCAAAGAACAACGTGTCAAACAGGGCCGATGCGGCCTCGACGGTGGGGGGTTCGCCCGGACGCATCACGCGGTAAATGTCCATGAGCGCGGTGTCGCGGTTCATGTTCTTGTCCTGCGCCATCGTGTTGCGCATGTAAGGGCCGACATTCACATTGTCGATGTCCAGCACCGGAATCTCCGTGATCCCTGCATCGACCAGCTCTTTTGCCGTGCCACCGATCAGCGTGCCGTCCTTGTCATACTCAAGCGTCAACTCATCACCGGCCTCGACATAAATCGCACCGGTCTCTTCGTTGATGATGTCCTTGGCGACAAACTTGCCCGCGATGTGCTCGTAGGGGAGCAACAATTCGGTCACCTTGCCCTCGTCGATCAGTTTCTTGACCGCGCGTGGCGTGACTTTCTTGCCTCTTTCGAAAAGGACTTCACCGGATGCCGCATCCACCAGATCATACGTCGGGCGGGTCCCGCGCACGCGATCAGGGAAGAAGGGGGCGACCCAGCCTTTGTTCTTCTCCAGCTTGTAGGTGATGGTGTCATAATAGGCATCCATGATCGCTTCCTGATCGAGACCCAGCGAATAAAGCAGCGTGGTCACAGGAAGCTTGCGGCGGCGGTCGATCCGCGCAAAGACGATGTCTTTTGCGTCAAATTCGAAGTCCAGCCATGAACCGCGATAAGGAATGATCCGGCAGGCAAACAGCAGCTTGCCCGAGGAATGCGTCTTGCCTTTGTCGTGATCAAAGAACACACCGGGGGAGCGGTGCATCTGGGACACGATCACACGCTCGGTCCCATTCACCACAAATGTACCGTTCGGTGTCATCAAGGGCATATCACCCATGAAAACGTCTTGTTCCTTGATGTCCTTGACCGATTTGGCACCGGTGTCCTCATCAACATCAAATACGATCAGGCGCAGCGTCACTTTCAAGGGTGCGCTGTAGGTCATGTCGCGTTGCTGACACTCCTCAACATCATATTTGGGCTTCTCAAGCTCGTATTTTACGTACTCAAGAACGGATGTTTCGTTGAAATCCTTGATCGGGAAAACAGACTGGAACACGCCAGCAATGCCCTCACCATCGGTGGGTACTTCTGCTTCGCCTGAGTTCAGGAAGAGATCATACGAGGATTTTTGCACCTCGATCAGGTTTGGCATATCCAGTACTTCGCGGATTTTGCCATAATATTTACGTAGACGTTTCTGGCCAAGGAACGATTGAGCCATATCAGGTGTCACCTTTCAGAGTTCTCACCGGTCGAGGACACCGTCGGGCCACGGCACCTCGCCCATACGAGACGATACGTTTCGGTCTATTCGTGAGCACCGTCCCACCGGTGCCCTCCCGACCATTGAACCGCATCTTGGAAAGCGCCCTCGTCAAAAGGCCCTTACCAAGACAGGTTGAGCCGGACCTGAAATCTCAGGTCCAGCTCGGTTTTTGCATCGAAAGCCATATAGTCCGGCTTTCGGGCGTGGCAACTTAGGCCAGCTCGACTTCGGCGCCAGCTGCTTCCAGCTTGCCTTTGATCTCTTCGGCTTCTGCCTTGTCGCAGCCTTCTTTGATCTTGCCGCCAGCTTCGACGAGGTCCTTGGCTTCTTTCAGGCCCAGACCGGTGATGCCGCGTACTTCCTTGATGACGTTGATTTTCGAAGCGCCTGGGCTTTTCAATACAACGTCAAACTCTGTCTTTTCTTCCTCGGCAGCGCCCGCATCGGCAGGACCGGCCATCATGACAGCGCCACCGGCTGCTGGCTCGATGCCGTATTCGTCTTTGAGGATTGTCTTCAGTTCTTGTGCTTCCAGCAGAGTGAGACCAACGATCTCTTCCGCCAATTTTTTCAGATCAGCCATGTTTTAGCTCTTTCCGTTAACGATATGTGTTTTCCAACGCCGAGTGTTCAACCCAACGCCAATATGACGATTGCTTAAGCGGCCGCCTTGTCCTCAACAGTGGACAAGATGGATGCGATATTGCTCGCAGGTGCGCCAATGGCCCCGGCGATGTTCGAAGCAGGTGCGCCCAGCATGCCCGCGATAGTAGCAATAAGCTCCTCGCGCGAAGGCATTTTGGACACGGCTTCCACACCGGCGGCGTCCAACGCGTTCTCACCCATTGCGCCGCCGAGAATCACAAACTTTTGATTCTCCTTGGCATAGTCCTGAGCAACCTTGGCCGCAGCCACGGGATCCTCAGAAAAGGTCAGAACGGTCATACCCGTCAGAAGGTCAGCGATGCTTGCGCATGGCTTGCCCTCAAGGGCGATCTTGGCGAGCCTGTTTTTGGCAACACGCACAGACCCACCCGCGTCGCGTGCGCGCGCGCGAAGGTCCTGCATTTCAGCAACTGTCAGACCGGCGTAGTGGCTTACCACAACGACACCAGAGCTTTCAAAGATCTGGCCGAGTTCGTCGACCAACTGTTCTTTTTGTGCTCTATCCACAGTTTCACTCCAATTGTGGTCGGGTTCCCCCGACCGGCTCAGTTTAGAGAAGCGATCTTCTGCCCCTCGTTTCGGGTCCAATTCAGGGTCCCGAGCCATGACCGCCCGAAGGCTTGAATGATCTCGTTTCCCATCTCAGGAAGGAATTATGCGAGGTGACCCCCGAACCCTCCGTCTCGGACAGAAAGCAAGGCCAACGTGTCGGCCTTGCCTACTTGACGGGTTGCCCCGCCAAATTCTTATTCGACGTTCGCGTCCTCGATCGCGACCGACACGCCCGGGCCCATGGTCGAACTCAGCGCGATCTTTTTCATATAGGCGCCTTTGGCGCCGGTCGGCTTGGCCTTGGACACCGCTCCAACGAAGGCGCGGATGTTCTCCACCAGCTTGGCCTCGTCAAAGCTCAGTTTGCCAACGCCGGCATGCACGACGCCGCCTTTCTCGGCCTTGAACTGAACTTCGCCGCCTTTCGCCGCTTTCACTGCGGCTTCGACGTCCATCGTCACGGTGCCAACCTTGGGGTTCGGCATCAGGTTACGCGGGCCAAGCACCTTACCCAGACGACCAACGATTGGCATCATGTCAGGCGTTGCAATACAACGATCAAATTCGATCTTGCCGCTTTGCACAGTTTCCATCAGGTCCTCAGCACCAACGATGTCCGCCCCAGCCGCCGTTGCTTCATCCGCTTTCGCACCACGGGCAAACACAGCGACGCGCACGGTTTTACCAGTGCCGTTCGGCAGACCGACAACACCGCGCACCATCTGATCCGCGTGACGCGGGTCAACGCCCAGGTTCATCGCGATCTCAACGGTTTCGTCAAATTTGACCGACGAATTCGCTTTAATCAGCGCGACAGCTTCTTCGACCGTAACGTTTTCCTTGCCTGCGAAGGCTTCACGTGCAGCGCGGGCTCTTTTTCCAAGTTTTGCCATCTTACTTTACCTCGATGCCCATGGAGCGGGCAGAACCCAGAATGATCTTCATCGCCGCTTCGATCGACGTGGCGTTCAGGTCTTTCATCTTCGCTTCGGCAATCTCACGGACCTGCTTGCTGCTCACGTAACCCACGACTTCGCGCGACGGCGTCTTTGCGCCGGACGACAGCTTGGCGGCCTTCTTGAGGTAATAAGACGCTGGCGGCGTCTTGATATCCATGGTGAAGGACTTGTCCTGATAATAGGTGATCACGGTCGGGCAAGGGGCGCCTTGCTCCATATCTGCGGTCTTGGCGTTGAACGCCTTGCAGAATTCCATGATGTTGATGCCGCGCTGACCCAGCGCCGGACCAACCGGCGGAGATGGGTTTGCTTGCCCGGCGGGCACCTGCAGCTTCATGCTGCCAACGAGTTTCTTGGCCATTGGCCTTCTCCTTTTCCAACCCCGGTGCAGCGCGCTGCCTCAGGTCTTGTTGTCGTGGTCCGGTCCGGATGCCGCGGCACCCTCGCCTCCCACGCTTTGCACGTCAGGACTGCTTATTGACCTGCGTGAATTCCAGTTCGACCGGCGTCTCCCGGCCAAAGATAGACACCGACACCTTCAGGCGCTGGTTCTCGTCGTCCACTTCTTCGATCATGCCGTCGAAGTCCTCGAACGGGCCATCGGCAACCTTGACCTTTTCGCCCACCTCAAAATGGATCAAAGTGCGCGGCGCTTCTTCACCTTCCTGCACACGGTTGAGAATCGCGTTCACTTCCGCATCCCGCATCGGCATCGGTCGGCCCTGTGGCCCAAGGAACCCGGTGACGCGGTTGATGGAGTTCACAAGGTGATACCCCTTGTCCGACATCTCCATATGCACCAACACATAACCCGGCATGAAACGGCGCTCAGTGGTCACCTTCTTGCCGCGCCGCACCTCGATCACCTCTTCGGTCGGAACCAGAACTTCGTCGATCTGGTCTTCCAACTCCTGCTCAGCCACGGAAGTACGGATTTGCTCTGCGATCTTCTTTTCAAAGTTCGACAGGACACTGACCGAATACCACCGCTTTGCCATTTGAACCCTATTCCCTGTCTGCGATCGACACGTGAGCGCCAATTTTCTTTTACCATCAAGCCCTTGAGCCGCTGATCCAGAACAGAAAATCGGCGCGCAACTCGAATCGCCGCACGCCCTCGTTCAGGTCAGGGTTGCGGGATACTCCGCAAATCCGAATCTTTCAAGAGCAGTAATCGGTTTTTTGCACGGCCCTGCGGCGGTGCTACCCGAACATCGTCAAGACGGACTGCAAGCCCCAGCGGATCAGAATATCAACAAGAGCAAAAAACACAGCCGTCAGAGCTGCGAGAATGAAAACCATCACGGTGGTCAACATCACTTCACGCCGCGTGGGCCACACGACTTTGGACACTTCAGCACGAACCTGCTGGATGAACTGGAGTGGATTGGTCGTGGCCATGGGGCACCTTCTTTATGATGTGACCTTGGCGATGTAACGGGCAAAGCCTCGGAATTCAAGAGACCATTGCGATCAGTCTGTCCGGCACCTACGCGGTGAGGACGCCCTTTCAAGGCGACCCAGCCCGCACCACCTAGGCGAATCGAAAGACATATAGGCGATAAAACTAAAGAAGCCCCGCGGGCCCACGGAGCATAACCTAAGCGTTCACCAATAAATGTGGTTCAGCGACAGGAAGGGTTTGTGACAGGACAAGCGTGCGAAACACTGGGCGATGACAGCCAAGCACTGCCAACGAGCGTGGCCAAAACAAACGCATAAGTCCAAGATTTTTTCATAAACACAGTATTAATCCCGCATCCTACAACCCAAGAATACCACAAAGGCAAAGAGCTTGCAATATTTTTGCATTCGTTTCGTTCATGGCCTGTTGGCACTGTCATCTACACTTGGTTGTACATTGACGCTTCATGCGCTCGCATTTTACCCTTGGCTTGTTCTTGAGGCAACTGTTGAAGTTACCGGTGCATTTTGACTTGCAGACGTTCGAAACATTTACCAGCTGCAGGAGCGGGCTTTGCGCAGGTCGCAGGTCATATGGCCTCTGCTCTGCAGCATGCGCCACAGACAAACACATCGCAAAAAGTACGGCTGCCCCGGGGCTGGAGACTTTCACTGCTTGGCTCCTCCATTCAGCATCTTCGTCAGATCAGCGACAGACGATTTCGCTTCTCCGATGTCGATGCTATCCGGGGACATCGACAACACCAGTTCTGACAGTGGCGTATTGCTATAGATGTGAAGCTTTAAAATGTCCGCGCGCGCGCGGAAGAAATGTGCCAGTTTGATGTTGTAATTAAAGATCGCAATCGTCCATCGCAGCAGCAGCAACGCGATGACCAGCACCACGAAGCGCCCTCCGTTCAACCAGATCAGGCTGTCTTTGCGGTCGAGCTGTGATTGGAGACTGCGTTCACCCTTCTGGCGTTCCAGCTCTCTGATATGGGTACGCAATTCCGATTCGGTTGCGATCTTTGATTGATTATCCGCGATTTCCCTGGCCATGGTCTGAAGCTCGGGATCCACGCCGGTCTTGAGCCGCAACTTCTGTGTCGTGTTCTGTTGGATGTAATTGGCGACGCTTTCCGGCACATTGGTCTGCGCATACAGAAGGATATCCGGGTCAGAAACATTCGCAAAAATCCGTCCCTGCGCGCCCACGATCAAATCGGGCCGCTGCCCCTCCTCAACGAGCCCGATGCCGAGCAGGTCTTCACGCCCAAGAGACTGTGGGGCGCCGGAGGCTATCAGGTTTTTGTTCGCATCAAGGCGAACAGACGCCACCACACCTTCGGAGCCGACCGCAATGGCGTTGTCTCCCAAACCTGCGGAATCGTAGAATTTGACGTTTTTTGGATCGCCCATTTTGCCTACGACGGTCTTCGGCAAAGCTTCGTTCGAACGCCATTCGAGCGTCGCGATCTCTGCGCTGACGATTTCGGCCTGATCACCAAAGGCCACGAAGTGGCTTTTCGAAAGTGTTGAGATCGTGCGCATGCGGCAGGCATCAGCCATCGCAACCCCATCGCCGCCCCAGCCGCCGAACGTGGTATGAGGTGTGCCGGATGTCTGCGTCGTCAGTGATGGACTGGCAGGCTGCTGCGCGGCACTGGACGGTGCGTTTTCATCCTGCTCCACGGGGTCAGGTGCAGATGTCCCACAAGGGAAATACCCCCAGCGCGGGGCCCGCAGCTTTTCGAGCATACCGTCGCCTTCAACCCCGATCTCTACAAAAAACCCGCCCGAGGAAAGCGCCAAGTAGCGATCCTTCTTTTGGTTGGGATAGGCATGCAACACGTCGAAATAACCTAGCTTTGCACCGCGTTGCGAGCCGCTGGCGGGGGCCGGCAGAAAGTTTCCGGCGTCCTTGGCGAGCTTCACCTCGCCTTCAATCATCAGATATATGGTTTCAAGGTTGGTCCCGTTGATTTTGAACACAAACAAAAGGCCCGGCGCGCCCACCACGACCCAGTGCTGATCGCCCAAAGGCGCCCCCACATAAATGCCTGCAATGCGTGACAGTTGCTGCTCTGTTTCTTCATCAACCTTCAATTCGGCCCAGTCGTCACCGCGATTGTCCGTCACAAAGAGGCGACTGCCTTCACCATAGACGATGCCGCGCCCGGCTCGAAAGCTGGCACCGTAAAGGAAGGGAGCTGCGGCATCGTCTTCGACGACGCGCGTCATTTTCCAGTATCCGCTGTCATCTTCGTTTGTGCGGCGGATGAAAGTATTGGTGCCGGCCCCAAAGAAACCTATGCGCTTGCTGTGACCAATATGCCAAATGTCAGGGGGGGTGTCAGGGCAAGCATCGTCGTCCGTCGCACCGCTCGGAACTCTGGTGCAGATTCGCGCCGGTTTCCATGCTGGTGCGTCAGCAGTGGGTACGTCGATTGGCAATTGGGCCTCGAGCAGGCCTTGACCAAGCACAACGGCCATCTGGTTGCTTACCCGCACCGCGAACAATGTGTCCGCGTTTGGTTCGCTGTACCCCCCGGCGAGATGGTTATTGCTCCAAAAGAAATTGTCTTTTGCAAGGTAGGATTGGATTTCCCCGAGTTTCTCCGCGTTTTCGCCCCGCAGGTCTTCCAGCGCGCTCAGGTCGTCCTCAGCTTTGCTGATCTGTTCGTCGAACTCACCGATATTGGCCGTGTGACGGACAAAGAGGTCAAGCTGAGTGTCGAAGATGCGACCGCTGTTGGCAATGAACACCGCCGTGAGCGCGACCAGAATGAACGAGGCGCCAAGTGCGGCCCAGGCAATGTTATTGGCATCCTTCGCGCGCTGGGTGAATTTGTCGCGCACTCGGTTAAGCTTATCGTTCTGAGCCGCGAGCCTATCGACAGAGTCGGACGGTCCAGCACGTTCATTCGGCTCAGTTTTATCGTCGCTCAACAGCGCGTCGCCATCAATGGCTTGGGATGTGCCAGCAACCTTAAACAGTCTTGAGAAAATTCCTTTGGACATCAATCGCTCAACTTCAAATAGTTAATGTTAACAAATGAGACCGCGATTTTCAACTACCAGAAGGCGAGCTTAGTTGGCTGTACAGGTTCGGCGTCTTGTTTCGATCAGGTCTGTGAAACGGCAACAGACAAAGTGTCGGGCGACACGTCTGCAACACTTTCAGACCAAGACAGCGGTTCTACCTGTTGGAATTCGTGTTTTTACAGAATGAGGATGTCGAAAATGGGCTTGCCTAGAGGTCAACGGGGAATACACCCGAATGGTGTGGCCATTGTTTCACGCGGTGCGCAGGACCAAACACAGTTCAGGTCAAAACGACGACAGCGCGATCATCATAGAATTCGGTACTGGTTGACCCTTTTACCGTGGCAAATTGCCGGATCTTGTGGAAGTCCGTAGCTTCTGCGGCATGGAACGCGGCTTCCCACCCGGCCACTGAGATCTCGGGGGGCGGGGCAGGATAACCGTCTGTGTAAACTTCGATACTTGTGATATCCGCCTTTGCGCGCGTGAAATCCTGCAGGTCGCCGCGCTGAGGCAAGGCGCCATTCAGAGTGTCAAAGCACAACGGGTTACCAAGCGCATTTCCGTAAGCAAACTGTCTCTGGATACCGTCCATCAAGAAGGCCCTCACGATATCCGCCACGGCCTCAAGCCCCGTTGCCGCGATGGCGTCCGCGACGATACCGTCAGCGCATTCGGACGTGATAGCCCCTTCGCAGATGGCTTTTTCGAGGCCGAGGAAAATGCCACGCCGGGTCATGTTCTCTACCCTGTCGCGGTCGCTGGTTTGGTCAGCGAACGTGTTGAAAAGCGCCACGCGTGCCACTGTCGACACGTGGTCTATGATCTTTTCATGATGGTGGACCTCGGTGCCGTTTAGGCGAACGGCGCTGTCTCCGAGGAGTAAAAAGCGCCACATGTGGCCGCAATCCAATGCGGCGGCGATTGTCGTTGAGGGTGGAATTTTCAGATCGAGCGGGTCAGTCCGGGCCTTCAGCACCGACGAAAGGCGAGCGATGATCTGATCGCCGGGGGCATTTCGCGCGGCCGGGTCAAGCGCAATCGCGGTCATTTCTGCGGCGACGGTGAGAGCGGCCAACCGGCCAGCGGCCACACCGTCAATGACTGTGCCGAGCGGATCGGTGGCGCCGTCAAACACCCCGAAAACCACGCCCGGCACCGCGAGTGGAACGTCATCGCCCGGTGCAGAACCGTCGCGGTATTTCGATCTGTTGAAAACCTCCAGTTTCATGATGCCCTTCAGAGAAATGCGTTGTCGCGGTCTTCGGTGAAGCGGAAAACCAGATAGACGCAAACACCCGTACACAGCAGCAACACCGTCGAAAGCGCGGCTGCGAGGCCGAATTCACCGTCGAGAACGGCAAGGTATATAGAGACGGGCATCGTGATTGTACCCGCGTCATAGAGGATCAACGTACCGGACAACTCGTTGATGGCCGTGATGAAACCCATAAGGGAGCCCACAATAAGCCCCGGCAGGATCAAGGGGATTGTGATCTTCAAGAAAGCACTCAGTGGTGGCGCACCGAGGTTGATGGCCGCTTCTTCCATGGAGGGTTTGATTTGCCGCAGGCTCGATGTCGTTGATCGCACGCCGTAGGGCAATCGCCGGATGAAATAAAGCAGGATCAAAAACCACGCCGCGCTCATCCCACCCATGAAACCAGAGCGGAAGGTGGTGACGAAGCCAATGGCCATGACCACGCCGGGGATCAGGTAGGGGACCATCATCAGAAAGTCGATTGTGCCGGATGCTGTGGTTTCGCGCCGGACGATCACGTAGCTGATCAGGGCCGAGAACATGGTGATCAGGATCACGGCTGCGATGGCAAACACGAAGCTGTTGGTGATCGCATCGGGAGCTGTGCGCAGGATACGTTCGTAGCTTTCAAAACCATAGCCGCCGACAAAGACCGGGCCGTTGGTTTTCAGGAAGGACGTATAAACGACCACGAGCGTTGGCAGCATCGCGATGAGGACAACACCGTGGCAAAAGCTGTGCACCGCGATGTTGCGCCACCCGGTGAGTCTGGCTTTCACAGGCAGGTTGGTGAGGCTGCTGGCATAACGCCGTTTTGCCAGAATGCGTCTTTGTGCCAAAAGCGCCAGCATCGAGATGATGATCATGATCATGGAGACGGTGACCGCCATGGTCGGCAGACCGCCGAGTTCCGAGCGGTACGCCGCAAATGCGATGGTAGAAAGCGTGCGAAAGCCGCGCCCCAAGATCGCAGGGGTACCAAAATCCGCAATGGACAGCACGAAACAGATGATCGCTCCGGTGCTGATCGCCGGAAAAACCAAGGGCAGTGTGATTTTGGTAAAGCGTTGCCATGGTGTGCATCCAAGACTTTCTGCGGCGTCCTCGAAGGACTTGTTGACCGCCATCAGCGCTGTTTGCGTCATGAGAAAGACGAAGGGAAAAAACTTGAGGGTAAAGACAAGGATGATGCCATGTGCGCCGTAGATCGTCGGTGTCTCGATCCCGATGGCTTCGAAAAAATTGGTGATAAACCCATTTGCCCCCAGCATCATGATCCACGCATAGGCCCCGATGAAGGGAGGCGCGACAAGGACAAGGATGGCCAGCGTTGAGATCCACGCCCGCCCCCTGAGGTGAAACCGCGCCGTGAAAAAAGCAAGCGGGATGCCGATGAGGCATGCGCCCAAAGTGCCGAGGACGCCGACAAACAGGGTATTTTTCAACCCGTTGAGATAGTAATTTCGCGTAAATACCTCAACGTAGTTGCCAAACGTCCATTCAAGCGTGTCCGCATCCACAAAGGACAGCATCAGCACGCGCACAATGGGTAAAAGCAATAACACGACCAGAACGGCGAGTATCACGCCGGTAACGACCGTCCAGAAATCGCAACGCCGGATAAACCCCGTCATGTAATGCGCCCGCCGCATTCGGGGGCCTCGAAAAAGGCGAGGTCACTGCGTTTTGCGCAGATGGTGACCGGGCTGCCCGGCGCAAGCGCGATAATGGCCGGGTCGGGGCGCGCAAGGGACTTCACGGTTTCGCCTTGCTCGGTGGTAGCGATGACTTCCATCTCTCGCCCGACAAAGCTGACATCGGACAGTCTTGCAGGCACGGCGATTTCCGTCTCGGTGGCGGCGACGGTGCCGGGTGTGACGCGCAGGGTTTCGGGGCGGATGGCGCACACGATTTCCTGTATGGCCTGCTGCGCCCCCAGGACGGTGGCCCCTCCAGATGTCAGCGCATATTGGCTGTCCGATTTTGTGAGCGTCAGAAAATTGTTGCCCCCCACAAACGTGGCCACGAACTTGTTGGCCGGCCGCAGATAGATGTCGAGCGGGCTTGCCGCCTGTTGGATCACACCTTGGTACATCACGCAGACGGTGTCGGACATTGCGAGCGCTTCTTCCTGGTCATGGGTGACATAGACCGTCGTGATGCCCAGATCGCGCTGGATCCGGCGCAGTTCAGCGCGCAGATCCACCCGCAGGCGCGCATCAAGGTTGGAGAGCGGTTCGTCCATCAGCAGAACCTTGGGCCGGATCACAATGGCCCGCGCGAGGCCCACGCGCTGTTGTTGTCCGCCTGAAAGCTCGTGCGGCATGCGATCGGCGAATGCCCCGAGTTGCACAACCTCAAGCACCTCATTGACGCGCTTGGTGATCTCGGATGCAGCGACCTTGCGTTGTTTCAGGCCGAATGCCACGTTTTCGCGCACACTTATGTGTGGAAAGATCGCATAATCCTGAAAGACCATGCCAACGTCGCGGCGGTGCGCGGGCAAGCCCTCTATGGACTTCCCGTCGATGACTATCTGGCCCGCGTTCTGATCATGAAAGCCGGCAATTGTCCGCAAAAGCGTAGTTTTTCCGCAACCCGACGGGCCGAGCAGGGTAAAGAAAGACCCCGACGGAATTGATATATTGATGTCGGATAGCGCAACCACGTCGCCATACAGCTTGCGCAGGCCGGTAATTTCAACAGAGGCCATTCAGTGTACCTATCCTGTAGGAGATGCCGGGCGCACATCAGGACGCCCGGCGCTGTAAATCACTGAACGTCAAGCACCATGTCTTGCCATTCTTCCACCAGCCGCGCGCGGTTTTCCGCAGCCCATGCGCTGTCATAGCCCACCGAGTTCACTTCGGCCAAAGGCAGCAATGCCGGGTTGGAATCGACATCGGAGCGGACGGGGCGACGGCCCTGTTCCGCCACAACGACCTGCGCTTCCTTCGACATCATGAAGTCGAGGAACGCTTTGGCGTTGTCCGCGTTCGGTGCACCGGCGACAAGCGCCATGGCGTCGGGCGCAATGGCCGTGCCTTCGGATGGATAGACGATTTCAACGGGTCCGCCGCCCTCGACATAGCGCAGGGCAGCGTCTTCGAGGGTAACGCCCACGGCCAATTCACCGTCATTCACAAAACGTGGCACGGCACCGGAACTGTCGGACAAAACAAAATTCGACAGCATGCCCTCATAGATGCTCCAGCCGGCGACTTCGTCTTCAAACGCCTGCAGGACTGTGGCCAACTGGATATAGGCGGACCCAGAGGCTTCAGCACGCGCAGATGAAACCATGTCATCATACATCGGATCGGCGAGGGCTGCCCAACTGTCGGGGACCGGCTTGCCGTCAAGTTCGCCCTCGTTGACGATAAGAACCATCACAACGGCGGTGAATGGCGACCACATGTCGCTTTGCTTCATACCTTCTGCGAGCATGTCGGAACCTGCGGCATCATATGCTTCAAACAGGGTCGGATTGAAGTCGATGACAGTACCGTCAACACTCCATAGAACATCCGCCACAGGCGCGCCTGCCTCGGCGGTCAGGCGGTTGAGCAGCTCTCCGGAGCCTGCCTTGATGATTTCGACAGATGTGCCGGTCTGTTCCTCGAACATGGGCACAAGCGCGTCTATGAAGTTCTGCGGCACGGCGGTGTAGACTGTCACGCTGCCTTCCGCTGTTGCCATTGATGCACCCATGCCAAGTGCTGCTGCGATGGACAATGCCCGAATAGTTCTTTTCATATGACCTCCCACAAGTCTTTGATTTTGGCGTCGCACTCTGGAGAATAAAGCCCGGGACCGTGAATATCGCAATCAAAATTCTTGAATACGTCAATGGATCACATCGCGCGTCAGGCATGACGTGCGCGGTGTTCAAGTGAAAGAGGGGCTTTGATCTCGGCACATGTTCGCAATGACGGCCTTTTTTATGACGGTTTTCGCCTGCGGCGCGTGACCCGGTCGACGCGCGTTTGGTGAGGATTCGCCCAAAGGCGGGCGGCGCATCGTGTCATGGCGCCAGTTCCCAAACATCCGGTGCAGAGGGTCTGCCCGTCGCGCAGAGTGACCTGCAGTTTTGTTGCGGGACCACCCCCTCTCCCCCGGCAATTCACGCCGCTGACGCAGGTCGAGGGTTTGAGCCCGGGGCGCGTTTGCTCTAATGGCGGTGATGTTGAAAAGGCCCAACGTACAGCGTTCCACTGGGTGGCGGCGCTGGTTTTGCGATGCACTGCAACTGGGGATGGACTGCCCGATTTGGGAGGCCCAAAAGGCGATGACCCCGACGTTTAGTGCGAGATTTTGCACGAAACATGTCGGGTCCATCTGTGGCAGGTTCAAACGAAGATGAAGTCTTCTGCGGTCAGGTTCTCGACAGCATCAAGCGTGATGTTCAGACGATCGCCACCGCCGAAATCGAACGTTGCGTTCTCGGCTTGTCCGGCATCCTGTGTCGATGTCAGCGCACCAAGGAAATCATCGAGGCTGTCAATGCCGTCAACACCGATCTGCAGAACATCGTCGCCCAGCAAATCGAAGTTGCGAATCTGGTCAAAGCCGTCGCCTTCGTTAAAGATGAAGACATCGTCGCCCTGCCCTCCATCAAGGACATCGCTGCCTTTACCACCTGCCAGTACATCATCACCATCACCGCCAGTCAGACGGTCGCGACCATCATTTCCGTTGATCACATCATCGCCCGTGCCACCACGCAAGAAGTCACGACCCTCAGAACCTTCGATGGTTTGCGCAGGCTCGGGCGCGGGGCTGCGGTCGATTTGCTCTGTTCCTCCTGTTATGACGACACTGGATTCCGTGGGCCTCCCGACATCGCCCGCACCTTGTCCAACAACCAGTTCGGCATTTTCCGGCACGTCGCCTTGGACAACGGGCCCATTCTCGCCCTGCGTGAGGCGGATGATATTGCTCGAGACTGTCGAGGCTGTCATTTCGGCGGCTTGCTCGACAACGGGGGCTGGCGCGGTGACGTCTTCGGCAACCGGCGCAAGGGCGCCTTGGCCCTGACCGACCTGAAGAACTGCATTGTCGGGGAGATCGCCTTCGATCAAAGGACCGTTCTCGCCCTGCGTGACGCGAATGATACCCTCGTCATCCGCGCGCTCAGAAACGTCGTCGCCCCGACGTATTGTCAACGTCTGCTCACTGTTGTTTGTGACAATCTGTGCTGCGCGCGCGTCTTGCTCGCCCTGCAGCCGCTCAATGAGGGCACGGAAATCTGCAAAGGAATTCGAGAAACTAAACATCGGGGTCTCCAGTATGTTTTTCTTTGGATTAAAGTGAAATGTCTTGAGGACGACTTTGTTAAATCCGCGAACGCTCAATGAGTAAAATCACGTATGATCGTGAAGAGGTGATCAGGCAAAATGAATAATTTCGGCGCGTAGGTGTGCGCTGGGATTTGCGGTGATTGAATTTGAAATCAATATGTTGTCTTCCCATCCATGCGACCCGAAGCCCAAACGCAAAACACCGACGGCTTTCGACCGTCGGTGTTTTCCAACCCGTATTTTGGGCGCGCTACCCCTTGGCGTTAAAGATCAGTCGCAACGATACAGGGCTGACCCGCGTAATCCCGTCGAGGTCGGCGAGTTGCTGCAAAGTGTCGATGCCCGCATCTATCTCTGCGTCCTCCGTAGAAAGCATCACCATACCATTGGTATCGACCAGCACCTGGGTTTCGCTGATGCGCATGACAAAGAAATTAGCCTCCAGCTCGTTCTCAATGCCCAGCAGGCTGAGCGTGCCATAGGTATTGATATTGGTGCTGCCGCCGATGGGCAGAGCCTTCAATTCCGCCATGTCGATCTGGGCCGTTATGGTGGCGTCAGGCGCATTGTTGAACACGAATTCGATCATGCGTTCGTTGCGGATGTCTATATTGGTCTCAACCGAGCCCAATCCCAGTTTGATTGTGACAGTGCCGTCTTCGGAAACAGTCCCGCTGGTTTTGCCAAAGGAATGGGACTCGCCCGCATAGTCGTTCTTGATTGAACCGAACGACACATTCGACAATGCTGGGTCCAGCACCCAGCTTCTTGGCATGTCTGTGGCCAAAGCCTGTGTTCCCATCGGGCCAAGTGTTGCCGCCATGGCCACTGCTGCGATCAGTGATTTGAAATTGTGCATTTGGGGTTCCTCCCGTAGTTTTTTTAAAAAGGCCGGTCATCATCGCGGCTGTGAGGCAAACACACGGGGAGCGGAATTTATTCACTCTGCAGGAAACAGAAAACGCGGCGTTGAGGCGGTCAGTGCCGGTTTGCCCGATCTGTTCCCGCGTCTGTGGCGGTTCTGCATGGTGCTGACCAAAGCCACCGACCGCGCCGATGATCTGGCACAAAAAACGTGCGAACGTGCGTTGGCGAATGCTGAAAAGTTTAATGTAGGAACGGATCTGGACCGTTGGCTTTTTACAATTGCGCGGCGGATTTGGCTCAATGATATCCGTGCGGACAAGGTGTGTTTGGGCGCGGGCGTCGTTCCCGTGGAAGAAATCGACGTTCCGAATAACAACCCTCACGTTGACGTGAATATTCTTGCAGGTGAAGTGTTAAACATTGTGCAGGCCTTGCCCGAGGGCCAGCGCGTGACCATTTTTCTGGTCTATGTTGAGGGGTACTCCTACCGCGAGGCGGCGGAGATGCTCGACATTCCGATTGGTACGGTCATGAGCCGACTTGCCGGTGCACGAAAGACAATTGTAGCCAGAACAGCCGCTCAGGAGCCTATAGGATGAGTAATGTGAACGCCTCTGTCACCGATGAAGAGCTGACCGCATATCTCGATGGTGAATTGCCACCTGAAAAACATGCTGCCGTTGAAGCCGCTTTGCGAGACAACCCATCGGTACAAGAGCGGCTTGAGGGGCTGAGGCTCCCCGACGGGTTGCTTGGGCAGGCTTTTGATCTGGACGCACTTGGTGGACCGGCGATGCCGGCGGCATTGCACGAAAAGATTAAGTCCACCGCCGCGCCCTCATCGGCAAACACCAACAAGGCCCCACGCATTATCTGGCCCGCAACACTGGCCGCATCTTTCGCGCTGGGGATGCTGGTGATGAGCACGCTGCGCCCTGGCCCCGATGCGAACTGGGTGGATATAGTGGCCTCTTATCAGGCGCTTTACGTGACCGAGACTTTGGCGGGTGCGCCTCAATCGCGCGAGATGACGTACAGCGTTCTGAAGCGGGCGCAGGACGAGTTCGGCGTTGATCTTGAGGGCGTGTTGGAGATTGAGGGTCTGACCTTCAAGCGCGCACAAATGCTCTCGCTTGACGGCGCACCGTTGATCCAGATGGCCTATCTGGATGCGCAGGGTCAGCCTTTTGCTTTTTGCCTGACCCCTCAGAAGGCGGATGACCGCGGTAATCAAACCCGCATGTCTTTCGATCTGGCCACGTCCAGCTGGGTGGAAGACGGCATCGGCTATGTTCTTGTGGGGGGACAGGATGATGCCCTGACCCGTGCGATAGCCACCCGGTTTCGTCGTGCAATCTGATCGCGGCCTTTTGCCTTGAGGACCGGGCGCCAGTCACATTTTGCTGTTTTTTCAAAACAGGTTCGCAGCCTGACTGAATTGCATCAGATGTGCTGTCATGCCGCTTCGCTTATTCGCCCACCAGCACGTGTCCGGAGAAACTCCCTTTTGAGCCGCACGTGACATCCCGGTCAGCGCGGGAAGGAAGCGGCAGCGCCTGTCCGCGATGACGATCTTCCAGACGAAAAACCACCAAGTGAGTTAGGAAACCCCGAAGTGCGTTTTGGACAGATGTGTTCGGGGCCTATTTCCGAAGAGTCGAACCCGTACCACCGCCGTTTTTTCGGCCCCAGAAGCGATCACTGGCCGTTATATGCCCGCAAAATGGTCGATTTAGCTCGAAAATGGCCGGGAATTGCTTGCCGCCATAATAATTGTGGACCCAAGCAATAAATGGCCATCATCAGCGCCTAAATCATTGAAATTTCGTAGTCCAAGCTGAGCATCGGCGGAAGACTTGACCATTTCGCAAGGTTAACTTGACCATTCACATCGTCAAAAAGCCAAAGGGCCAAATGCATAGGGCCCATTATGTTAAGTTTCGGGACCGCCCCGCTCAGGCCGTCAAGAACGCAAAAGGGCCGCCCGAAAAGGGCGGCCTCCTACATGAGATCTTGTTGCTTTGATCAGCCGGGCTCAATCCCGCGAAGATCGCTGATGCGATAAATGTCGGTCCCAAAATTCGCCCAGTCAAAAACAGGTTTGATACCCTTGGCCTTTAAGATGCGTCTCAACTCAAAACGCCGTATCTCAAGCCGTTCAAGGATCGGTGCCAAGCTGTTGTAGATCGACCCGAACCTTTCAACATCACGCAGCGGCACCCGCGCAAACTGATGGTCCGTTGAACTGGTGATCGTCTTCATTTTCAACGGCGCACTGGGGTCTTTGCACAGCTTCAAAACAGCTTCGAGCGGCAAGCGCAGTTTGCCAGCAACTTCCAGCGGCTCGAGCCCAACAGTGTCAACTTTGAGCACCCATGTCTTGATCTGCGCAGGATCGAAACGTAGTGCGGCAATGCCGGCTTCGCCTTCGATCCGAACCGTGTCCGTCAAAGCCCCCGCGAGCAAAAGGTGCATAAAGCTGCCTGTCGGGGTTTTGGCCTTCTCGGCCGCTTTGATCAGCGGCACATGCCCCGCCGGCGTGGCGACAACCGTCGGGACAAGTTGCTCAATTTGGGCCAAGAGTTTCTTCACATCTGCCCGATCAACGGCTTTGGACGTGTGCCCTTTTGACTGCGCTGAACGTCCCGCGATCGGCTGGAGGATGCGGTCAGAGACCACTTGGTAGGCGACATTGCGCGTTGTGTTCAATGCGGTGGGCAGCTCTTTGAGGTAAATGACGCGCTGGATTTTCTCGGCAATGCGGCGCCCGGTTTCGGCGTCAACCGTCATGTGCTGTGCGTTTTTCGCATTGGGCAAAAGACCCGCAGTTACCAGCGCATTCTGGACCAATCGTGTGTCGAGGCCCGCCTTACTCGCCAAAGATGCCGCAGTGTGACGGCGACGCTCGGCAAGCGGCTCGCCCAGCACCTTTGTGCCTGCGGACAGTGCGAAGTTTTCGAAAATGAACTCCCTCATGATGTCTGTGATCGGACCGCGATCCTTGACGGCGCGCTTTGCGGACAGCGACGTGTACAGCGGGCCGAAGATTTTCTGGGGGCCCGGACGCGCCGCCGTGTACTCAAACGACGCAAAGATCTGCTCGAGCGCTTGCTGCACAACCGCCTCCCCTTTGGAGGTGTAGGCATAACCGGCGCGCCCCGCCTCGTGCCAATCGTCCTCGTTGAGCGTGTCGAGAGAGACGCCCGTGCCAAACGCCACCACCGCGCCCAGCATTTCCGTTGCCCACTGAGCCTGTTCAATGCTCTGGCTGTCCAGCCAAGCCGGCCCGACGGCGCCATCTAAACGGTTAATAACGTAGTCCTGCAATTCAGAGACGGGGCGAGTGGTTTGCCCGTCGATCAATTGAGCGAGCGCTGCGCCTTGTTCTTTGACCCGCAGCCCCAATTGGACAAGCTCATCCTCATGGTGCTCCTTTGAAAGCCTCACGATAGGCAGCCCGTGCTGAGGACAGGTTTTCACGACGTCCAGCGCCCAGAACCACCGATGGCGCCGTGCAACTGCGGGATCTGGGTGACTGGCGTCATCATCGTGTAAGCAAAGCGGGCAGAAAGCCACCCGAGGGCGCACGAAGAACTCCGCAGACAACGCCTCGCCGCGTAGCCTATAGGCTCGTTTCCCCGTCCGAACTGCTGCATTCGCTGACACCTGGTCGAAGTCGGACCCAGTTGTCGTGCAAAGCTTATCAATCGCTTCTGGCTCTCCTGCGACCAAACTCATTGGCGCAATGCCAATATCGGGCAAAAAAGGGGTAACTGTCCCGCCTGTATGAAAAGCTGCCGCACGTGCCGTGCAGGAAAGTGCGCTCTCTTTTGGGCCAAAGGACAGAATTGGACGAAGAACTTCCATTTTACTTTTCCTCTCTTCAACGCAGTTATCCAAATGCCAAGCGTTCCATGTCGACATGCGACCAACGGTTCGTCAGAAATACATTCTGGGACAGATCGCACGCTGTCTGAGCCCCGAAAACCTCCACAAAGTGCTCGCTTGTCAGCGACGTGGCGCCCGTATCCAGCGCAACCTCAATGGCATCAATCACCGTCTCGATGATCAGACCAAAACGGCCTCGGCAGGCGTGTAGCAATCGACCGACCAGATCATTTCGCGGTGGCACCTCCAGCCCAGCGCGCTGGTAGAAACGTTCGAGAATTGTCCAGATCTGGTCGCCGTCAGGCGCTTCAGAAAGATCAGTCAGAAGCATTTTGCGCATCCGGCGAGTGATTTGGCGATCGGTATGGGTGATCTGTTCGAGCTCCTCTACACCACTGAGGACAACGACGACTGACGCATCTCCCTACATTAAGTTCTTGATAGTATTGAGAATATGCCTCGTCGTGGCCGGCCCTTTTGTGCGGAACAAGTCTTGAGCTTCGTCGATCCACAGCAAAACTGTCCCCTTCAGACGGAAGCGGTGCCGCACGATGCGCCAAATTTCATGTTCGCTGATGCTGCGCTGATTTTCGATGCGGTAACCCAGCTTGTCCAAAACCTCGATCCCCAACGATTTCATTGTGACATTGCTGGGAACCTCAACAGAGATCCAAGGCTGGATATCTGGGCTGACCGTTTGCAAAATGTCGAGATTGGACAACACATGCCGGATCAAAGTTGTCTTGCCGCTGCCTGTTTTGGCCACGACCATCAGCCCGCGCGTCTCACACGTTGCAGTAAAGTGCTTTGGCTGCGCGATAAGCTCTCCGTCCGGACCGCGCTGCAAAAGATCCTTGAGGGCAGTCTCAAAGGCAGCATCACGACCTGATGGCACATAGAGGCGACGCAGATCGAACCACGGTGTTGCGGCGGTATGATCGACAAGATTTTCCATTTATTTCTCCCCAAAGGTCCAATCATCACTACTCGCCGAGCGGCGATGTGAAGGACGTGGGGTCGGTTCTGGTGTGACAGAAACATCATTTTTGTGACGTGATACGCTCTTGTCGTCCAAGAGACTTACATCAGCCGGTTGTTCAAGTGCAGGTGCAGTTGGTAGATCGAGGCCAAAGCCGTCTGTTGATGGTTGTTCGTCTGCAGGGTCCTGATTCACCGAGAGTCCAATGGAAAGTTCCGCCTCAATCTGCTCGACCTTTTGCTTGGTCCATTTCTGAACCTGCAGCCCAGCACGCTCCATCGCGTCCTTGTTCACTCTTTCAATCTCGGCAAGAGCCTTGCGAACAACGTCAAAGTGGACGGTTTCTCGTTCCTTGTACTGCGTGCGCAGAGCTCTACGGGTCAGATCCCAGTGCAAGGCCGAAACACCGTTGAAAGCGCCTCCGACATTTGGAACCTCGTGCCACTCAATGCCAATCTGCACGAAGATCGAACCAAGGTCGGCGGGATGCCAGCGCAGCTTCACAACAGCCTTTTCGTCGCGCAGTAGCAGCGACGCCAACACATTGTTATGGTAGCGAATACCCATTACGGTGATGCCTGTGGGCTTAAGCCGCCGCTCTGTTTCTTGACCGAAAGCAAGAGCGCGGGTTTTCCGATCCGGCGCCGGACGAACACCGAACTGATTGACAAGTCGGTTCCAGACATCGATTGGTGCTTCGCCACCTAATCCTTGATGCGGTTTGCGATGGTAGATGTCGACAATCCATCGTGTCAGTACATCGCAGAACTCGTTTACACTGAGGGCGGCCTCTTTAGTGGGGTCTCTGTCGCCCCTGGTCACAACGTCATGGAAAGTTCGGCCGCTCAATCGCGGCAAGAGGTTTATCGAAACGGTGCGGAACAATCGTTCGATTACGCCCTTCATCTGCGGTTTGCCGGCAGGGCAATGTTCGATACGGCAACCGACACTGTCCATCGCAAAGTGCGAAGCAGCACTGATATTGTAATTTGCGCAATCGGTTATGATCAGTTCAGGCGTACCATACATATGCCAAGGCGAAAGGGCACCCACAGCATCTGAATACACCCCCTTATCTTGCATAATCATTTCGATGGTTTGCAAGGCGCTGTCCGTGCTACCAACTGGGGAAATACATAGCCCCACGATACATTTCGTTGCTGTGCAGATAGCGACTGTGATCAGCACCCGCAGAGATTTACGGTCCAAACCAAGAGCAGCACGCTCTTCAGGCGTTATCGCACTGAAGAAGTCGCTCTCCTCTAAAAGAGTGATCAAATCAGCGGTCCACTCGTCCTTTTCTATTCTTTGAAGCGGTCTTGTCGCGCCGACACCGACAGAAACGGACGCGAATTTGCGACGAGCTGTCTCTAAGCCTTCGCGCGCCAGACAAACTTCGAAATCGTCAAGTTCGCCGATTGCAAGCCGGACCGCTTCTCTGCAGGGTGGATTCAGTTTAGACAAGCCAGACTTGATGCGATCTTCTTTTAACTCATCAATTGCACAACGGACATTTTGATAGATTGTCTCCTTTGTCGGCCTATTGGGGTCCAGATAACCCTGGACGCACCGATTTAGGGCGGCCAAGACCTCTGCTGCAAGGCGGCGTCGAGTATTGCCCCTGCGGTGAGATGCGCCGCAAAGGCCGGAAATGCCAAACCGATCATAGGCTTCTTTCCAGCGAAAAAGAGACTTTGAACTGAACTCGGGACAAACGAGCGTCTTATCTCCTTGCTCTTGTAAAATCTTACCCGCCGCCACTTGAATTTTTCTTTGTTCTCGTCGATCGAAGGGTGGGTTTTCTTAACCTGCTTTGCTTCGAATGCCGCGTTGAAGGCCAGGACTACGGCGCGACATTCTTCCACCCTCTTGCGCTTCTTCGGCGGCAATGAAGCCAGAAACTCAACCGCCGCCTCCCCTGTCACTGGGACGTGAGGCTGCGGCGAAGCTGCTGGCTGATGTGTCAGCAAATTTTGCCGCTCGAAATGCGCCAACTGGGTGTCTGAAAATTCTTGCGCCATACCCCGCCGATCTTTCGGCAGAACCACAACGCGGTCCCCCCGGCCCTCGAGGACAGTCCAATCGAACCCTTCGATGGTCAGGGTGTCGTTGGGCTGCAAAGCGAAGCGTTGCACGAAATCACTTGGCGAGATGTGAAGCATTAGGCTTTGCCCCGCACGACAAGAGCATCATGGGTAATTTTCTCGCGCTTGACCAATCGCAGTTCGCCCGACCTCAAAAGGCGAACGACGGCCCAAAACCCCTGTCCGGAATGACCTATCTCTTCAATAAGAGCGCCAATTCGAACGGTGGTTTTCAATTCTTGGATGGTTTTGCGAGCTACTGAGTCAACTTCAGGCTCAGCCAGTCGAGCAGCATAAAGAAGTTCAGCATTGTGCGAAGTAATCGGATCGTTGTCTTTTTCGGTCATGACAACAACCCGATCCGCAAAGTCAGGGGTGACTTGGGCTGCAATCGTGGCGAATTCGGCCATCAGCCGACGGCTCTCCAAACGAAAGGCTGCTTTCACGAAAATTGCGATTCTGGTTCCATCTGTCCGCAAGACCCGAAAATCGAAGTGGTGGATATGCGGCTTTCCGGTGGCGTCACGCCAGCGGAAAGGAACCTGATTCTCCACATGGATCACATCCGGTCGCGTCATTAGGTTCAGCGCGATTGCCATTTCCGTGTGACTTTCGACATCCGACAAACACGGGTTTTCATCAGAGCCAAGAGTGAGCTGACCAGTGAAGTGCTTCTGCGTTCCTTTGGCCACCTTGCGGGAATACTGGGCTTTCGGGGGCAACAAATACCCACCCGACGGTGTTTGCATGATCATTTCCAAACTACCTCCATCGCAACCGCCTCGAATGATTGCGCAACGAAAACAGGCACAGGAAAACACGCGTTTGTTGGTGTTCGGACAAATGACACTGCGGCTCTCCCAAGCATGATCTTCGTTGCTCGTGAAGAAAGTTGGCTCGTTTGCATTTTGACGAAAAAGAAAAACAAAATTTTTTTTATGCTATTGTTAAAAAATACTTTTTCCGAGTTGTGGCGATAGATTTCAGCAACTCAGGGATCTTGCGCCTTGCAGCGGCGCGAACAAGTTGCGAGGCGGCTCAGCAACGCCAGGTCAGAGCGGAGTGAAATTTCCAACAGCAACTGGGTTTTGTTTGTCGTTGAACCTACCTCATCCTCCGCTCCGAACGGCGTAACCGTCAGCGTCGGGACGCGCAGATGGCGAAGCTGCCGTCGGACCGGACGGAGCTTGCTGAAAAGACTGTGGCCGGTGCGTTGCACCCGTTGAGCGCCTACCGGATCGGGCGCGGGAAAAGTGTGTCCGCGCTTGCACGTACGGCAGCACTTTCCCCCGATACGATCCGGTCCATCGAGTTGTCGGAAATGCCGGAAACAAGCGATGCAATCAAAGCTGTCACCGCGGTCGTCGCGGCAGAGATCGCTTCAGACACGAATGGATCCTCTGGAACCGGCTTCGTCGCGGGCGACGGCTTTTCTAACGGTGGCGGTGTCGATGCCGGCGGCGGCGCAATGTGACGGCATTTGCCACAGATCAGCTTTGCGCGGCGGCCCAGGCTGCCGCGCCCCCTCAAGAAAAGCGCCTCTTCAAAATCGGCAAAGCCGAAGGTCGGTTGCTGGCGCTCCGGAATTTGGATGGATGACATGAACGACAAAGAAAAGAGGCCCGAAATTTTGGGCATGATCGAAACGGTTTTGCGCGCGGAGAACCCAGATTTGCCAAATCTTTGGTTTTTTGGGCAGGCGCGGAAGACCGGATGGCATTTATCGAAGTGTACGGATGCGATGAAAATCTCCACCGTCGCCGTTCGATCCGTACGCGAGCAAGTGACATACTGGCGCTGCTGGGCATTACGGTAGAGTTGGAGTCGGGATGTGATGCTTTCGAGATTTCGCCGATCCGGCCAAGAAGCGCCCATGAAGTCTTAAAGACCATCGACGCGTACAACCGACTAGTCTCGGATCGGTCCGAGTAATCCCTGTCGGCATCGCAAAGCGGCGAGGCGGTTCTGCCGCCTTCCGCGTCCTCGTTGTTTGGCGCGCGCAGTTCGACGAAGGCCACAGCGGAATCTACGAAAAAAATTCAATTTTTTTCTTCGCCCAAATCAAAACGAGCCAACATTCCCATCAGAAAGGAGGACACTACCCGCACTGATCGTCAGCCCAACAGCCCTTTGACTCCCGTCCCGATGGACAAAACCTGCAAGAAAAGGAGCTGACTATGTACTTGCAAACCTCCCTCGATCCCCGAACCGCAACCCCAGCTGAGGAAGCTGACCTTCGCGATCGCATGCGAAATCAGGCTTCGGCGTTCCTGCATTCCTGCGAGCTGCTCGCGGGCAAGCCGGGCGCAAAGCTGGTGCAGGATGTGTTGGATGGGTTGATGCGGACACCGAAACTGACCTGGCGCCTTTAGGCCCAACTGGTGCAACTGCTGGAGATTTTGTCGCTGGAGCACGTCCATGACACAAGCCGTCCAGATGCCAGCTATTTCGCCGCGATCGATCCGGCCGATCCCACCGTTGAAGAGATTTGTCTGGTCACCGATCGCTTGCGGTGCGCGCTGCAAAGGGCGGGGGTGAGCCTGCCCAGCGATTGCTTCGCATATGCCTGACGCTTTCTGACCGCCCGCCGCGGGCGGTCGCTTTAAGCCGAATTTGAAACACTGCCGTCGCGGTCCGGCGTATGAAGGAGATGTTGAAATGTATGACACCAAACCTGACGCACGAGAGCACTTGGGGGATGCCATCTTTGATCTGGGCCAGTTTTTGCAGCGGCACGAGCGGGGCCTTTTCGAGTTGATCGGCCCGGACGACGAGACGACGTTTGAAGCGTGCTGCGATCTTCACAACGAAGCCAAACGCGTGGTTGCCCCCGATCCGCAGAAAATCAATCGGCTTCTCAGCACGGTTGTCGCGGCCCTGGCTGCGCAGCGCCCGTCTTTTCTGGAAGAGAGATCGCGACAGCACAAACGGTGCATGTTGGCCGAAAACGCTTGGTATGGCGCGCGGCTGACGGATCGGCTGCACCTTATCCAACTCCGCCACGCCGCGGCGGGTCGAATAGCCGCGTAGCACCCTTCGAACTCCAGCCCACTGGCCCGGCGTTTCCCGACGCCAGGCTTTTTTGCGCGGGTTTGTCTTGGCCGATCCCGCAACAAAGCGCTCTCGCCTCGGATGCCAAAGTAAACGCAAACGGCTCTGAACAAGAAAAATCGCCTCTCGGTTTTGCGAGCGCTTGCTTTGGACCTATCTCAGGAGAGTCGAACCATTGAACCTGTTCAATCGCAGGCAATTCGCCGAGTTTTTGGCGAAGGCCTTTTTATGACTGCAAAATGGTCGAATTAGCTCAAAAATGGCCGGGAATTGCTTTCCGCCATAATGTAGAGACATAGCAAAACGTGTCCATTACACGATCTGCAGGTCCTTATTTTATTGGTTCATTTCGGCCCGTCGGCGGCCAAAATGACCTTTTGCACAGATCAAATGGCCATCGAAAGTTCAAAAAAGTGCCGCCCGAAGGCGGCAATTTGGCAAATCGTTGGGCCTTCAAGCCGCTTAAGCCCCTTCACCCCATCCAGAACCGAATCTCGTCAGACGCATCGGGCGGCGGATCTGCGATGCATGCCATGATCTCATCCGGTGAAACCAAGACCGCTTGGAACCCGTGGCAACCCTTAAGCCGGTAGACTGTTGGAAGAAACTGGCGAAACAGCATTTCGAGAATGGCCCGTAATGTGACCCGGGTTTTCTCCGCAGCTTTGGCAAGGTGGACGTGAGTTTCGGGAGGCTCCTCCAGAAGCGGGCCGACACCTTCGATGAACTTGAGCGTGCGTTGAACCGACCGTCCGTCGATCGACTTCCCCAGCTTGCTTTGCAGCTGACCGTGGTCCTGTATTCTTGTCAGCTGTCCTAGTGAAATCAGCTCAGCCACGATTGGACGTGATGCAGAGAGCATATCCGGGACCTGCGTCACCGGTACCGCGCGCTTTGCCCTGTCGATCAAGACCTTCGCCTTGGCATAGTCGGCAACCACATTCCGAGCGCTCTTTTGCTCCTCTCCATCCTCAATCACCCCGGCGACACGTAGGACATTGGCCAGTGTCTTCGAATGCAATCCTTCAGCCTTCGCGATCGACGTGATGCTAGACAACCGCGGATGTTCCACTGCTTTGCCGAGCAGCATCTGGCCCGGGACCAGAGGAACATGTTCGATAATGACGTCTCGAACGAGGTCGCGAATTGGCCCTGGATCTTTGGTCAATCGGCTGGCGAACAGCCACCCGTAGAGCATGCCAAATGCGCTGCGCGGGCTCGGATGACCATTTTGACGGAGACAGCATGTGAGGGTCTCCGCCAGAACTGTCCTGATTGCATCAGGACCCTCCTCCAGCAATGACCAACCTTTGCGGCTCGCAGCATCCCACATGTCTTCCGTCATGTCGGCTGCTTTTTTGCCGGGTCCGTAATACAGAAGGCCGCCTAGCATTTCACCGGTACGGCAGACTTGATCAATGCCCTGATCGTCCAGCCAGGCGGGGCCTGCCTCACCCGCCAACCGGCGTTCCACATATGTCTGCAAGCGAGACGGCTCTCTCCGGGAACGTGTCTTCGCAACCTCCAGCTGCTCCGCGATTGCTTCCGGCATGGCTTGAAGCTCGTGAAGCATGTCGCTCCACGTTCCCATGCGGATGTCGCTCATTGGCAGATTGTGTTTCGGACAGGTCCGATATGGCGCAAGCCGCCACTGAACCCGATGGCGCATTGCCTCATCAGGATGTTCACAGCTGCCGATGTCCTCAGCAATGCAGAGCGGGCAAAGCCGAGTGACCGGCCCCGTGGTGAACTCTGCTGAGAATTCCTCGCCACAAAGTTTGAAGCGACGATGTTCGACAGGGACGATGCTGTTGCGGATCACCTCTGCAGGATCTTCGCCAGCCTTCACACAGAGCCTCTCAACTGCGTCACGCTTGCCACGAGCTAGATCGGCAATCGGGATCCCCAGGTCGTTCAGGAACGGGACGACGCGGCCTCCCGTATGGAAGGCCGCCTGCCGCGATGCCCATGACATCGGCGTTTCGCCGGTATGGAACGCGATTTTCGGAAACAGCGCATTCATCACGTGCGCACCTTGCCGGAACAGCGTTTTGAAGAGGCGGCGTGGTCCTCATCCGCATCAGGTTTGAGAAGCAGGTAGTTTTCCGCATAGAAGACATTCTGCGATGCAAGACATGCCTCGTTCATCGCATAGGCAGAGGCAAAGTCGTCGATCGCCAGATGCTGCGCATTGCGGGCAAGCGCGAACTCCATAGCAACCAGCAAGAGCTCGACAGCGCGGCCAAAGCGATACCGTGCGCCATGGAAAACGCGCGCAACAAGGTCGGCTTCCACCGGTGGCTCAAGGTCGACCCGCGCACAGTAGTCCGACATCACCGTGCAGAACATGTCTCCATGAGCCGCCTCGGTGAGCTCCGGCAATACCATCGCAGTGAATCGACGTTTCACCTGGGGGTCGGTCCGAATAACCTGTGCAAGATCGTCGGTGCCAGACAGGATAACGGCGACAGCATCATCGCCCTGCATCAGCGACTTGAGGGCCCGCAGGATGGCCTTGCGATCGGCACAGAACAAATCCTGCGCCTCATCAATCCAAAGCACGGCGACCCCCAACTTGCTCAGTCGATGGCGAAAGAGTTGCCAGAGAGACCAAGCCTCCTGCCGCGGGTTTGCATCGGAATATCCGGAACGCTCCAGCAACGCGAGGGTCATGCTTTTGAAGGTTGCAGGACTGGGAACGGGACAGGCGATGACCCGCGGCACCCCATCACCGGCCGGAGCCAGTTCGGGAATCTTGGTCAGCGTCCGGTCCATCAGGTGCGACTTCCCGCTGCCGGGATCCCCGACGAGCATCATCCCACGGGTCTCCCCTGTCTTGGTGAAGTAGCGGGCCTTGGGGATGAGATTGCCCTCCCGATCCCGCGCGAGGAGCCGCTTGACATGCAAGGCAGCCTCAGCATCCCAATCCAGCCCGATATGCAGTTTGCGGACCGCGTCCAGAGCGGCTTCCTTGTTGACGAAATCCTTCATGATCAGTCCTCCTCGATCGTGATATTGGTTGGCTTCGCAGGCAGATCCGAGGGTGCGGTCGCATCGCCAGACGGCTTTTTCGGCGCGTTGTGATGCATGGGAACACCGGTCAATTCTTCCGTCGACGGAATATGATGGCCCAGTTCACCCTTCTGCTGAGCAGGCGCCTTGCGCTCGAAGAATTCGACCCCGGCCAACAGGTCCCGCTCGGCGCGCTCCATGCGCTCCTCCGACCAGTCTTCAAGGTTCAGGCTGGACGCCTGCTTCGCTTGCTCGTTGCGATCATTGATGGCTTTGATGGCTTTGCGCACCGCTACATTGTCCAAGCGGTTCGAGGTCGGGTTGGCCGAACGGGTGTGCCGAATGGCCGTCAGCCAGGTTTGTGCAGCTACCCCCTTCAGGGAAGTGTCCAGGGCCGGAACCTCGAACCATTCCTTACCCAACCGGACGGAAATCGCGCCCATATCCTTGGGGTGCCACCGCACATCAACAATGTGCGGATCCTTGCGGCGCATGTAGGTTTGCAGGTGTTCAGCCTGGTAACGCACCCCGAGGATCGTGATCCCGGTCTTGTCGAGGCGATACTGGCGCTGCTGCCCGAAGCACAGGCGCATCATCTCCATGTCCGGCGGAGGAAGAACCCCGTACTCCTTGCTCAGGCGACGCCATGCCTTGACGGGTGTCTCGCCATTCAGCCCACCGTGAGGCGTATTGTGGTAGATGTCCGTCACCCAACGGATCAGGGCAAAGGTGAAGTCATCCAAGGTCAGGACGGCCCGCTTCTCCGGATCGGCATCACCTTTCTTGATGATGCTGCTGAAAGTGTGACCGGTCAGTCGTGGTGCAAAATCGCTTGCGAAAGTACCAAACACCCGCTCGATGGTTCCGCGGTTCTCAGGCACACCGTTCATTGCCATTTCCCATGCGACGCCAAGATCGCTGGCCGCCATGCGGAACCGTTGCGATTTAAAGGCTGCGCCGCCGTCAAAAACGATCAGCTCAGGGGTGCCATGCATGTCCCAAGGCGTCATGCCTCCCACAGCATCTGACCACGCGCCTTTGTTGGTCGTGATCATCTGCAGAAGCTGAACAGCCGCTTCCTCTCCAGGATTGCGGCTCAACACCATCCCAACGATGCAGCGCGTGGCACAACAGATTGCGGCGGTCAGTGTCCAGCGACCACATTTTTTACGCTTCGTCTTGCCCGACCCATCTTCATCACCTTCGACATAGAGACCCAGCGAACGCTTCGCGTCATCCTCTAAGAGGTCATAAATCCCGCTGCTCTGCATCAGCGTCATGACGTCGACCGTCCACTCGTCAATCTCGACGCGCTCCAAGGGCCGCGTCACTGAGACACCGTTCAGAACCGGCCGGAACTTCTTGCGTGCGGCGGCTTCCCCGTTGCGGGCCAATTCAACCTGATAGGGGTCCAGCGCACGGATGGCGCGGCGCACGGTTTCCCGGCTCGGGATCGTGAGCGGCGATTGTCCATTTGCGACGCGCTGCTCGTTGCGATCGTGGAAGCTGATTTGCACCTGCTCATGGATATGCTTGATCGACGGCTTTTCAGGGGAGAGATACGTGCGCACCTCTTTCATCATCAGACCAATCGCTTCCGGGCCCATCCGGTTCGATCGGTTGCCACGACAATCGATCCGGTCGACAAGACCGCTCCGGCCGAAGTTATCCATGGCACTCAGCCAACGACGTAGGGTGCGCGGCGACGGACGAACGCTGAAGTCTTCACCTTTTGGCAGCTTTTCCTTCCCAGACGGGTTGAGATTATCAGAAAGCTCCATGGCACGACCCATCAATGCCGGCATGTTCGCCTTGATGGACTCGTCCGTGAATTTCAAAAGACCCTCGCCGTGCATGTCGAGAGCAGCCTGACAATACGCTTCCTTCTTGCTTGACCGAACCTTGACGCCACCGACGAGACCACCGTGGGCTGTGCTCATCTGCAATTGACGCTTTGCCGCGAAGTTTGGATCGAAATATCCACACTCGACCCGGATTGCGTGCGTATTCCCAAGCCACTGCAACTTCTGATGAGTGAAATGCTCAGCAAGTTGCGTTTCGTCATCGCGGACGAACACAAGGCCAACTTCAGTTTCCTGATGGAGCCGATATCCGACCCCTTCAATGGTGACGCGGTCAAATTTGCCAAAGGCGTAATGGGAGTTTTCGTTGGTGAACGAGAGATCCATGGGAATTTCCTTTCAAGGGATCAGGCGGCATGAGGCCGCTGGACAGCCTGCCTAGGTCGGCAGGCGATTGAACTGAGTGAGAGACTGGAGAGGTCAGAGCGTTGTCGGCAGAGTCTCTGTCAGGTCGTTGAACCATGCGTCGAACTCGATGCGCTCCAGCGGGTGGCGTGCGCGGAAAAATCCAACAGCAAAATCAGGAGTCTGGTCGCCAATCGGCTCAATGGCGCAGGGCGCATCATACAAAATGCAGGTCATTCAGTGTCCTTTCATCAGGCATAGAGAGGTCCAACCCAGGCGAAGGTCGCCTCGGCAGATTCAAAACACGGGGGGAGACCGGCCGCGCTGGATGGTTCACAGCGGGCCGATCTCGGGAGAGGATGATCAGCTCATGCGAGCCCGCAGTACTTCGGTACTGCGTTCCATGCGCTCGTGGCGCAACATCTGAAGGTGGCCGGAACGGATCAGGCGTACGACGGCCCGAAAACCCATCCCTTCGAGGCGGGTTCGATCCACCAGATCACCGATGGTAGTGACGATGGGCGCATCGGCCAAAACATCCAGAGCAACCGGATCGGCAAAGGCATCAGGGCGACGTACTGAGTGGAACAGTTTCGCATTGTGCAGCGCGACCGGGCAGACGTCCTCTTCAGTGAACAAGCGGAAATCGTCCAGGAAACACTGGGCAATGGCCTGCTCTTTGATCCGTGCGAGCTTGCACTGGTAAGCTTGGCTGACCCGGCTCGCCGGACGAACGGCGTAACCGCAGATAGTGCCATCGATCCGTGTGACTACGAGGTCGATGAAATGGTCGAAGAACTCGCCGTGCTCATCATACCATGCGAATTGAACCTGTTCGACGAGGTCCAAGGTTGTCGCGCGGTAGCCCAACAACAGGGCAGCGTTGGTCTCGAGATGGCTTTCAGTGCCAAGGCGCACGCCTTCCTGATCACCCAGGACGAGGCCGCCGGTAAAGTGCTTGGTCGAGCCAACCTGGGTCTTGCGGTTGCTACGGCTGGATGCGGGAAGGCGGATACCGCCAGATTGGAAGTGATAGGACATGATCGTCTCATTCTTTCGAACATAAGGAGGGGATCGCTGCCCGAGAGTTCGGAAAGCGGTTGACCCCAGAAGCCGTCCAACCGATTTCGCCAAGGCGCTGAGCCCCCGTCGTGAAACTGCTGAAGACAAGCCTCTCCTGTCCCCATCCGGAGATGGGTTGGGCGGGATCTGTCATGTGTGAAAAGACCGATGTCCTTGAAGCGATCGCCTAAAGGTGATAACTTCACGTTGAAAGCAGGAAGACCTCGGTCTTTCGAGATAAGTCGCGGTCTGTTGGCGCAGATCGCGATTTTCATTTTTAGGGTTCAGGCATCTTCGTTCCTTTACTTGTTTTTTCTCGGCGTTCGGCTGTCGGTACGCTACCAACAAACTCACCTCGGGAAAACTTTTTTCCTTTTTAATTCAGCGTCTTACGAAACGGGAAGAGACTAGTTTTTCGCATATGCGCAGCCAGTTGAAGTTGTGGTCGCCTACAGCGGCTCTGCGAAACCCGGTATTGGCCCTGTCGTTACGCGCCTCCGAAAGAAACGCGAAAAACAAACCGACTCTTTTAGTCGGAAATTATTCTTCATCGCGTTCTCAGCAAATGAACAAGGAATCTGACCGGCTACACATGGAGATTCGCAGAGTGGCGATAAGAATCCGGCGAGGTCAAAGTTACCGAATCCAAAAGGCACATATCCGGGTAAAAACACTGTCTTCGCTTGCTCATGCTTCCTGCGGAACCGGCGCAAGGGTTTGCACCGTGGCGGCCTGGGTCAGGCTATCCGTATGAGACGGCAAGAGTTATGAAGCGTTGGCTGTGTCATGGGGCAAGAGATGAACAATACGCTCATCGAAAACAAGGAATGCATAAGCGCTTCGATCCCGCGACACGATAAGTTGTGGCGAGGTCGCAACAAAATCTGACTGCGTGAAGAATGGATATTGTTGAGGATTGCATCGATGGTCTATCCGCTCCCTATCAGATGCCAGACGCTCTACCGATTGCTGATAGGGAATTCCTAAGTGACCGGGCATCGAACCCTAGATCTCACGTTTTCGCCGGAAATTTTATTTCGCAGTGGCTCTTGAACGGTGACCGACTACTCACCAATGACTGCCTTGTCTTCCGCACATGATGAGATCATGAACCTTTGCGCAGTGTCGCAAATCGACACAAGACCCTGAAAGTATCCGCGCAAGGATCGCGCATTCATCCTGAACTTTGCTTGTCCAAATCCCCTGAACCAAAGCAAAGGGGAGGCCCAGGGTCAGCAGGGTCTAAAGTTCTTCTATAGCTGGTTAGCGGGTGTTTCCTGGTCGCGAACTTACCCCAAGACACGGGACAAGTATGCGTGGGGCCAATGAAGAAGACCTCGCAACCGTCATCATGGTTCAGAATATCCACATATTTTCGGTGCTATCCCGCAGCCTTTCTTTGCAGGATGGAAGAAAGCACACTAGTCTGCGGCAAAGGATACGAGAAATGCCTGAGAAGCAATCGAAACCGGCCAACCTGAACCTAAAGATCACCGAGGACGAACGGTGGGACTTCAAAGAGTTCTGCGTCAGCCATCGGATGAGCCAGGTGGATGGCTTCCGCCTCGCATTCAAGCTGATGAAAGAGCATTTCGAGGCAGAAGGCAAATAAGCCCCTCACGGGCCAAAAGGACCAAGACATTGAGCGACGCGCAGACCAAGAACACCTCACTTGCAGACTTTATTTGGAAGAACGCAGACGACCTCTGGGGCGATTTCCGGCACACCGAATTCGGCAAGATCATTCTGCCTTTCACCCTGCTACGCCGCCTCGAGTGCGTTCTCGCACCCACTCGGGAAGAGGTCCGTGAAACCGTCAAGAACCTGGGCGACAGCGGCATCGATATGGACGTAATCCTGCGCCAGCAAACCGGCTTTCCCTTCTACAACACCTCGAACTACGACCTGCGCAGCCTCGGCGCGACCCGCACACGTGCAAACCTCGAAGACTACATCTCGCAGTTCTCCGACAACGCCCGCGTCATCTTTGAGCAGTTCGACTTCGCCAACACAATCGCCCGGATGGACCGCGCCGGGGTCCTCTACAAAATCTGTCAGAACTTCGCCGCCATCGACCTGCATCCCGACACCGTGCCCGAGCGCACCATGTCCAACGTCTATGAGCACCTCATCCGCCGCTTCGGCGCCGAGGTGAACGAGGCGGCAGAGGACTTCATGACGCCGCGCGATGTCGTCCACCTCGCTATCGAGCTTTTGCTGGACCCCGATGACCAGCTCTTCATCGAAAACCCCGGCCTCATCCGCACGCTCTATGACCCGACCTGCGGCACTGGTGGCTTTTTGTCCGACGGGATGGAGCATGTCCGCAACCTGCAGGACCGTTACTCCATCGCCCCCGTCATCATCCCCTACGGCCAGGAGCTGGAGCCAGAGACTCACGCCGTCTGTCTCGCCGGCATGCTGCTCAAGACGCTCGAAACCGATCCCGGCCGCGATCTGTCCAAAAACATTGCCCTGGGAAGCACCCTCTCGGCAGACAAACACCGGCCCGAGAAATTCCACTACTGCGTCTCCAACCCGCCCTTCGGCAAGAAGTGGGAGAAGGACCAGGCCGACGTCACCCGCGAACATAAAGAACAGGGGTTCGAAGGTCGCTTCGGCCCCAAGTTGCCCCGCGTCTCGGACGGCTCCATGCTCTTCCTGCTGCACCTGCTGTCCAAGCTCGAAAGCCCTGAGAACGGCGGCGGGCGCGCGGCGATCATCCTGTCGGGCTCGCCACTGTTCAATGGCAACGCAGGTCAGGGCGAAAGCGAGATCCGGCGCCACCTGCTGGAACAGGACGTGGTCGAGGCCATCATCGCCCTGCCCACCGAGATCTTCTTTCGCACCGGCATCGGCACCTACATCTGGATCCTGTCCAACGACAAACCCGCCCATCGCAAGGGCAAGGTCCAGCTGATCAACGCGACCGAGATGTATGAGCCCATGCGCAAATCCGAGGGCAACAAGCGCCGCCGCGTGGGCGAACAACAGACACGCGATATCGTCCAGATGTACGCGGATTTCGAGGCGACCAAGCAAAGCCTTATCCTGAGCGCGCCTGACTTCGGCTACCGCCGCATCAAGGTTTTGCGCCCCCTGCGCAAGAAGATCGTCATCTCGGCCGAGGGTCTGGCGACGCTAGCCGACGAGAAAGCATGGGAGAAACGCACAGAGGCGCAACGCGCAGGTTGGACCGCACTCTTCAACGATCACATGGGCGCGGAAGAAGGCTGGCATTGGATCGAGGCCTTCGCCAAGAACGCCGTCAAGCGCGATGCGGATCTGGGCAAGGCGGATGTCGCGCTGATCAAGGCCTTTCGCAAGGCGCTCGGCGTGCATGATCCCGAGCTTGATCCCGTGACGGACAAAAAGGGCCAGATCATCCCCGACGACGACCTGACCGATTTCGAAAACGTGCCACTGGCCGCGGACGGCACAGCCGACATCCACGGCTATCTGGCGGCGGAGGTCACGCCCCACGCCCATGACGCCTATATCGACGAAACCTATCGCGACGAGTCAGACGGCCAGATCGGCATCAAGGGCTATGAGATCAATTTCAACCGCTACTTCTACGAATACTTGCCGCCCCGCGATCTGGACGAGATCGACGCGGAGTTGAAAGCGGTCGAGGCCGAGATTGCAGCCGTGCTGGCGGAGGTAGCGGGGTGAGTGAGGACGCCGCTGTATCACAATGGAAAGAGTACCCTTTCTGGGCTGTCGCCAAGCCAAAATCGGTTTCCAACGCTTCGGCGGAAAGCTTGCTCTCGGTATATTTGGACCGGGGGGTCATACCCTATTCCGAGGGCGGAGGGCTTGTCCACAAACCGGCGGAAAGCCTAGAAAAATACCAGTTGGTAGAACCCGGCGATTTGGTCTTGAACAACCAACAGGCTTGGAGAGGTTCATTAGGGGTCTCCACGTACCGTGGCATTGTGAGCCCCGCATATCGCATATTTGAATTAAATGGAGAGGTAGTGGACACTCGCTTTTCTCACTATCTTTTCAGATCCCGACCTTACGTTGAAAAAATCATGCTCGCTTCGTTGAGCGTTGGAGATATCCAAAGACAAGTGAAATGGCCGCTTCTGAGGGTTTTGTTACTACGTGTGCCGAATATCTCTACACAATCAAAAATCGCGGAGTATCTCGACTGCGAGACCGCGCGGATTGATGGGTTGATTGAGAAAAAGACCCGCTTCATCGCGCTTCTCAAGGAAAAACGCATCGCCGTCATCACGCACGCTGTCACCAAGGGCATTGATGCGGCGGTGGTAATGAAACCTTCTGGGGAAGACTGGCTAAGCGACATTCCCGCACATTGGACAGTGGTGCCACCGACGGCGCTTTTCACCGAAAGCAAGGAGCGCGCCCGAGAAGGGACCCAGATGCTCTCGGCGACCCAGAAATACGGGGTGATACCCTTGGCCGAGTTTGAACGGCTTGAACAACGGCAGGTCACCATGGCCCTCGTTCATCTGGATAAGCGCAAACATGTGGAAGTGGGTGATTTCGTGATTTCCATGCGCAGCATGGATGGCGGGCTTGAGCGGGCGCGCGCAGTTGGCAATGTGCGGTCGTCCTATTCTGTTTTGAAGTGCGGTCCGCATGTGGAAGGGCGCTTCTACGGCTACCTACTGAAATCGGGCCTCTACATTCAGGCCCTGCGCCTGACGTCTAGTTTCATCAGGGATGGGCAGGACATGAATTTCAGTCATTTCCGTAAGGTGAAGCTGCCCAAACTGCCTGTGGCCGAACAAGCGGCCATCGCGGATCACATCGACACCCAAACCGCCCGTATCGACAGCCTCATCACCAAAACCGACCGCTCCATCGCCCTCCTGCGCGAAAAGCGGGCGGCGCTGATCACCGCGGCCGTCACCGGCAAAATCGACATGAGGCATATGGCATGAGCGATCTGCACCATGAAAAGCATCTTGAGGCCTATATCGTCGAGCGTCTGCGCGCGCAGGGTTGGCTCGTCGGCACCACCGACGATTACGACGCCGACCGCGCGCTCTACCCCGAAGACCTCGCCGATTGGCTGAAGGCCACCCAAGCCCCTAAGTGGGACCGGCTGGAGGCGATGAATGGCGCCAAGACCCTCGACAAGGTCGCTAGCCGCCTTGAGGCCGCGCTGGAAAAACACGGCACGCTCCACGTCCTGCGCCGCGGCTTCGACATCGCAGGCGCAGGCCATCTCGACATGTCCGAGGCCGCCCCCGAGGATCAGCGCAACGCCACCACCCTGCACAACTATGCCGCCAACCGCCTGCGCGTCGTCCCGCAGCTGAAATACCACCCGGGCCGCGCGCTGGCGATTGATCTGGTGTTGTTCCTGAATGGTCTGCCGCTGGCCACGGTCGAGCTCAAGACCGACTTCACTCAATCCGTCGAGCACGCCAAGGCCCAATACCGCCGCGACCGCGCGCCGGTGGACGGTGGCCGCAAGCACCCGCTGCTCACCTTCAAGCGCGGTGCCATCGTGCATTTCGCCATGTCGGATTCCGAGATCTGGATGGCCACAAAACTGGCGGGCGAGGACACATTTTTCCTGCCCTTCAATCGCGGTCATGACGGCCACGGCGGCAACCCACCCCGCAATGATGGCGAATACCCCGTCGCCTATTTCTGGGAGGACATCTGCCGCCCCGACGCCTTCCTCCGGATCTTCCACAGCTTCGTCTATGTCGAGAAAAAGGAGGTCGTGGACCTGCGCGGCAACTGGACGACCAAAGAAACCCTGATCTTCCCGCGCTACCACCAGTTCGACGCGGTCAACAAGATGATCGCGGACGCCAAGGCCAATGGCCCCGGTCAGTCCTACCTGTGCGAACACAGCGCGGGCTCTGGCAAGACCTCCACCATCGCGTGGACGGCCCATGACCTGATCAAGCTGCGCCATGACGATGGTCGCCCCGTGTTCGACGCAGCCATCATCGTGACTGACCGCAACGTGCTGGACGGTCAATTGCAAGACGCTGTGCAGCAGATCGACCATCAGTCCGGCCTGATCGCCGCCATCGACAGGGACACTTCGTCCAAGTCAAAAAGCGAACAACTGACCGAGGCGATGACCAAGGGCACGCCGATCATCGTCGTGACAATCCAGACGTTCCCCTTCGCCATGGAAGCGATCCTGACCGAGCGGTCCTTAAGCGACAAAAATTTCGCCGTGATCATCGATGAGGCGCATACCTCCCAGACCGGCAATACCGCCTCCAAGCTGCAAGCCACGCTGGCCCTGTCGTCCAAGACCGACATGTCGGACATGACCATCGAGGACATTCTGAGCGAGATCCAAACGTCCCGCAAACGCCCCGCCAATGTCTCCCACTTCGCATTTACCGCAACGCCGAAGCACTCCACAATGATGCTGTTCGGACGCCCCGCAGATCCCACGCGGCGCGCCGCCGACGACAACCTTCCGCAGTCGTTCCACAAATATGAGATGCGGCAGGCGATCGACGAGGGGTTCATCCTCGATGTGCTGCGTGGCTACGTGCCCTATAAGACGGCGTTCAACCTCGGTCAGGAGCTCGTGGACGAAAAGCGCGTCGACGGAAAGGCCGCGAAACGCGCCCTCGCCGCATGGATGACACTTCACCCGACGAACGTCACCCAGAAGGTCCGCTTCATCATGGAGCACTTCACAGCTAACGTGGCCCATCTTCTGGACGGCAAGGCCAAGGCGATGGTTGTCACCAGTTCCCGCGCCGCCGCTGTGCGTTACAAGCGGGCCTTCGACGCCTTCATTGCTGACAATCCCGCCTATGCCGACATACGTGCTCTGGTGGCTTTCTCAGGCAAGCTAAGCGGGCAAGAGGTCGCGCATGCTAATGATGACCAGCTGGGCGGCGATACCTTCGTTGTCGAGGACGACGCCGAGTTCACAGAAGCCAGCATGAACCCGGACGTGAAGGGCCAGGATCTGCGCCACGCTTTCGACCGCCCCGAATACCGGGTGATGCTGGTTGCGAACAAATTCCAGACAGGATTCGACCAGCCCAAACTTGTGGCAATGTATGTCGACAAGAAGATCGCCAACGCGGTTGAGATTGTTCAGACCTTCTCGCGCCTCAACCGGACATTCCCTGGCAAAGACCAAACCTTCATCGTCGATTTCGTGAACGAGCCCGACAGCGTGCAAGCCGCCTTCGCGCAATATGACAGCGGCGCAAAGATCGAAGAGGTTCAGGACCTTGATGTAATCTACGACATGAAGGATCAGCTGGACGCGCAGGGCATCTATGATGACAGTCATGTGAACCGCTTTCGCATCGCGCGATACCAGACCGCGGCTGCCTTCAATGCCGACAGTGAAACCGAGCACAAGGCAATGTACGCGGCAACCCAAGAGCCGACCGACTCATACAATATACGTTTGAAAAGCCTTCGCGAAGCGGCACAGAATGCTGAAGATGCCTTTGAGGTTGCGCGGGTGTCGGACAATTCCGACGGCATGAAACGGGCCGATCACGATCGGGAACAGGTCGCCGAAGCCATCGGCCAAATGACGGAGTTCAAGGCAGGGCTGGCACGCTTCGCGCGAACCTACTCTTACATTGCGCAACTGATCGACCTCGGAGACCCTGACCTCGAAAACTTCGCTGCCTTTGCAAAGCTCTTGGCGAACCGTCTGGACGGCGTGCCACCGGAGAACGTCGACCTTCGCGGGATCACACTCACTGGATACGAGATAAAGGATCGAGAGGCGCCTGACGAACCGGTGGAGCCCGACGTCTTGAAGCCGGTGGGTGCAGGTGGTTCACCTGCTCCGGGTGCCGTGCCAGTCTATATTCAAGAGATCATCGAACGCTTGAATACTATTTTTGGCAAGGCCACACCTATCGAGGACCAGATCAGCTTTGTGAACCAGATCGCGGCAATCGCCTCGGAAAACGAGTTGGTCATGGCGCAGGTGGAGAAGAACTCCAAGGAGCAAGCGCTGAAGGGTAACTTGCCAGGCACAGTGGAAGCGGCTGTGGCCCGTGCGATGAAGTCGCATGCCTCTCTAGCTACGCTCCTGCTCAAGTCAGACAAGCAGAGCCTCGGACTGCTATATCCGGTAATTTATGACATGCTGAAACGCGGTGAAAACATCGAGCTTTAGATTTGGGCGAGGACAAGCTGTTTAGCTCGAACAACCCGTTGCGGTCACAAGAGCAAAGGGCATTTTTTTTGCAGTCGCAGCACGCTTTGCAGGCTTTCGTCGCATATGGCTTTAAGCTGTTCCGCGGACGGAAAACGATGCCACAGGTGCGTCCAAGATCACTAATTGAATAGAAGCTCACGCGGCTTTTTTCTTGTCTGCCGGTTCGTGGTGCAGCGTTACAACTTTGTGTCGAACACGATAATCTAACCCCGTTTTTTCATGCTTGTGGATGGACCAAAATACGAGTGGATTTCCGCTTTCATCGTCTGCAGTTTCAACTGCGGTATTTCGATCAGTCAGTTCATCGCGCCACTTGCTTAGCATGGCGTGTGCATCTCGATTTCTGCAGTAGATGATGACTTCGCCTTGATCCTGGCCGGGTACGCCCGTGGAATAACGCGTTGCGAGTTGTTGGAATCCTTGATCAAGCCACGAATAACTCGTGTGCCACTTGGCCTCAGCGACCCACATGAACATGTCTTTGCCGCGAATGAGAATGTCGCAGTGTCCGCCAGCTTGCTCATCGTGCCGAGGTTCGAAACCCAATCCGCGCATGTATTGGCAAATTTCGATCGTCAACTGGTCTTCCGATAGGTCTTGTTTGAGATGGCTATTCACTTCCAGCTCATTGCAGGCGTGGTCAAGTACTGTCCTAACGGCTTCAAGTCGGGCATCATGCGTTTGTGCGAGGGTATAGCGTAGAGCAGCCGCTAGGGCCGTGCCATCGTGTAGAGCTAGAACGGTACTGAGTGTCATGTCAGAGGCCATCAGGAACGGGCCTCCGCGTTCTTGAGCGAAAAAAACGGACACACCTTGTTTGCAGCATCCTCAACTGGGTAGCCGGTGTCTGGGTGTACCAAAAAGTTGCGAGTAAGGACGTTCTGAAACTCCTCGGCGGTCAACTCATGACTGTTGTCATCCTCGTCGATAAAGAATCCACCGGCGTCCAAAATCGCAAACTCGGCCGTGGTGAGCAGATTTAACGCTGCGACTAGTTCGGGTGTTACGGTGTCTTCCCCGACCAAATCGAGGATGTTCTGGTAGGTAAGCGCAGCCGAAGCTTGGGGCTGCAAACCCAAGATGCGGTCAACAAGAACAAGGCACACCGTACCGACAGGGGTTTGTCCCCAGCCTTTTTCGATCGCGCTCTTTATCTCTGCAACTTCCACGTCAATCCAAGCTAGCTCGCAGCTTCTCCTTCGTCGCTGGGCATGTGAGCCACCATTTTGGCTTTCACATGCTCATAGTCCACCATACCGATACAGTTCTTAATGACCGCTCCCGAAACGAGCTGGCCTTTTTCGGGTCCACCTGCGGTTTGCTGACCGCGAGACGTCCCTGCTAGTGTCAGTTCAGGTTGGTAGGCTTGGCCCTCGTGCTGGAACTCCCAGCGGATGCTCACCTTGAAAGGCTCAATCCTAGTTCCGAGCGCATCCTTCCCGCCCTTGTGATACAGCTCATCACGCAGGCAGAGTCTAGTTCGGCGCATCTTTTCGTTCTTGATAGATGCGGTAGAGGTCTTGAAACTCAGTTCCACCACCGTACCCTCACCCACCGTCTCGTAGATTGACGAAATCAGTGGAAACAAGTCAATCGGCTGCTCCAAAGGGGACCCTTCTACCAAGCTGTTCGCTATTGCCTTGAATTGCGATTGAATTTCGTGTGCCAGCTCCTGCCGCATGCCCCTGGGAAAGTCGGTTCGAACCTCGACCAAACCGTCATGGTGCGGCACCCAAATGATGTTGAACATCTGTACCGCCTCAAACTTGAGGCCAATCACCTCGTCGTAGCGTTCCCTGACAGTGTCCGGGTCATTGAAGACCTCTCCGATGGGTATTTGCTCGCGCGAAGTCAGCTTTATGGTTTGAGCGAAGACTGCCCCGACTCCATCGTCGGTCCGTTCCACAGAGACTAGAACCGGTTCAGAAGTCTGCTCAGTAAGTTCCGCTTCGCTCATCACCAAGGGATATCTTTCGGCAAACGCATGATCCGCGGGGGACAGTCCGTTTATTGCCTCCAAAAGCTCCGCTTTGACTGCATCCCCAACCGCATAAAACTTGGTCATTTTTTCGCCGCAGAGAGCATGTTGCCGCAGTAGACCAATCAAGAACGTTTCGGCCTCTGGATGGTCTGTCGATGAATATTTTGCGCGCGCACCGTCCCAACCTTGGGACCCGTCCAAACCGGCTCGCTTCATCGCTCGGTTGGCAAGAGTCCAAGGCATCCTTGCTTCAAGAGAACTTAGAATTCTCAAATCCATGTACAAAAAACCTATGTTCAAATTCGCGGTGATCCATGCAAATCGTCCATGATTTCACCGTCCGCTCAACCTATAGGTAGACTGCCAAGGAGCTATTGTAAAACCAGGCACCGGGGGCCTGATCGGACTGCTTCAACACTTTGCAAAAGTGATGCAGGTCATTGCTTAAAGCTTGCCAATAGCCATCGGTCACCAAACAACCGAGCACGCCCACCTTTTTTGATAAAAAAGCCAGTTCTGAGTGACTGCTCTACCAACTGAACGCCATGCACTCCGCATAAGCAGAGCATGACCGCTTCCCGCCCGTTTTAAAAATACTGAAATCACACAATTGCTCCCATCAAGCAATTTGATGCGTTCACTCAAGCCTAAGCGCGCCGGGTGTCCCGATGTTTATGTTGACCAAATCGTTCCAGGTGATTTGGTGCCACAGAAGCCCTGCCCGTTTAACCTGATCCTTAACAAACTGGTAATCTGGTCCCTCATCCAAATGGCGAGATACGGCAATCACCGATTTCGCACCTCCTGCCGAGAGCCGACGTAAATTCGTGCGCAGCTCTTCAGCCCCGTCAAGGAAATCATCATCCAAGCTGGTAACGATTGGCGCGAAGTCCGCTACAAGTTTTTCAAGGGTCTTCACTGCGAAGCCGGCCGCTGGAACCCGACCTTCGAGCAGCAAAACAATGTCAAAGATGAAACGCCCATGGGTCAAAAGCCTGTGGGGATCCTCCATGGAGCCAAGATCGAGGTCCAGCGGCATCAGGATTGTATGCGCCATCTCGGGTTCAGCTGGTATATTTCCCCGGAGCGGGGCGTGGCGATGGCTATTTGATAGGTTTTGGAGACGGGGAAGCGCTTCTTCTAACGGAGTTCTGGAAACGCCTTTCAATGTGGCACCGTTTTCCATCACACCCGTGACCCACAATGCATCAGACAGCTCGCAAAACGCCATTTTCGTTATAATGTTCACTGCCTGCTGGCTGTCTTGAGCGACGGTAATCCGTGGGGCTTCTATGTCCTTAAGGGGGGCTGGTATGCTGCCTACAGATGAAGCGATCACGATGATGGGCAACCCAGTCGCAAGTGCGGCCTCACTGATGCCATCAAGGACGCCACACATAGGTTCAGCACCATTTTTGACCGACCCGGGGTGCAATACGATCACCTTTGGACGGCTTTTTGCGGGTTGAAAAATTTCATCCAAATCAGTCACCCTTTCAGTTCAGCATCGGTCGATGGGCCAAGGTCTCCGCCCTGTCCAACATCCGGCTGACCGTGCGTAGGCTTAATCGCGCATTCGAGATGGCGCCGCAATCGAAGACATCGACCAGAGCTGCCAGCGCCGGTCCAGGGAGGCCGCGTCGCGTGCCCTCGGCGATCGCGAAGTGCCGAAGGTGCTCCGGCGTCAGGTCGGGCAGGTCCAGAACGACGCTGCGGCTTTGAAAGGGTTCAGGCAAGCCCTTGCGGCTGTTGGCGGTCAGGACGAAGTTCACCCAGGACATGTCCATTTGTATCTGAAAGAACGGGCATTGCCATTCGCGAGCTGTCATCCGTTCCAACAGGGGCAGCAAGGCATCGGTGAGCGTATGGCGTGAGCCTTTGTTTGAACGCACCTCGTCAGCCTTCTCGACCTCGTCCACGATCACCAACGGCCCGGCGTGACGGTCCCGCAGCACGGTTTGCACCAGCTTACCTGGCGATGCGCTGCCCCAGCCCTTTTGCAGACCCACGATAGAGAACGCGGCGGGTTCTCCCGTGGCTTCGATCTTCGTCGTTGGGACATTCAGATGATGCGCCAGTCGTCGGGCCCAGAAGCTCTTGCCGACCCCGGGTGAACCAACCAGCACCAAGGGATTGAAACGAACACCTGGTAGCCCCTCACGCGCTGATGCGCGCAAGCCGTGCCATACCTCTTCCGTCGCGGGGGCCATCCATGGCATCTCGGCGTGAAGGGCTGCTGCGATCTCGTCGGCTTCGTGCTCAGTGGTAATTTTGGCGACCGGCAAGCCGCCGCGCAGGGGCGTCAGGCGGGCGCGGTGTTTTTCACTAAGGTGATACATACCCGTCTTGGAATGCGCGCGTTCGAGCAGACGCACGGAGCGGCGTTTGATGCGGCGGCGGTCAATCTCGTCGAGCAGGTTGTAGGACGGAACCAGATCTTCGTCCGTAATTTTCCCCGCCGCCAGATCGGCCTGCTGCGCTTCTCGGCGAACGTGTTTGAGGAACTTCTGCCAGCGCTCCTCGATATCGCGGAGATTGGTGATGTCGTCCATGAAGATCAGGTTGTGAAACGGAATGGTCGTTGTACAGCGGGTCATGGCGGCGTCCTTTCAAGGCGCGAATACGTCTTCACGCAAGTCGCCCAAGCTGAAAGCGGTTGGGCGGTGATATGTGAAAGGTTCCGGAACCCTGCGGAACTTTTAGGGAATATCTGTGACGCAGAGCAAGCCCTTGGCACAATGCTCACACGGTACAGTCCGCTTAAAGACAGCTCATGCGCCGAAATCCGGCAACGCATTGAATACAAAAGAAAACCACCGAAAGCCGTGCTCTCGGTGGCCATTTGATGTGTGTCGAGAGGTCAAAAAACCTCGGGAATGGACACGTTATGCTATGTCAAACACATAATAATCACACTTTCTTGGTGTCAACCACACTTGGAATAGCCACAAGATCCGCAGGTCATGCAGCCCTCGATCATACGCAAGTCAAATTGGCCGCAGCTGCTGCATGCCTGCCCGCGGGACGTTTCCAGTCCGACAACGGCGGCTTTGGGGTCGGTCTTCAGGCCCAGCCCCTCGCCAGCGATGAACCCCGTCGCGATCATGTGCTGTTCGATCACGCCACCGATGGCCGCAAGAATCGACGGGATGTATTTGCCCTGCATCCACGCGCCGCCGCGCGGATCGAACACCGCCTTGAGTTCCTCGACCACAAAGGACACATCCCCCCCGCGCCGGAATACCGCCGAAATCATCCGCGTCAGCGCGACGGTCCAGGCGAAATGCTCCATGTTCTTGGAGTTGATGAAAACCTCAAACGGCCTCCGGTGCCCGTTCAGCACGATGTCGTTGATGGTAATGTAAAGCGCATGCTCGCTGTCGGGCCATTTCACTTTATAGGTATTGCCTTCCAACTCGCTTGGGCGGTCCAGCGGTTCGGACATGTAGATCACATCGCCATGGGGTTGCTGCGGTTCGGCGTCCGAGGTTGTGATGACTTCTGGGGCCTTAGTCGTATCACCTGCGATGTCTGTGAAACTTACACCAAGTACGTCCGCAATTTTCCTCAGTCTATCGACGGATGGCTCTTTGCCCTCTTTGATCACCCCATGAAGATACCCATGGCTCAGTTCTGCTTCCAGAGACACTTGTCGCATCGTTTTTCCAGACTTTTCAATCAACCTAATGAGCGACGCTCTGTAGTCCGCATCTTGCTTACTCGGCTTCTCCTCCGACACACTCAAAACAGACCCGGTCACCGCATTGGGCCGATACGTCGTGCAGCCCTTACAGCCACTATCCCACGCCTCCATGTAAACGTCCTTGAACGCGTCGAACCCGATATCCTCAGGACAGTTGATCGTCTTGGAAATCGACGAATCCACCCACTTCTGCGCCGCTGCCTGCATTTTGACATGCTCAAGCGGGGCCAGCGTCTGGGCGTTTACGAAATAGTCGGGCAATTCCTTGTCGCCGAATTTTTCGCGCCACAGCTGAACGGCGTAGTCAACAACCTCCTCTTCGGTCCGCGACCCATCTTTCTGGAGAACTTTCCGCGTATAGGCATAGGCAAAGACCGGCTCGATCCCGGAACTCACATTGCCCGCATAAAGCGAAATCGTACCCGTCGGTGCGATCGACGTGAGCAGAGCATTGCGAATGCCATGTTCACGCACCGCGTCGCGCACGTCTTCATCCATCGCCTGCATCGTGCCGGAGGCCAGATATTTATCCGCATCGAATAGAGGAAAAGCGCCCTTCTCCCGTGCCAAATCCACCGACGCCAGATACGCGGCGCGGGCGATACTGTGCAACCAGCGGTCGGTCTGACGCGCCGCCTCGTCTGACCCATAACGCAAGCCCATCATCAACAGTGCATCCGCCAGCCCGGTGACACCCAGCCCGATGCGGCGTTTGGCCTGCGCCTCGCGCGCCTGCGCCTCGAGTGGGAATTTCGACGCATCCACCACGTTATCCATCATGCGCACAGCGGTGGCCACCAGATCATCCAGCGCGGCCTCGTCCAGGGCGGCTGTGTCCTCGAACGGATTGCTGACGAGCCGCGCGAGGTTGATTGAGCCAAGCAAACAGGCGCCATAGGGCGGCAAAGGCTGTTCACCGCACGGGTTGGTTGCCGCAATCGTCTCGCAGTAACTCAGATTGTTTGCCTGATTGATCCGGTCGATGAAGATCACGCCGGGTTCGGCATAGTCATAGGTCGCCTGCATGATCCGGTTCCACAGATCGCGCGCCTGCACCGTGCGATAGACCTTGCCGTCAAAGACGAGATCCCACGGTCCGTCCGCCTTGACCGCCTCCATGAATGGATCTGTGATCAGCACCGACATATTGAACATGCGCAACCGCGCGGGGTCTGATTTGGCGGCGATGAAATCCTCAACGTCCGGGTGGTCACAGCGCATGGTGGCCATCATCGCCCCCCGGCGCGACCCTGCCGACATGATCGTGCGGCACATCGCGTCCCAGACATCCATGAACGACAAGGGGCCAGAGGCATCCGCCGCAACGCCCTTCACGTCTGCACCCTTGGGCCGAATGGTCGAGAAATCATAGCCGATCCCACCGCCCTGCTGCATTGTCAGCGCGGCCTCTTTCAGCATGTCGAAAATGCCGCCCATACTGTCGGGCACCGTGCCCATGACAAAACAGTTAAATAGCGTCACCGATCGCGCGGTGCCTGCCCCGGCCGTGATGCGCCCCGCGGGCAGATATTTGAAATCTTCCAAGGCGGCATAGAATTTCTCTTCCCAGACCTCGGGCGTCTTTTCCACCCGCGCAAGGTCGCGCGCGATGCGCCGCCATGTGTCCTCGACCGTGACATCAAGGGGTGCGCCATCTGCCGCCTTGAAGCGATACTTCATGTCCCAGATCTGTTCGGCGATGGGGGCGGCAAATCGGGTCATGGCGGACTCCTCGAAAAGATAGCTGGCATGGCATTGGCATTTGCAGCCCTGTCCCTCTCGCCGTAACCTGAGATCGTGTTACAAGCCACTGGAAAAGGAGGGCTTTTGCGTAACGCAACGCCTCGTTTATGTCGTGACACCCCAAATAGGAGTGCAGGGCAACACATTACACTGAAACGCAAAGCAACCACAACACTTTGATCTTTGCCGTTAACACTCTACCCTATATCGCGTGAGGCTGGGGATTCTGGGGGCAAACCCGTGGGTAAATCTGTGGATAAGATGGTGAACCTGATCAAACTGTCCGTCGGGACGGAAAACATTGAGGATCTGGCCGCGTGGCAAGCGACAAAACGCGCCCAGACGCCGGAGGGTCTGCCGCGTCACGTCACCCGCATGTGGCCCAAACGCGAGGCTGAAATCGTGAATGGCGGCTCGATCTATTGGGTGATCAAAGGTGTGATTCAGTGCCGCCAGACCGTGCTGCGCCTTGATGAATACATGGGTCAGGACGGAATAAGACGTTGCGCCATCGTCCTTGATCCCACGATTATCCGCACCCAGACCAGCCTGAAACGCCCCTTTCAGGGCTGGCGCTATCTACCGGTTTGCGACGCGCCACCGGACCTGCCCAAGGGGCGTGCCGCTGAGGAGCCTCTGCCTGTCGAGTTGAACCGCGCCTTAGCTGAAATCGGGGTTTTGTAACCGGCTCTATCCGCCGATCCTTTCGATCAATTGATCGGCGATCTGACGATCCTTTTTGTCAAATACGGCAGTTCTGCTGCGCCACAGCGTCGCCTGCGAGCGCAACACAGGACCATCAGACAGAATCTTGAGGTGGTTGGCGCGCAGGGTCTCTCCGCTCGAAGTGATATCCGCGATTGCTTCGGCCGTTTCATTGGCCACCGTGCCCTCGGTCGCGCCCTGACTGTCAACCAGCGCATAATCCGCGACGCCGCCCTGCCGCAGATATTCGCGCACCAGTCGGTGATACTTCGTGGCGATGCGCAGTCGCATGCCGTGGGTGTGGCGAAACGCCGTGGCCACCGCATCCAGATCATCCAGCGTATCCACATCCACCCAGGCCTGCGGCACCGCAAGCACAAGGTCCGCAAACCCAAAGCCGAGTTCGCGCACCGGTTCGACCATCTGATCCCAGAGCGGCAGTTTCTCCTGCACCAGATCGGTGCCCGTAACGCCGAAATGTATCCGCCCGGCGGCCAGTTCACGCGGCATCTCCCCTGCGGACAGCAGGATCAACGCCACGCCCTCGATACCATCCACTGCCCCGGCGTATTCGCGATCCGACCCCGCCCGCGACAGGGTGACACCATGCTGGCCGAACCAGTCAAAGGTCTTTTCCATCAACCGCCCTTTGGACGGGACACCCAGTTTCACGGTCATGCGCCGCCCTCCAGCATCAGCATCAGGTCGGGCCGGATGACCCCTCCGACGGCGGGGATTTCCGCGCCCTCGCCCAAACGACGGGTCAGCGCATCATAGCGCCCGCCTGTGGCCACTGCGGGCAAATCGTGACGTTTCGGGTGGTAATAGCCAAAGACAAAACCGTCGTAGTATTCCATCGACGTACGCCCATAGCTCGCCTCGAACGGCAGCGCGTCGACGTCCACGCCACGTTTGGCCAGCGCCTCGGCGCGGTCGGACAACCGTGCAACCGCCTGTTCGATACTTGGCATATCCACAGCCAGATCGCGCAGCTGCTGCACGGCAAAGGGCATGGTTTCGCGCACATTGACCAGCGCATCCAGCAAGTCCACTTCGGTCTCGCTCAGGGGGGCGGTCGCGGCATCGGCATGCAGCAGGGCGATCCGCGCGTCGATCTCGCTCTGGCTGCGTTTGCCGATCAGGGGTGCATCCGGGGCAGCGGCGCGCCCTGCCAACAATTCCAACCGCTGTTTTGACGGCTTGATCCGACCGGCGTAGCGATCCAGCAGGCTGCGGAACCGGCGCGGGCGCCAGATGTGCCGCAAAAGCGCGGATTTCCGGGCGTCCGTCGTGCGCAGGCCCCGCACGGCAGCGGTCAGGATGCCGATATCCCCCGTCGCTGCGCGCAGGCGCAACGGAGAGAGCACAGTTTCAAACAGGCAAAACACCTCTGCATCCGCAGCCGCCGGGTTTTCGCGGTCAAAGACCTCATAGCCGACCTGAAAATATTCATTCGCGCGCGACGGGTCGTGCTCCTGCCGGCGGAACACTTCGCCGGCATAGGTATAGCGCGCAGGTTCTGCCCCATGCGCCATGTGCATCTGGACCACGGGCACGGTAAAATCCGGGCGCAGCATCTGCTCGCCCCGCAGCGCATCGGATGTTACATAGGCCCGGGCGCGGATTTCCTCGCCGTAGAGATCAAGGAGCGCCTCGGCAGGTTGCAAAACAGGCGTCTCGATCCGCTGCGCCCCAGCCGCCTCAAAAGACGCACACAGGTCCGCCGCACGCGCCAGCGTCGCTGCACGCGTTGTCATTTTTCCAACCCGTGCTGCGCCAGAATTTCACGCACCTTTGCAACAAGCTCTGCGCGCGGCACCTCGAACTGGCTGGGGCGGTCCTTCCATTCCTCAAGCGTGGCGCTTTTGGCGATTTCGGCACCAAGGATCAGGTCCTTGATCTGCACCACGCCCTTTTCGTGCTCGTCGCCGCCCTCGATCACGGCGACGGGGCTGTTGCGCGTATCGGCATATTTGAGTTGATTGCCAAAGTTCTTGGGATTGCCCAGATAGACCTCCGCACGGATGCCCGCCTGCCGCAGTTCAGCGACCATCGCCTGATAATCCGCCATACGGTCGCGATCCATGACGGTGACGACCACGGGACCTACGTCTGTGGTGTCCAAACGCCCCTTGGCGTGCAGAGCGGCCAGCAGCCGATCCACCCCGATGGACACGCCCGTCGCAGGCACTTCCTGCCCGGTAAAGCGTTTCACCAGATCATCATACCGCCCGCCCCCTGCGACGGACCCAAAGTTGCGCGTGCGGCCCTTGTCGTCTTGAATTTCGAAGGTGAGTTCCGCCTCATAGACCGGACCCGTGTAGTAGCCAAGGCCGCGCACGACAGAAGGGTCGATGACGATGCGGTCGGGGCCATAGGATCCTGCGGAAAGCAGCTCGGATATCTTTTCGAGTTCATCAACACCTTCCTTGCCAATTCTAGAACGCCCTACAATTTCTCTGAGGTTAATCAGAGTTTCTGAGTTTGTTCCGCCTTTTGCTTCCAGAAAGCTCATAACGACGTCGATCTGAGCCTTTGACAAATCGGCTCCAAATGTAAGGTCACCCGACTCATCTTTGCGTCCTGGCCCCAGCAAGGAACGAACACCCTCTTTCCCCAAGCGATCCAATTTATCGATAGTGCGTAAGACAATTCCAACCTTTGCCGCTGTCATCTTTTTACCAAGGTTTTCTGCCATTTCTTGAAAATGTTGTGACAGGCGCGGCTCGTCACCTAGCGCGCCGATTACCTCAAGCACCCCATTCAACACCTTTCGGTTGTTGATCCGCACCACGTAGTCGCCGCGCTCGATCCCCACCGCCTCAAGGCAATCGCAGAGCATCGCGCAGATCTCGGCATCCGCTGCAACAGAAGACGCGCCGACCGTATCCGCATCGCACTGATAAAACTGGCGGAACCGCCCCGGACCGGGCTTTTCGTTGCGCCAGACGGGGCCCATCGCATAGCGGCGGTAAGGTTTGGGCAGGTCGTTCTGGTGCTGGGCATAGACCCGCGCCAAGGGGGCCGTCAGATCATAGCGCAGGGCGAGCCAGTCGCCGGGCTTGTCCGCGTCCGCGTCTTCCTGCCAGGCGAACACGCCCTCGTTGGGGCGGTCCACATCGGGCAGGAACTTGCCCAGAGCCTCAACCGTTTCCACGCCTGAACTTTCCAGCGCATCAAACCCATAACGATGATAGACCCCGGCAATCCTTTGCAGCATCTCTGCGCGCTGGCTGACTTCGGCACCGAAATAGTCGCGAAAGCCCTTGGGCGTCTGCGCCTTGGGGCGGGGTGTCTTTTTGGGCTTGGCCATGAGGGGTCCCTTTGGCTGGTCTGGTCGCGCGCGGTCTAGCGGATGCAACGGCTACAAACAAGATGGGCGCGCAGGCTCTTTATCGCGCCGGGTGTGCATGCTAGGGGCTGGGGCATGGAAAAGCTCGAAGAACAGATCGCCCATCTGACCCGCACCGTCGAAGACCTGTCCGACGTGGTTGCCCGGCAGGAAAGTGAAATCGCGGTGCTGACCCGTCGTGTTTTCATGCTGATGCAGCGGGAAGGCGAACGCGAGGCGCAAGGTTCCGGCAGCGTGGTTCTGGGTGATGAACGCCCGCCGCACTACTGATCAGGACGCCTTGCGTCAGGCGATGCAAAGGCCAAACGCCGTCAGATTTCCTCGACCTCCAGCACGCCGGAGAGGGATTTGATCGCGCCCTTGATCTGCGGGTTCACGATGAAATCCTGCCCCAGTTCAACCTCGACCTCGCCCGGCAAATCCGCCCCCATCAGGCACAGCATGACCGGCCCCTGCGCACGACCCTTGACCGCGCGGCCCGCCCCTTCAAGCACTGTTGCGACGGCGGCCACCGCTTCGGGTGCGTCGACAAAGACCTTGAGCCCCATGCTGCTGACATCCGCCGTGGCGGCGTCAATCGGCCCCACAGAGCGGCCCAGAAGTTTAAGTTGATCGGATTCCATCGTCGCCTCAACCGTAACGACGACTTTCGATCCGGCCTCCAGGTAATCGCGGGCCGCCTCCAGCGTGTCGGAAAACAGCGTCACCTCATAGGCACCGGTCGGGTCCGACATCTGCGCAAAGGCAAAGCGGTTGCCGCGCGCCGATTTACGTTCCTGCCGACCGGCGACGATACCCGCAAGGCGCGCATTCATGGCCCCCCGTTCGGTAACTTTTTCGGTCAACTCATCAAGGGTCATGAACGGCACGCCGCGGTCGTTGCCCCATTTGCGTTTCAGCTGACCCATGTAATCATCCAGCGGGTGGCCAGAGAGGTAGAAGCCGACCGCCTTGAATTCCTCGCTGAGACGTTCGGCAGGTTGCCAGTCGTCCACCGGATGCAGGCGCGGTTCGGGCAGATCATCGCCCGCCTCGCCAAAGAGAGACACCTGATTGGAGGCTTTCTGCTCATGGATCGCCGCCGAATAATTCACCAGCGCATCCAACGCCCCAAAGACGCGCCGCCGATTGGCGTCCAATGCGTCAAACGCCCCGGAGCGCGCGAGCATCTCAAGCGGGCGTTTGCCCACACGTTTCAGGTCCACCCGCCGCGCCAGATCAAAGAGCGTGGCGAAGGGTTTGTCAGGACTGCCCTCGTCGCCGGGGTCGGCACGTCGCCCGTCTGTGATCAGCTTCATCGCCTCCACGCCGACGTTTTTTAGCGCGCCAAGCGCATAGACCAGCGCCCCATCCGCGACCTTGAACGTCGCATCAGAGCGGTTCACGCAGGGCGGCACCCAGGGCAGTTCCAGCCGCTTGCGCACCTCTTCGAAATAGATCGCCAGCTTGTCGGTCAGGTGGATATCGCAATTCATGACACCGGCCATGAACTCCACCGGGTGGTTCGCCTTGAGCCACGCCGTTTGATAGCTGACGACCGCATAGGCCGCCGCGTGCGATTTGTTGAACCCGTAGTTGGCGAATTTCTCCAGTAGGTCAAAGACTTCGCGCGCCTTGTCCTTGTCGACGCCATTGGCCACCGCGCCCTTTTCGAACTTGGGGCGTTCCTTGGCCATCTCTTCGGCGATCTTTTTACCCATGGCGCGGCGCAACAGATCAGCACCGCCAAGGCTATAGCCCGCCATGACCTGCGCGATCTGCATCACCTGTTCCTGATAAACGATGATACCTTGCGTTTCCTCAAGAATATCGTCGATCAACGGGTGGATGGATTGCAGTTCGCGCAGGCCGTTCTTGACCTCGCAATAGGTCGGGATGTTCTCCATCGGGCCGGGACGATAAAGCGCCACAAGTGCGACGATATCCTCGATACAGGTGGGTTTCATGCGTTTCAGCGCATCCATCATGCCCGAGCTTTCCACCTGAAACACGGCCACCGTCTTGGCGCTGGCATAAAGCTTGTAGGACCGTTCATCATCCAGCGGGATCGCATTGATGTCGTTTTCCGTGCCCGGAGCCGGTTCATAAAGCTCCGTCCCGTCGGCGGCAATGTGCAGCGGCCTGCCCGATGCCATGATCTGTTCAACCGCGTTCTGGATCACGGTCAGCGTCTTGAGGCCCAGAAAGTCGAATTTGACCAGTCCTGCCTGTTCCACCCATTTCATGTTGAACTGGGTGGCGGGCATTTCGGATCTTGGGTCCTGATAAAGCGGCACTAAAGCATCGAGCGGCCTGTCGCCGATCACAACCCCGGCGGCGTGGGTGGAGGCGTTGCGCAACAGCCCCTCGACCTGCTGGCCGTAGTTCAGTAGACGCGCCACGACCTCTTCGTTCTTGGCCTCTTCGCGCAGGCGCGGCTCATCCGCCAGCGCCTTTTCGATCGACACAGGCTTAACGCCCTCGACGGGTATCATCTTGGACAGACGGTCCACCTGACCATAGGGCATTTGCAGAACACGGCCGATATCGCGCACCGCAGCCTTTGACAAAAGCGCACCAAAAGTGATGATTTGTCCCACCTTGTCGCGGCCATACTTCTCCTGAACGTAGCGGATGACCTCTTCGCGGCGATCCATACAGAAGTCGATATCAAAGTCCGGCATCGACACACGTTCCGGGTTCAGGAAACGTTCGAACAGCAGGTTGTAGCGTAGCGGATCAAGGTCCGTGACCGTCAGCGCATAGGCCACAAGGCTTCCCGCGCCCGACCCGCGGCCCGGCCCGACGGGTATCCCCTGCTCCTTGGCCCATTTGATGAAATCCGCAACGATCAGAAAGTAGCCGGGAAAGCCCATGCCCTCGATAATGCCAAGCTCGAAATCGAGCCGTTTGGTATAGTCCTCGACGCTCGCGGCATGGGGAATAACCTCCAGCCGAGCCTTGAGGCCGGCATGCGCTTGTTTGCGCAACTCCTCGACCTCGTCATCTGCGAACTTGGGCAAAATGGGATCGCGCCTATACGCCTGAAAGGCGCAGCGCTTGGCAATTTCAACGGTGTTCTCAATGGCTTCCGGCAGGTCCGCAAACAGAGCGACCATCTCCGATTGCGACTTGAAATAATGCTGATTGGTCAGGCGGCGACGGTCGTCCTGCTGATCGACATAGGCGCCCTCTGCAATGCAGATCAACGCATCATGCGCTTCATACATGTCTGAGTTCGGGAAATAGACATCATTGGTCGCAACCAGCGGCAGGTCCATCGCATAGGCCATTTCCACGAAGCCGCGCTCGGTCAACCGCTCCTTCTCCGGCTGGCCGGACTCGCCCGGATGGCGCTGCAATTCAATGTAAAGCCGGTCTTGAAACGCCGCTTTCAGCCGGTCCATCAGCGCCTGCGCGGCAGGCATCTGACCAAGTTGCAAAAGTTGCCCCACCGGGCCATCCGGCCCGCCCGTCAGGCAGATGATCCCGCCGGCATTGCTTTCCAGTTCCGACAGCGTCACCTGCGGCAAGGCCCCGCCCTTGTCGATGTAAAGGCACGAGTTCAGCCGCATCAGGTTCTCGTACCCAGCCTCACTCTGGGCGAGCAAAACGACGGGTGCGGGCGCGCGTTCCCTCTCCCCCGGCTGTGCGGTGACATAGGCCACATCGACCTGACAGCCCAGAATTGGCTGAACGCCTGCCCCGGACATGGCAACTGAAAACTCCAGAGCGGCAAACATGTTGTTCTTATCCGTCAACGCCAAGGCAGGCATGCCCGCATCGCGGCACATTGAGGGCAGTTTTTTCAGGCGCAGCGCCCCTTCCAGCAGGGAGTATTCGGAGTGGGTGCGCAGGTGAATGAATCGGGGATGTGTGCTCATTTCGATACCCTATGCCAGCGCGCGCAGCGCTGCCAGAGAGCACGGACACGCCGAGACCATATTTTCAGCACGGCGCCGAAAGACGGTTTTGGCACCTATATTTTTTCTTGCCACACCCGGCTCCCTTGAATAGCGTCATGAAATGTTGACCGCCTGCTGTTCTACGCCGCATCGAACGCATGGCATGCCCAAAGGTCTGGAGTAACGCGGCGGATCTGACCCAATGAACATCACGTTTCGCCTGAACGGAGAAACTGTAGCGCTTTCGGATGTATCGCCGACGACGACAGTATTGGATTGGTTACGGGACCATAAAAAACTGACAGGGACGAAAGAAGGCTGCAACGAAGGCGACTGCGGCGCGTGCACCGTCATGGTGACGGATGAAACCGGTGCCAGAGCGCTGAATGCCTGCATCCTGTTCCTGCCGCAGATCAACGGTAAGGCCCTGCGCACGGTCGAGGGGATTTCTGCACCCTGCGGAACGCTGCACCCGGTGCAACAGGCGATGATTGATCATCACGGCAGCCAATGTGGGTTTTGCACCCCCGGTTTCGTGGTCTCCATGGCGACCGCGCATCTCAATGGGGCGAGCGATGACGATGTGCAACTCTCCGGGAACCTGTGCCGTTGCACCGGCTATGCGCCGATCATCCGCGCCTGCGAGGCCGCCCGCGATGCAGCCGTGCCACCCCATATGCAGGACACCGCCCCCGACCCTGCGCCGGTCGCATCCGCTGCGGGTCACGCGCAACCAAAGACTTCGGACGCGTTGGCCGAATGGTACACGCAACACCCCGATGGCACGTTGATCGCCGGGGCCACGGATGTGGGCTTGTGGGTTACCAAGGACTTCCGCGATCTTGGGCCGGTCGCCTTTCTGAACAACTGCGCTGACCTGCGGGCGATCACATCGACCGATGACGGAATCGAGATCGGCGCGGCGGTCACATTGAGCGATCTGGAAACCGCTATGGCCGACCCGCACCCGTCCTTTGCAGCCCTGATCCGGCGGTACGGATCTGTGCAGGTGCGCAATGCGGCCACCATCGGCGGGAACATCGCCAATGGCTCCCCGATCGGGGATGGTTCGCCTGCATTGATCGCACTGGGGGCAGTGCTGCATCTGCGCCGTGGGGCGGCGCGACGGAGCATGCCGCTTGAAGATTTCTTTCTGGAATACGGCAAACAGGACCGCGCCCCCGGCGAGTTTGTCGAGAAAATCACCCTTCCGCATCAGCCAGACCGATTGCGGTGCTACAAGCTTTCCAAACGGTTTGATCAGGATATCTCTGCCCTGTGCGGGTGCTTTTCGATCACCGTGGAAAGCGGACGTGTTGCGCAGGCACGGCTGGCCTTTGGTGGCATGGCAGGCACGCCAAAACGCGCGTCGCAAGCCGAGGCAACACTGCAAGGTGCCGAATGGTGCGAGGCCAGCGTCACCGCTGCAATGGCGGCGCTCAGCGCGGATTTCGCCCCCTTGAGCGACATGCGCGCCAGTGCGCAATACCGAATGATGACAGCGCAAAACATGCTGCACCGCTATTGGCTTGAGGATCAGGGCGTCACCACATCCGTGTTAGAGGTGACGCCATGAGCGTCGCCAAACCGCTTCCCCATGATGCCGCTCGCCTGCATGTCACCGGCGATGCCCGCTATGTCGATGATGTCCCCAGCCCCGCCGACACGCTGCATCTTGCATTTGGCGTATCCGCGCTCGCCCATGGCAAAATAAAGGGTATGAACCTCGACCCTGTGCGACAGGCGCAAGGGGTTGTCGCGGTGCTGACCGCAGAGGATCTGCCCCACACGAATGACGTCTCCCCCGCCGCCCATGACGAACCGCTCTTGGCGCAAGGGGTGGTACACTATGTCGGCCAGCCCATTTTCCTCGTCGTGGCCACGTCGCATCTGGCAGCACGGCACGCCGCACGCCTTGGGGAGATCGACATCGACCCCCTGCCCGCGCTGCTGACGGTTGATGACGCGCTCAAAGCAAACAGCCGCTTTGAAGACGGCCCGCGCATCTACGAACGCGGCAACCTTGGAGACGGTTTCGCCGCTGCGGAACATGTGATCGACGGGCAGCTTGACATCGGCGGTCAGGAGCATTTCTACCTCGAAGGTCAGGCGGCTATCGCTTTCCCGCAAGAAGGCGGCGATATGCTGGTCAGCAGTTCCACCCAGCACCCCACTGAAATCCAGCACAAAGTGGCCGAAGCCCTGGGCGTGCCCATGCATGCGGTCCGGGTCGAAACCCGGCGCATGGGCGGCGGTTTCGGCGGAAAAGAGAGCCAAGGCAACGCCTTGGCCGTTGCCTGCGCCGTGGCGGCAGGCATGCTAGGCCGCCCCTGCAAGATGCGATATGACCGTGATGATGATATGCTCATCACCGGCAAGCGGCACGATTTCCGTGTCGAATACAAGGTTGGCGTTGATGCCCGCGGCCGTATTACAGCCATTGATTTCACACATCTTGCGCGCTGCGGATGGGCGCAGGATCTGTCCCTGCCGGTGGCGGATCGCGCGATGCTGCATGCGGACAATACCTATTACTTGCCTGCCGTGCGCATCACCAGCCACAGGCTGAAAACAAACACGCAAAGCGCGACGGCCTTTCGGGGGTTTGGCGGCCCGCAAGGGGTGCTCGGGATTGAGCGTGTCATGGACCATGTAGCTGCCACGCTTGATCTCGACCCGCTCGATGTGCGGCACCGGAATTTTTACGCAGCACCGGGTAAAGGGGCGCGCAATCAAACCCCTTATGGCCAAACGGTCGAAGACTTCATCGTCCCGGAAATGATCGCCCGGCTGCGCGCAGACTGTGACTATGACGCACGCGTTCAGGCTGTCGCACGGTGGAATGCAGAAAACCGCTGGATCAAAAAGGGCATCGCCCTGACACCGGTCAAATTCGGTATTTCCTTTACGCTCACGCATCTTAATCAGGCGGGTGCGTTGGTGCATGTCTATCAGGATGGATCAGTGCACCTGAACCACGGTGGCACGGAAATGGGACAGGGGTTGTTTCAAAAGGTGGCGCAGGTCGCCGCCGCGCGCTTCGGTATCGACACCGCACAGGTCAAGATCACCGCGACGGATACCGCCAAAGTGCCCAATACCTCCGCCACCGCCGCATCATCGGGAAGCGATCTGAACGGCATGGCCGTACAGGCGGCCTGCGATACCATTCGAGACCGTATGGCCGATCTGCTGGCGCAGGAGCATCAATGCGACCCGGCGGATGTGGTGTTCAGCGATGGCATCGTGTCAGTTGCCGGCGCTGAATACAGTTTTGCGGATGTCGCACAAAAGGCATACCTTGCGCGGGTCAGCCTGTCTGCGACCGGGTTTTACAAGACCCCGAAACTGGAATGGGACCGGATCAGGGGCAAGGGCCGCCCGTTCTTTTACTTTGCCTATGGCGTCGCGGCGACAGAGGTTGCGGTCGATACGCTGACCGGGGAAAACCGCATCCTGCGCGCTGATATCATCCATGATGCAGGCGCCTCTCTGAACCCCAGCCTTGATATCGGGCAGGTCGAGGGGGGCTATGTACAGGGGGTCGGATGGCTGACAACCGAGGAACTGGTCTGGGACGATCAGGGCCGTTTGCGCACCCATGCGCCCTCCACCTACAAGATCCCCGCCTGTTCGGACCGACCCGATGTGTTCAACGTCTCGCTCTGGGACGCGCCCAACACCGAAGACACTGTTTACCGTTCAAAAGCCGTGGGAGAACCCCCGTTGATGCTGGGTATTTCGGCATTTTCCGCCCTGTCGCAAGCGGTTCAATCCTGTGGCCCGGCCTATGCGGACCTGCAGGCCCCGGCGACTGCCGAGGCGATTTTAAAGGCGATAAATCGCACCCGCAAAGAGGTTTGGGACTAATGTCATTTGACCGCTCTGCCCTGATCGACGCGTGCAGACACCACGGCCTCGTGACGCGCGTTGTGGTGGCGCGCGTGCGCGGATCAGCCCCGCGCGAAGTGGGCGCCGCCGTGCTGGTCTGGCGCGCGGGCGCATCCGGGACGATCGGCGGCGGCGCTTTGGAACATGCGCTTATGGCGGCCGCGCGCGACATCGCCACACCCGGCTATTTCAACATCACACGCCACGCATTGGGTCCGGACATGGGACAGTGTTGTGGCGGGTCGGTTGATATCGTGACCGAGAGCTTTGATCTGGCCGCAGCCGAGGCCCTGCCAGAGGATGTGATAGCCCGCGGCCCCGGCGACATGCCGCTGCCCGTCGCCCGGATCAAAACCACAGCGCGCAACACGGGCGTGCTGCCGGAACCTGCGCTGGTTTCAGGCTGGATGGTTGAACCCGTAACCACGCCCACCCGCGACATATGGATCTGGGGCGCGGGCCACGTGGGGCGCGCCCTGATATCGGTGCTGGCCCCTTTGCCCGGCGTCAGACTGACATGGGTGGACGTGACTGCGGACCGCTTTCCCGACCATATCCCAGACACAGTCACCACATTGACCGCAGCACGCCCGGAACGGCTTGTCGCCTATGCACCGCAACAGGCTGAACATATCATCGTCACCTTCTCGCATGATCTGGATCTGGAACTCTGCCATCGGCTGCTGCACCACGGGTTTCGCACGACCGGGCTGATCGGGTCGGCCACCAAATGGGCGCGTTTCAAATCCCGGCTCAAGGGATTGGGGCATAGCGGCGCGTCGATTGACCGGATCACTTGCCCGATTGGTGACCCGTCCCTTGGCAAACACCCGCATGTGATCGCGCTGGGGGTGGCGGCGGATCTGCTGCGCACCGCCGCACGCGCGGCCCACCTGGAAGGATACGCATGACACCCCTTTTATCTTTGCAGGGTCTGACCAAAGCCTATCCGGGCGTGCTGGCCAATGACCGCGTATCGCTCCAGATCGAACCGGGGGAAGTCCATGCATTGCTGGGCGAAAACGGCGCGGGCAAATCCACGCTGGTCAAGATGATCTATGGCCTGGTCAAACCCGACACGGGCGACATGCGCCTGCACGGAGAGGTGTTTTCACCCCCCGAACCCCGCGCGGCCCGTGCTGCCGGTGTCGGCATGGTGTTCCAGCACTTTTCGCTTTTCGATGCCCTTAGCGTGGCGGAAAACATCGCTCTGGGCATGGAAGACGCCCCGAAAATGGGGGCATTGTCCGAGCAAATCCGCAAGGTTTCGGATACATACGGACTGCCGCTCTCGCCGGATCGCATTGTCGGCGACCTCTCGGCTGGTGAGCGGCAACGCGTTGAAATCATTCGGTGTCTGTTGCAAGCACCCAAGCTGCTGATCATGGATGAACCCACGTCGGTCCTGACCCCGCAGGAGGTTGACATCCTGTTTGAGACATTGCGCACCTTGAGTGCCGAGGGCACGTCGATCCTATATATCTCCCACAAACTCGAAGAAATCCGCACCCTCTGCGATGCTGCCACGATCCTGCGATTGGGCAAGGTGGTGGGCGATTGCATCCCACGCGACACCAGCGCGCGCGACATGGCGGAAATGATGGTGGGCAAGGTGCTGACCACGCCGAAACGGTCCGGCGTGGCCTTGGGGGAACCCTTGTTGCATCTGAAGAACCTGTCGCGACCGGCGCCTTCCGCTTTTGGCATGCCGCTGCGCGATATCACGCTGACCCTGCGGCAAGGCGAAATCCTCGGCATTGGGGGTGTGGCCGGAAATGGGCAGGATGAACTGCTGGCCGCCTTATCCGGTGAAACACCCGCCGATCCGGGCATGGTTCTTTTTCGCGGCGCAGATATCGGCAAGGCAGGGCCAAACGCACGGCGTAAGCTGGGGATACTGGCCGCCCCCGAAGAGCGTTTGGGCCATGCGGCAGCCCCGGATATGTCGCTGACCGAAAACGCCATGCTGACCGGGGCGGCGCGCGAGAAACTGGAACAGAACGGGTTTCTCAACTGGCCCGCCGCGCGCGGCTTTGCCGAACGTATCATCGACGCCTTCGATGTACGCACGCCGGGTCCGGACAACGCGGCGCGCTCGCTGTCAGGCGGCAACCTGCAGAAATTCGTGATCGGGCGCGAGGTGTTGCAGCGCCCCGAAATCCTTGTGGTCAATCAGCCGACATGGGGCGTTGACGCTTCTGCTGCCGCTGCGATCCGGCAGGCGCTGCTGGATCTGGCCGAAGGCAATGCCGCCGTCATCGTCATCAGTCAGGACCTTGATGAGTTGATGGAGATTTCCGATCACTTCGCCGCGCTGAACGAGGGCCGCCTGTCGGCACCGCGTCCCACAAAAGGGCTGACGGTTGAACAGATCGGCCTGATGATGGGCGGCGCACACGGAATGGAGGTGGCGCATGTTTAAACCGCAGAACCAACCACCAATGCGCCAGATAAGGGTCCGACATGCTCAGGCTTGAAAAACGCCCCCAACCCAGCCGCCTCTTTGCCTATGCAACCCCTGTTCTGGCCGTGCTTGCCACATTCTTTTTCGGCGGGCTGTTGTTTGCAGCTTTGGGCAAGGACCCGGTTCAATCCATCGTCACGATTTTCTGGGACCCGCTGTTTGGCGAGTTTTCGTTCTTCTACCGTCCGCAATTGTTGATCAAGGGCGCGCCGCTTGTGCTGATCGCCATTGGCCTCAGCCTCGGTTTCAAAGCAGGGATATGGAACATCGGGGCCGAGGGGCAATACATCATGGGCGCGTTGTTCGGCGCAGGTGTCGGATTGGCATTTTACCCGGCGGAAAGTGCGCTGATCTTTCCTGCGATGGTTCTGGCCGGTGCGTTCGGCGGCTGGATCTGGGCGATGATCCCGGCGGTGCTCAAGGTGAAATTCGGCACCAACGAAATCCTCGTCTCGCTGATGCTGGTCTATGTGGCCGAACAATTCCTTGCTTCCATGTCATTGGGGTTACTGAGAAATCCTGACGGCATGGGCTTTCCCGGAAGTCGCAACCTGCAACAATACCCATCTGCCCACAATGCCGATCTGATCGCGAATACCGGCATGCACTGGGGCGTTGTTGCGGCGATGATCGCGGTGATCTTTGCCTATGTTCTTCTGGCGCGCCACCGGCTCGGCTTTGCCATCCGCGTCACCGGTGAAGCACCGCGTGCCGCGCGTTTCTCCGGCGTGAACCCAAACCGGCTGATCATCTTTTGCCTCGGCACATCAGGCATGCTGGCGGGCCTTGCCGGGCTTTTCGAGGTCTCAGGACCCGCCGGTCAGGTCGGTATTGATTTCAACGCGGGCTACGGTTTCACAGCCATCATCGTCGCGTTTTTGGGGCGTTTGCACCCTGTCGGAATCGTGCTGGCGGGGCTTTTGATGGCGCTGACCTATATCGGCGGCGACATCGCACAAGGCCAGTTGGGCCTGCCCGCCGCCGCTATTCAGGTCTTTCAGGGGATGTTGTTGTTTTTCCTTCTGGCGCTTGATCTTTTCACCAATTACCGGCTGCGTTTTGGCCGTACAGAGGTTGCATAATGGATTTGTCTGCCATCAACCCGATCCTGTTGATCGCCGCTCTGATGAGCGCGGCAACCCCGATTTTGCTGGCCGCCACCGGCGAATTGGTCGCCGAACGTGCCGGTGTCCTGAACCTCGGCGTCGAGGGCATGATGATCGTCGGTGCCATCTGCGGTTTTGCGATTGCGGTTGAAACCAACTCCCCAGTGGTCGGGTTTGTCGCGGCGGCCATCGGCGGTGCGCTGCTCAGCCTGCTCTTTGCCTTCCTGACGCAAGTGACGCTGGCCAATCAGGTTGCCTCCGGTCTGGCGTTGACGCTGTTTGGGCTGGGGCTCTCGGCCCTTCTGGGGCAGGGATATGTCGGCATAAAACCGCCGCGCATGCCGGATGTGAATTTCGGTTTTCTGGGCGATATCCCGATCATCGGGCCGATTTTGTTCTCGCATGATCCGATCTTATACGTCGGGATTGCCGTTGTGGCGGCGGTCTGGGCCACCCTGAAATTCACACGCATGGGCCTTGTTTTGCGTGCCGTGGGTGAAAATCATGACGCCGCCCATGCCCTTGGCTACAAGGTCGTGCGGATTCGAACGCTGGCGATCATGTTCGGCGGGGCCTGCGCGGGGATGGGTGGTGCCTACATCAGTCTGATCCGTGTGCCTCAGTGGACCGAAGGGATGACGGCAGGTGTTGGCTGGATCGCTCTCGCGCTGGTGGTATTTGCCAGCTGGAAGCCATGGCGCGTGCTGCTGGGTGCCTATCTTTTTGGCGGAATCACCCAGTTGCAGCTTAATTTGCAGGGGGCTGGCGTTGCCATTCCCGTCGAATATCTGGCAATGTCGCCTTACGTTATTACGATCGTCGTGCTCGTTGTCCTCTCTGCGGATAAGAGCGCTGCCCCCGGTTCATTGGGCCGGACCTTTCACGCCTCAAACTAGAGGCATATCAGCGCCCCGGCACAGGGGCGGTTTAACATGGGGAAGACCTGAATATGAAACTTACGACCCTATTGGCCAGCGCTGCCCTCGCGCTTGGCTTTGCTGCTGGCGCAGTCGCGCAAGACAAGACCACGGTGGGTTTTGTCTACGTTGGCCCCGTCGGGGACGGTGGCTGGACCTTTACACATGATCAGGCCCGTCAACAGGTCGAAGCCGAGTTCGGCGATGCCGTTGAGACTGTCTTTGTCGAAAGCGTCGCCGAAGGCCCGGATGCCGAGCGCGTCATGACACAGATGGCCCTGAACGGTGCGGACCTGATTTTCACCACCTCCTTTGGCTATATGGATGCGACAAACAATGTCGCGGCCAAGTTCCCGGATGTGAAATTCGAACATGCGACCGGCTACAAACGTCTGCATCCCAATGTGTCGACCTATTCCGCCCGCTTTTACGAAGGGCGCGCCGTGCAGGGCCACATTGCGGGCAGCATGACCGAGAGCAATATCATCGGCTACATTGCATCTTTTCCGATCCCGGAAGTTATTCGCGGTATCAATTCGGCCTATCTGCACGCATCCAAGGTCAACCCCGACGTCGAGTTCAAGATCATCTGGGTCTACACGTGGTTTGACCCTGCAAAAGAAGCAGACGCGGCCACAGCCCTGATCGAACAGGGGGCCGATGTGATCCTGCAGCATACCGACTCCACAGCACCGCATGCTGCAGCTCAGGAAGCCGGCAATGTGATCACCTTCGGGCAGGCTTCTGATATGTCCGCCTATGCGCCATTCCCACGCGTCAGCGCGATCCTGGATGAATGGGGCGATTACTATGTTGCGCGCACCAGAGCGGTTATGGACGGCACATGGGAAAGCGTCGACACATGGCACGGGATCGGTGATGGCATGGTGGGTATCGGCGAGATCACGGATGCGGTTCCCGCAAATGTCAAGGAAGAGGCAATGGCCCTCAAGGCATCTCTTGCGGACGGCTCCTATCACGCGTTCACCGGCCCGATCAACAAGCAGGACGGTTCCGTCTGGTTGGCCGAGGGTGAAACCGCCGATGATGGAACCCTTGCTGGCATGAACTTTTATGTTGAAGGGATCACCGGCGATATCCCGCAATAACCGGAGGTTTGCACTTTGAAAACAAAGCCTCGGAGAACCCCTCCGGGGCTTTTTTCATGTACAACGGTCTTGCGCCCAGCCAAGCGACAAAGGCGCAGAAACCGGCGGCGGTCTGATCCTGATCAAGGCCTGCCGGGTAAAGATGGTGTAGGGTACGGTTAACTTAAAGGAGAAGTTGAAATGTACACCAATATCATCGTTCCAGTCGTATTCGATCATGGCGAACGCAGTGCCCAATCCTTGAAGGTTGCCCAGCAACTTTTGGAAGAGGGCGGCAAGATCACACTGCTGCATGTCATGGAAGAGGTGCCTTCCTACGCTACGACATACTTGCCGGAAGGATTGAAGGAGCAGCACACGAAAGACGCATTGAACGGGCTGAAAGAAATGGCCGCAGGCGTGAAAGCCACATGTGAGTTTGCCATTGTGCACGGCCACGCCTACACGAGCATTCTGGAATACAGTAAAACACATGACGCTGATTGCATCGTCATCGCGTCCCACAAGCCCGGGTTCGAGGACTATTTCCTCGGCTCAACAGCCGCACGCGTGGTGCGCCATGCAAAATGCGGCGTGCATATTTTGCGGTGATATCGACGGGGGGGGCGCTTAGCCCCCTTTTTCCGGATGGCATATGAAGAAAGCGTAAACCTTCGATGAAACGTCATGCGAAAAATCAGAAGTACCCAGCGTTGCCATAAATCAAGGGTTTCAACATGTAAGGTGATATGCAGTGTTCCTGACCATGCGTCATACGCTATAAAAACAGCTTTTGGCAGGTTGCTTTACTCGAAACTCGGTATGACAGAACGGACCTTCCCGAATTTGCCGCATCCACAGCGCACGCGTCCTGGAACTTCCGCCAGGGCGCGTCCACTCAGGACTGCCTAAGACACCCAAACCGATCGATAAAAAGGCAGCCCCCTTGCGGGCTGCTTTTTGTTTTCAGTAGGAGTATTCGTCGTAGATGCGCGTCAGGTCGCCGTTCCAGTCGCCATGATAGCGATCGAGCAGTTCATCGGCGGATGTTTTGCCGGTTTCGATGCTCTCATGCAGCGCGTTCAGGAAATGCGTTTCATCCGGCACCATGCCACCGGCACCCGGGCGGGCACGCGCGGCAAGGCCTGACTGGCTGATCGCGACCGCTTCACGGGCCAGATCATGCATGCTGATGCCGTTGACCTTTGCCTGAAGACCATCAACCGAGGCCGCAACACGCAAAGCGTCGCGCGTCTCGGCGTCAAACCCTTTGACAAGGTCCCATGCGGCATCAAGCGCAGTCTGGTCATACATCAGGCCAACCCAAAACGCCGGCAGCGCGCAGAGCCTGCGCCACGGACCGCCATCCGCACCGCGCATTTCGATGTATTTCTTCACGCGCGCTTCGGGAAAGGCGGTGGTCAGGTGATCCGCCCAGTCAGACAGTGTCGCAACCTCACCCGGCAGGGCCGACAGTTCACCCTTTAGAAAATCGCGAAACGACAACCCCAGCGCATCAATGTATCTGCCATCGCGGTAGACAAAATACATGGGCACATCCAGAGCGTATTCGACCCAGCGTTCAAACCCGAAACCCTCCTCAAAAACAAAGGGGAGCATGCCCGTACGTGCCGCATCCAGATCGCGCCACACGCGTGAACGCCAGGATTTATGGCCGTTTGGCTTGCCTTCAAAGAACGGTGAGTTCGCAAAAAGGGCCGTCGCAACGGGCTGCAACGCGAGGGCCACGCGCATTTTCTGCACCATGTCCGCCTCGGAACCGAAGTCCAGATTGACCTGAACCGTGCAGGTGCGCCGCATCATGACACGGCCCATCGTGCCGACCTTGGTCATGTAATCGTTCATCAGTTTGTAACGCCCCTTGGGCATCAGATCCATCTGCTCATGCGTCCAGATGGGGGCCGCACCCAAGCCGATGAAACCCACGCCAATCCGATCCGCGACCTCTTTGACCTCGCGCAGGTGGACGTTGACCTCGTCGCAGGTCTCATGGATCGTCTCGAGCGGCGCGCCTGACAGTTCCAGCGCGCCACCGGGTTCAAGGCTGACATTCGCGCCGTCCTTTTCAAGGCCGATGATCTTGCCATCCTCGGAAACCGGTGCCCAGCCGAAGGTATCGCGCAACCCTTCAAGCATCGCCCGGATGGAGCGGTCCCCCTCATAGGGCAAGGGCAGTAGCGTGTCCTTGCAATAACCGAATTTCTCGTGCTCGGTGCCGATCCGCCAGTCTTCCTTGGGCTTGCACCCACTGGCGAGATAGCCAACCATCTGGTCATATGACGTGATTGGGCCGCCGCCAGACTGAGGAATAGACATAGGGGGAGGCTCCGTGTGTTTTGTTCACTGTGACTTCTGAGGGATGGGCCGAAATGAACCGGGTGTCAATGCAACCGGGCCTTTACGTCAACAGGTCTGTCGCGCTGCCACAAAAGCATTGTGGTCTTCCGGGATGATTTCAAAGCGGCCAGCACCTGTTCCATCCGAAGGCCGGGCAATGTCGCAAAGGCATCGAAAAGGGCCTCCGCCCCTTCGGCATTCACCGGGATCAGCAGCTCGGGCGCTGTGCCTTCGCGCAGCCGCCAATGCGCAGGGAAATGCCTGTGATCAAGCGTCACGCTGGTCAGTTCGCGCAAGGCCACAGCGCCGCCTGTAAGGGGGCCAAAATAGATGATCTGCCCTTCATCCACCCGCACCGACCCCGGACCGTCACCCGCGTGGCGAAATCTGGCACGCTGAACCCCGATCCAGATCAGCGCGGCCCCGCCGATCAGCGCGGCAAGTGCGGGCAGCAAGAACAGAGGCCCTGCATCACTGAGCCACAAGAGCCCGATGCAAACGGCAATCACCCCGATCAAAGCCTCGCGCCAGCGGATGATCTGCGCTTTGGCTTCAGGACGGATCATCTTGCGTCCTTTCGTTGTCATCATGCGCCCTCATGTCCAGTCCCCCAAGGCCTGCTGCCACAGGGTCAATGCGGCAACCGCCGCCGTATCCGCCCGCAGGATACGTGGCCCTAGCGACACGGGGTGCGCATGCGCAAGGCTGCCGAGTTTTTCCCGCTCACGGGGCGAAAAACCACCCTCCGGGCCGATCAGGATCGCCCAGGGCCCCGCGTTTTGAGGCAGCGTCAGGCGCTCGCCTGCACGTTCTTCGTCACAAAACATGATGCTTCGCGTGGTATCCCAACCATCCAGCACCCGGTCCAGCCGAACAAGATCATCAACCGGCGGCACAAAAGTACCGCCACATTGCTCGGCAGCTTCAACCGCATGGGCCTGCAATCGGTCGCGCTGAATACGCCCTGCGTTGGTAAATTCCGTTTGGACGGCCATGATCCGCGCGGCCCCCATCTCCACGGCCTTTTCCACGATGAAATCCGTTCGGGCCTTTTTGATCGGCGCGAACAAAAGCCAGAGGTCAGGGGGCATCAAGAGGGGCCGTATCTGACGGAGCAGACGCAATTCCCCAGCCCGCTTGCCCGCCTGCGCGACTTCAGCCAGCCACTCGCCGCTTTGCCCGTCAAACACCAGAACATGCGCGCCCACACCCAAGCGCATCACGCCGAAAAGGTAATGCGCCTGATCCCGCGACACAGGAACAGATTGCCCCTCCCCCAAAGGGTGATCTACATAGAGCCGGATTTTGGCTGTGACTGAGCGGTCCATACGGAGATACATATGCAAGAGCCAGCCCAAGCGCCAGATGGTCAGGTCGCGGATGCGCCAAAAGACAACTGGGTCGATCTCTATGCCCCGGCGGCGACGCGCCCCTATCTGCGTCTCAGCCGCGCGGATCGCCCGATTGGGACGTGGTTGCTGCTGCTGCCCTGCTGGTGGGGCCTTGCGCTGTCGATGCTCTATACCCAGCAGGCAAGCTGGTTTGATCTGTGGATCGCCATAGGTTGCGCGCTCGGCGCTTGGTTGATGCGCGGTGCGGGCTGCACGTGGAATGACATCACCGATCGTGATTTTGACGGGCGCGTTGAACGTACCCGCTCGCGTCCGATCCCCTCGGGTCAGGTCACGGTGCGCGGCGCCGTCATTTGGATGTGCGCGCAGGCGGTACTGGCGTTCGGCATTCTGCTCACGTTCAACCTTGCCGCGATTGGCCTTGGTATTCTGGCGCTGCTGCCTGTTGCAATCTATCCTTTCGCCAAACGGTTCACATGGTGGCCGCAGGTGTTCCTTGGCCTTGCATTCAACTGGGGTGCGCTGCTGGCGTGGACGGCCCATAGCGGCCAGCTTGATGCGCCCGCCGTGGTTCTTTACGCCGCCGGTATCGCGTGGACCCTGTTTTATGACACGATCTATGCCCATCAGGACACCGAAGATGATGCGTTGATCGGGATCAAATCCACCGCGCGGCTCTTTGGGGACAAGACCCCGGCGTGGTTGCGCCGCTTTTTGATGGCGACCGTGGGCCTTATGGGGGTCGCCGTGATTTTTGCCGTCATGCCAGCCGCGAACTTGCTCGCGCTTGTGGTTGCGCTCGGCGGGCCATGGGCCATGGGCTGGCACATGGCGTGGCAGCTGCGCGGTCTGGATACGGACGACAACGCAAAGCTGTTGCAGCTGTTTCGCGCGAACCGGGACACCGGCATGATCCCGCTTGTGTTCTTTGGCATCGCCCTGTTGCTGTGATTGAAACCTGTGCGCCCGCCCCCTATCAAAGAAACCGACATCTAACAGTTTCAGGATGATATGCCACTTTCTCGCGCTCACCTCGTTGTCACAACCTTTGCGATTGCCGCAGGCGCATCCTTGCTGGCGGCGAGCTATTCCGTAAATGTCATAGAAGACAGGTCAGAGACTGAAATACGCTATCTGCTCGATCGCAACGGGCTGACCTGGGCCGAAGTCGAGGCCGACGGGCTGCAGGTCATGATGGCGGGCGTTGCACCGACCGAAGCGCTGCGGTTTCAGGCCCTGAGTCTCGCCGGATCCATCGTGGATGCCGCGCGCGTCGTGGATGAGATGGAAGTGGCCGCAGTTGCCGAACTGGAGGCACCCCGGTTTTCCGCAGAAGTGCTGAGGAATACTGCCGGTCTTTCGGTCATCGGGCTGATCCCGCAAAGCACTGATCGCGCCGCACTCATCGACGGCTTTTCCGCCATGAGCGATCTGCCCATCACCGACCTGCTGGAAACTGCCGACTACCCTGCCCCAACCGGGTGGGAGGACGCCGTGGCCTATGCCATCACCGCCATCAAGGATCTGCCGCGCGCCAAAGTGTCGGTCGAGGCCGGTCGCGTATCAATCACCGCCATTGCACAAAGCGCGGCAGACAAGGCGCAGATGGAGGCGCATCTGTTCCGCATCGCCCCGCCGGCGCTGCGCGTCTCTTTGAATATCACAGCGCCGCGCCCGGTGATCACGCCTTTTACGCTGCGTTTCGTGAAAGACGAAAATGGTACGCGATTTGATGCTTGTTCTGCCGATACGGATGAGGCGCGGGGCCGTATTCTGGATGCAGCGTTCAGGGCCGGGCTGACGGGTCCGGGTCGCTGCACTGTTGGCATGGGCGTGCCATCCCCTTCGTGGACCGATGCGGTCGTAGACGCCATTGACGCGCTTAACGCCTTGGGGGATGGGACGGTCACCTTTTCCGACGCAGACATCACCCTTGCGGCCGCCGAGGGCACGCAGCCCGCACTCTTTGACCGGGTCATCGGGGAGTTGGAGGCGACCCTGCCCGATGTCTTCGTGCTAAACGCCGTTTTGCCCTTGCCCGATGAAAAAGACAGCGGCCCGTCTGAATTCATCGCAACCCTCAGCCCCGAAGGGCAGGTACAGTTGCGCGGACGGATGCCGGGTGAAGCGATACGCGATGTTGCGGACAGCTTTGCCAAGGCCAAATTCGGATCAGACAACGTCTATACGGCCACGCGCAATGTCGCGGACCTGCCCATGGATTGGTCGATACGCGTTCTTGCCGGCATCGAAGCGCTCGGTTTCCTCAACAGCGGAGCTGTTACGGTCACGCCCGACCGCGTCACCCTGTCAGGACGTTCGGGCAATGCCGAGGCCAGCGAGGCGATTGCGAGATTGATGGTGGAGAAGCTGGGCAATGACGCCGCCTTTGATGTCGATGTCGCCTATGTCGAGGCGCTCGACCCTGTTGCGGCGCTGCCCACTGCGGAGGAATGCGAGGCAAAGATTGCCGACATCATGGCCGGGGAAAAGATCAACTTTGAACCCGGGTCGGCCACGATAGATGCGGCAGCGCTCACCACGATGGATCAGATCGCCGACGTTTTGCGGGTCTGTGGCGATCTGAAGCTTGAGGTGCAGGGCCATACCGACAGTCAGGGGCGCGAAGAAATGAACCGCTCGCTCAGTCAGGCGCGGGCGCAATCGGTGCTGAACGAGTTGCGCGCGCGCAGGGTGCTGACGTCAAACTTCATTGCCAAGGGCTACGGGGAATCGAACCCGATTGCGGATAATGACACCGAAGAGGGGCGCGAGGCCAACCGGCGCATCGAATTTAAACTGATCCGGCCGGAACCAAGCGTGCCAGAGGGCGAATCTGCGCTGGAAAGCATCGCCGAAAAGAGCGATACAGTGACAGAAACGGAATGATCCGGGCCAACCGGCACGTCGAAAGGACAGTAGAATGACCAGCCCGCAATTCGTGGTGGCGACAGCAATCATGCTGTTTATCGCATTTTGCCTCGGATGGTTTGCAAACTGGCTGGTGCACCGTTTTTCGCGTGTCGCAGCCGATGATGTCGCACAACTCGACCGCATGGCGCAGGAACTGCATGAGGCGGAGGAAACCCGCGATCAGGCAATCACCTACCTGCAACAACGCGAAGCCGAACTGACCAACCAGCTTGCACAGACCGAAGCGGAGCTTCGCGCGGCGATGGATGGGCTGCGTGACGCCCGCCACGAAGCCGAAGAGATGCGTGCCCGCCTCAACCAGAAACAACAGGCTGGCTGAAGGCAAGCGCCTCTATTTCACCGTCAGATGCGCACAGCTTGCGTGATGCCCCACGTTTTGCGACGTGCTGCCCAACACGAGCGCAGAAAGATTGCCAAGCCCGCGGCGTCCGGTCACGATCAGGTCTGAATCAACGCTGTTGGCGTATTCGATCAGCGATTTCGCTGCATCGCCTTCGCCCACATGGGTTTTGATTTCTCCCGTATGGCCAGCCGCCTTGGCCGTCTCGACTGCTTTTTCAAGCATTACAGCGGCGGATTTGGCGGTTTCTTCGGCAGAGGGCATCGTTGTTGCAACGTGGTAGCCCGCGACCGCGCCCATGGCAAAAGCGACTGTTTCGGGATGTGGTGTATGAACGACATGCACGGATGAGTCATATTTCGTTGCCAGATCACAGGCCATCCGAACAGCATTGTCCGAAGGTTCCGATCCGTCATAGCCTACACAAATTGTCGTGAACATCGTCTGATCTCCCTCTATTTCTGATAGGTAGATTATACTGCGACATCCATATTTGCGAAATGACCTGGATCAACGCTACTGCGTGCCGGCTACCATCGCTCCAGCGCGGCTTCGTCCTCGTCGCGTGCGGCGACCCATGATGCGCCCTGCGATGTGATTTCGCGCTTCCAGAACGGCGCGCGGGACTTGAGGTAATCCATCAGGAATTCCGCCGCCTCGAACGCATCCTTGCGGTGGCGTGCGGCGGTGGCGACCATCATGATCATCTCCCCCGGCACCAGGCGGCCATGGCGGTGGATGACCAGCGCGTTCCCCAGCGACCAACGCGATATGGCCTGCTCAGCAATGTCCGTCAGCGCCGCCTCGGTCATACCGGGGTAATGCTCAATCTCCATGGCCTCAAGCGGGGCTTCATTCGTGTCCCGCACAACACCCGTGAATGTGACGATGGCGCCCATGCTGGTGTGGCCGCGCGCAAAGGCCTGCGCCTCATGGCCGAAGTCAAAGGGAGCGTCCTGCACCACGACCCGCATCGCTCAGCCCCCGGTCATGGGCGGAAAGAAGGCGACCTCTTTTGCCCCTGCCAGCGGGGCGTCAAACTCGGTCAGCTCCTGATCAATGGCGACCCGTAGGGCGGAAGTATCGGCAAAGGCCACGGCGTAACGCTCTTCCCTGGCGCGCAATTCCGCCACCAGATCGTTGACCGTCGCCGCCGAGGTTTCAATGTTTTCACGCGGGACGCCGATGCGTTCCCGAACCCATGCGAAATAAAGCACATTCATTTGTCGTCATCCTTCAGATACGGCATGGCTTTCATCAGATAGTCCACACCGGAAATCAACGTCAGACCTGCCGCCACCCACAACAGGGTCAACCCGATTGATCCGGCCCATTCCATCGCCGTATGTTTCCAGCGCAGCCCTTGCAGATCCGGTTCAACACCGGCGAATATAGCATCGACCAGTGCCTGATCCATGCCCCATGCAGACATGCCCAGATAATGTTCAAAGACGCCGTGCGAAAAGAGCACCGCGATGGCAACCATCTGAGTGGTCGTTTTCCACTTGGCCAGCACGGTCACTTTCAGGGTGCCCGCCGTATCGCCAAGAAACTCGCGCAAACCGGATACAAAAACCTCGCGAAACAGGATGACGGTGGCAGGCAGAACCAGCCACGGCGACCAACTGGAAAAGCCGATGATCACCATAAGCGCGATCACAACCATGGCCTTGTCCGCAATCGGGTCCAGCATCGTGCCCAGTTTCGTTTCCTGTTTCCATGCGCGCGCCAGATAACCGTCGAACCAGTCCGTCACGGCGGCTGTGACGAACAGGATCAAGGCGAACCAATCCGCATAAGGTCGCGTGAAATACAGGAACATGACCGCCACCATCGGTGCGGCAATCAGACGGATGATCGTCAACAGGTTTGGAATAGTCATTCTCATTTCAGCACCTTACACCGCCGGGTTTGCGTGCGAAAGCATCAACCAAGTGCAATATCGCCAATGGCAGAAAACCCCTGATCATTGAACGGGGCGTGAACAGATCAGCCGCGTTCGTGAAAATAGTCATATATTTTTTCCGCCAACGCGCCCGAGACGCCATCCACCGCCTTGAGGTCGTTGAGGTTCGCGCGCGCCACCGCCTTGGCGGAGCCGAAATGCGCCAAAAGCGCGCGTTTGCGCGCAGCGCCGACGCCCGGCACATCATCCAGCGGGGTGGCCCCCACCGCCTTGGACCGTTTGGCGCGATGCGTGCCGATCGCAAAACGGTGCGCTTCGTCCCGCATGCGCTGGATGAAATACAAGACCGGGATCATTGTGGCGCAAGGCAAAGGGGCGATTGCCCATGCGATAGAACTCTTCCTTGCCCGCATCGCGGTCGATGCCCTTGGCGACGCCCACCATGGGGATGTCTTCCACACCATATTCGCGCATGATCGAGGCCACGGCGCTGACCTGCCCGGCGCCCCCGTCGATGAGCAGCAAATCCGGCCAATGACCTTCGCTGCGGTCAGGATCTTCCTTGATCAGGCGTTTGAAGCGTCGTTTCAGAACCTCTTTCATCATGCCGAAATCATCCCCCGGTGTCAGATCCTCGCCACGTATGTTGAACTTGCGGTACTGGTTTTTCAGGAACCCTTCGGACCCGGCCACGATCATCGCACCGACCGCAAACGCGCCCTGAATATGCGAGTTGTCATAGACTTCGATCCGCTCGGGCGGCGCCTTGAGGTCAAAGGCCTCTGCCAGCCCTTTCATCAGACGCGCCTGTGTCGCCGTCTCGGCCATCTTGCGCGCAAGGGATTCGCGGGCATTGCGCAGAGCACCATCAATCAATTCCGCCTTTTCTCCGCGCTTTGGCACGATCAGCTCGACCTTGCGGCCAAGTTTGCCGGAGAGGGCTTCTGCCATGAGATCCGGATTTTCGATGTCATTGCTCAGGATAATCTGGCGCGGCGGTTCGCGGGTGTCATAGAACTGACCGAGGAACGCTTCCAGAACTTCAGCGGCCTCCACATCGGCCCCGACACGCGGGTAATAATCGCGATTGCCCCAGTTCTGGTTTGCCCGGATGAAAAACACCTGCACACAAGCCTGCCCGTTCTCCAGATGCAGTGCCACGATATCCGCCTCGGCCACGCCCTTGGGATTGATGCCCTGTGCGGTCTGCACCTGCGTCAGCGCTTTGATCCTGTCGCGCAAGGCCGCCGCGCGTTCAAACTCCATCGCCTCCGAAGCTTGCGACATCTCATGTGCGAGCCGCGCCTGAATATCCGTCGTTTTGCCGGTCAGGAATTTTTCCGCATCCTTGACCGTCTGACGATAATCCTGCGGGGATATCTTGCCGACACAGGGCGCCGAGCAACGTTTGATCTGATACTGCAAACACGGGCGGGTGCGGCTTTCAAACATGCTGTTGGAGCAGTCTCTCAGCAAGAACACGCGTTGCAGTTGGTTCAGCGTTCTGTTCACCGCCCCCGCTGATGCGAAGGGACCGTAATAGCTGCCTTTTTCCTTTTTTGCACCCCGGTGTTTCTTGATCTGCGGATATTCATGATCCGCAGAAACGAGGATGTTTGGAAAACTCTTGTCATCGCGCAGCAACACATTGAACTTGGGCTTGAGCTGCTTGATGAGGTTCTGCTCAAGCAGAAGGGCTTCGGTCTCTGTCTTTGTGGTCAGAAACATCATCGACGCGGTCAGCGAAATCATCCGCGCAATGCGGGGCGTGTGACCGGTAGGGCGCGCATAATTCGACACACGCGCGCGCAGGTTACGCGCCTTGCCCACATAGAGCACCCGGCTTTCAGAATCGAGCATCCGGTAGACGCCCGGTGAGACATCCAGCGTCTTGAGATACCCTTGGATGACCTCGCAGCCCAGCACCTCGCCTTTTGGATGAGTGTCAACTTTACCTGTCATAGCACTCTGTACATGATTCCCTTTCCGGCGGCACTGTAACGCAGGTGGCTGCAAGGCTTAAGGTGTCCACCGAAGCTGTGGACAACTCTGCTGATAACTTGGTCCAGACCAGAATTTTTCCTTGTTTTCTTAGTATTTCCACGAAATGCCTAAAAATTAGGCGCAAACTTAACCTATTGTTTTTACTATATATTTTTAAATATATCGGGCAAGGGTTTGAAAATACAAGCAATTTTGTAACGGTTTTGTGACGGCGATCCGGAACGTGTAAAACTTTTCTCGCTCAGGCCTATTCAACCCCAAGTATGTCCGGTGTTTCCCAGCCTAAATGCTGTCCACCGTCGATACACAGCAGTTGCCCGGTCAGCGCGCGCGCATCCAGAATATACCCGAGAGCGGCGGTGATATCTGCGGGATTGGATCCGCGCTTCAGAACGGTGCTTTCTCTTTGCGTCCTGAATTGCTCATCGGTTTGCCTCCCGCCTTTGAGTGTCGGGCCCGGCCCGATGGCGTTGACGCGGATCGCAGGGGCCAATGCCTGTGCCGTCGTTTGGGTCAGCGCCCATAACCCCATCTTGGCGAGCGTGTAGGTCATGAACTCCGGCGAGAGTTTGCGCACCCTCTGATCAATCATGTTGACGATGACCCCTGACGCATAGGGCTCGCCTGCATCATCAGTTTTCGGTGCCATCTGCTGGTCCGCCATTTTCTGCGTCAGGATGAAAGGGGCACGCAGGTTGCTCTGCATGTGACGGTCCCAGCTCTGCCGCGTGGCAGTGTCGATGGTGTCGTATTCAAAGATGGATGCGTTGTTGACCAGACATGTGATGTCCCCGCCAAGGTACGCGCGCGCCTGCGCGAACAGATTGGCGGTCTGCCCATCGTCCAGCAGATCGGCTTGCAGCATATGCCCCTGCCCCCCCGCGGCCTCGATCATGCGCACCGTTTCCCCGGCGCCGTCTGCGGAGGACGCATAGTGCACAGCAACATCATAGCCGCGCCCGGCGAGATACAGCGCCATTTCGCGCCCCAGCCGGTGCCCGGCGCCTGTCACCAATGCTCTGCTCATTTCAGTGCCCCCTGCTCTGGTCTCACGCCAAGAGCAGTACAAGATAGGCGACATAGAGCACAGACAAGAGCACACCCCATGCCCGCGTGATATTCCATCCGAAAAAGACGAAAGGCAAAAGCAGGAAGGACGCCGCCAGCATGACCCAGAAGTCCAGCCGCATGAATTCGGGATCAACCGGGATCGGGCCGACAAAGGCCGCAATGCCAATGATCGCCAGCAGATTGAACATGTTCGAGCCGATCACATTGCCAAGGGCCACATCTGCCTGACGGCGCAACGCGGCCATGACGGTGGTTGCCAATTCCGGCAGCGAGGTTCCAATCGCCACGAGCGTCAGGCCGATGACCGTGTCAGAGATGCCATATTGCTTGGCGATCACGGTGGCATTTTCGACCAGAAGGTTCGCCCCCAAAGGCAGACCGATCAGGCCCAGCCCGAGAAAGATAAGGATACGCCACATGGGCAGGTCGGGATCAACCCCTTCGAGGTCTTCTTCGGGGTTGTCACATTCTGACGTGCTGTGATTGTAGGCGTCGCGAAAAGCGTCCCCAAGCACCAGCGCCAGAGCGCCCAGAAGAACAAGCGCCGCAATCCAGTCAAAGACACCGCGATAAGCCAAACCGATGAACAGGACCGACGCGAGGATCATGTGAATATAGGTCTTGCGCGTGTCACACTCCGAGGTGTGCATCGTCGCCAGCAAGGCCGGAATGCCAAGCACCAGCAGGATATTCGCCGTATTCGACCCCACCACATTGCCGAGGGCCAACCCCGGCACACCGTCCAGCACGGCCTGCACCGAAATCAGCAACTCAGGGGCAGAGGTGCCGAATGCAACAATCGTCAGACTCACGATCAACGCGGGCACGCCAAGGCGCAGGCTGAGGTTCACCGCACCCTTGACCAATGAATCGCCCGCAAGCAGCAGGATCACCAGCCCAAGGCCGGACAACAGCCAAGGCATCATGTGCGGTTTCCTTTATCGCCACAGGCGCAGGGGCCCCGTCCGATACGGTAGCGTCCGCAGGATTTGCATTTGGCCGACGCAAGGCGTTTACCGCCCAGCCAGTGCATCTTGCCGAACATGGCAAGCACCCCCATGAAGACGAGAAACAGAGTGACGATTTTGAAAATCATTCGGTTACAAACCAAACTGCGCGAAGGCGCTGCGTTCTTCGATACTGTGCAACGTATCATCCAGGATGCGGCTGCCAAAGCGGGTCAGCAGCGGTTTGCGCATACCGTAGTTGCGGAATTTTACCTTCTCGCCAAAGCGCTCGGTCATCATGGGTTTGAGATGCCCGATGCCGTCGATCAACCCAAGCTCAGCAGCGCGGCGCGCCAGCCAGACTTCGCCGGTGAACAGGTCGCGGTCGTCCGTAAGTTTACCCTTGCGGCGCGCAGCGACATGGTCCTTGAAATTGCCATGGATGTCCTCGAGCAGGCCTTTAAGGCGGGCCACGTCTTCGGGGTTTTCCGGGCGGAACGGGTCGAGCATGGATTTTGATTTCCCCGCCGTGTAGACGCGTCGCTCGATTCCTTGCCGCGCCAACAAGTCATGCGCCCCGAAAGACGCGGAGATAACACCGATCGACCCGACGAGCGAGCTTTCATCGCCATAGATTTCATCCGCCGCCGCAGCCAGCCAATAGCCACCGGAGGCGGCCACGTCTTCTACAAAGGCGATGACGGGGATGTCTTTTTCCTCGGCCAGCCGCCGGATCCGCGCCCCTATGAGCGAGGATTGCACAGGGCTGCCGCCGGGCGAGTTCACCTCAAGCGCGACCGCCGCAGGCTTGCCGCGCGCGAACGCCTTCTCAATCACAGGCGCAAGGCTTTCGTCGTTCAACGTGCCGCGCCCCGCAGCACTGATCACCCCGGAGAGGCGGATCACGGCGACCGTCGGGTCTGCTTTCAGAAAGGGTATCCATCGTTTCATGAGTGCTCATGTAGAATGACGCCCCTCCTCAAACAAGGCGGATCAGACAAGAGTTTTCACACGTCACTTTATTGCCGAAGACGCCAGCCGGTTTTGAAGATCCAGCCGATCACCAGCAGACACAGGCCGGTAAAACCCGCAATCGCCATAAGGGAAAGGCCAATCGGCACATCTGCAGCGCCGAAAAACGACCAGCGAAACCCGGAAATCAGGTAGACGACCGGGTTGAAAAGCGAGATCGTTTGCCAAAGCGGGGGCAGCATCGAAATTGAATAAAATGCACCGCCCAGAAAAACCAAAGGCGTAATGACCAGCAAAGGCACCAGTTGCAGCTGTTCGAAATTGCTTGCCCATATGCCGATGATAAAGCCCAAAAGCGAAAAGCTGAGGCAGGTCAGGATCAAAAACAGCACCATCGCGATGGGGTGCGCGATCTGAATGTCCACGAAAACAAAGGACGTGCCCAGAATGATCACACCGATGAACATCGCCTTGGCAGCCGCCGCCCCCACATAGCCTGCGACAATCTCAAGAAAGCTGACCGGGGCGGACAGGAGTTCGTAGGTCGTGCCGATGAACTTGGGGAAATAGATGCCGAAAGAGGCGTTGGAAATCGCCTGCGTGATCACCGACAGCATGATCAGCCCCGGCACGATGAACGCGCCGTAACTGACGCCGTCGACTTCCTGAATACGGCTGCCAATGGCCGCGCCAAACACCACAAAGTAAAGCGAGGTCGACAGGACAGGGGAGATCAGGCTTTGTGCGATGGTTCTGAAAAACCGGGCCATTTCAAATCTGAAAATGGTCTTTACAGCGATCAGGTTCATGCCTCGGCCTCCTCTTCACGGTGGACGAGGTCAACGAAAATATCCTCCAGACTGCTTTGCCGCGTGACCACATCGCGCAACACCAGACCCGCGGCGGACACATCCGCCAACAGCGAGGTAATGCCCGTGCGTTCGCCGCGCGTGTCATAGGTATAGGTCAGAGAACAGCCGTCCGGAGCGAGGCTGAGGTTGTATGTCGCCAAGGACGCGGGAATACTTTCGAGCCTTTGGGTCAGTTGCACCTGAAGCTGCTTTTGACCCATGCGCTTCATCAACTCGGATTTTTCCTCGATCAGCAGCAACTCACCCTTGGCAATCACGCCAACCCGGTCCGCAATGGCTTCGGCCTCTTCGATGTAATGGGTCGTCAGCACGATCGTCACACCGGACGCCTTGAGGCCCGCAACAATCTCCCACATGTCCTTGCGCAATTCGACATCCACACCTGCCGTTGGTTCATCCAGAAACAGCAGGCGGGGTTCGTGACTGAGCGCCTTGGCGATCAACACACGCCGCTTCATGCCCCCAGATAATTCTCGGATCTGGTTGTCGCGTTTTTCCCAGAGGGACAGTTGGCGCAAGATTGCTTCGACCTTCTCGTCGTCCTTCGCTTTGCCAAACAACCCACGTGAAAAGCGCACGGTGTTGATCACGCGCTCAAAGGGTTCAAGGTTGACCTCCTGCGGAACCAGACCGATCATACTGCGGGCGGCGCGAAAGTCCTTCTTGATATCGAACCCACCAACGCAAACGGTGCCACCACTGGCTTGTGTGATGCCACAAACGGTGGAAATCAACGTCGTTTTACCAGCCCCATTCGGCCCCAGCAGGGCGATGATCTCGCCTTCTTCAATCTCAAGGCTCACACCTTTGAGCGCTTTGAAACCATCAGCGTAAACCTTGCGCAGGTCGTTGATTTCAAGAATGGCCGTCATAAAAGCGCCTCCCCACATAATCCCCCGAAGAGATAGTCCCGCATGCGCCGAATGGACAGAGCAGAATTGCGCTGTGCCCCGACGTCCCGGATGCAGCACGGCGTGTCGCATCTGTGCAAGACCTGCATCATTTGCATGATATGGGTGGCTCATGACCACATCTGCTGAGAATAAGTCAGGCCTTGCGATCCTGTTCATCCTATTCGGCGTTTTGGCCATTTCGGTCAATGACATGCTGATCAAGCAGCTTTCCGGTGACTACCCGCTGCATGAACTCGTCTTTCTGCGCTCGGCTCTGGGGCTCGCGTTTTCGATGTTTCTGGTCCAGATGGAAGGCGGATGGCGCATTCTGAAAACCCGCCAGCCTGTGCTGCACGCGATACGCGGCCTGCTTATCGTTGCGGCGAACATGAGCTATTTTGCAGCCCTTGCCGCGCTCCCGCTGGCGGATGCAACGGCGCTGTTCTTTGCCGCACCACTTTTGATCACCCTTTTGTCGATCCCTATTCTGGGGGAGAAGGTCGGCATCCTGCGCATGACGGCCGTTCTGGTCGGGTTTTGCGGTGTGATCCTGATGCAGCGGCCCTGGGCGGGTGCAGAAACGCTCGAGGTCTCGCGCCTTGTCCTGTTGCTGCCGGTCTTTGCCGCCTTGATGTATGCGCTCAACCAGTTGATGACGCGAAAGCTTGGCGTCAGCAGCAAAGCCTCTGCGCTGTCGGTCTATATCCATATGTCATTCATCGTGGTCTCGCTGGGGTTCTATCTTGTTGCCGGGGATGGCCGGTTCGCGGCGGGTACGGAAAACCCGTCTTTGCAATTCCTGCTCCGCGCGTGGATTTGGCCCAGCGGGGCAGACTGGTGGTTCATCCTCGGGATGGGCGCCAATGCCGCTATCATCGGCTATTGCCTGAGCCAGGCCTACCGTATCGCGGATGCCGCAACCGTCGCGCCGTTTGAATATGTCGGGCTGCCTCTGGCGGTTTTCTGGGGCTGGCTGATCTTTGCGCAACTCCCGGTCTGGGAGGTCTGGGCGGGCATCGCGCTCATCCTCGGTTCCGGTCTGTTCGTGTTCCTGCGCGAACAGCAAAAAGCCCGCGTGGTGGCGCGCGGCCCGATCAAACGTCAATAGCGTCGCGTCGCTCCAGATAATACCGCACAGCGTCCTGCACATGGCGAAATCGGTCTCCGCCCAGATGCTTGCCGCCATACCAGCGCGTCACGACAACGATTTCGTCCTGCAGCCCTTCGCGCTCCAACATGCGCAGGATCACCATACCGGCCCCGGCCTCACCATCATCGTTCTTGAGCGGACCGCTGGACGTCAAAAGGCCCCATGAATGATGCGTCGCCTTGGAAAATTTCTTGCGCCGCAGCAGCGCTTCAACAAAGGCTTTGGCCGCTGTTTCATCTGCACAGGGCCCGCCGGAGACGGCATATTTTGAACCGCGATCGCTTATGATCCCTTCGAAAACCTGCACGCCCGGCCCCTTACGCCACCCGGACCACAACCTTGCCGGTCGCCTTGCGCGTGCGCAGCAGGTCAAGCGCCTCATTGGCCTGCTCCAGCGGCAGGACGTGGCTGACATGTGGTTTGATCTTGCCGGCCACATACCAATCAGTCAGCACCTCGAAACTATCTGTCAGGACCTTTGGGTTCACCCGCGTATAACCGCCCCAGTAAAAGCCGATCACCGTCAGGTTTTTGACCAGCAGATGGTTGGCCGGAATTTGCGGCACCTCGCCCGAGGCAAACCCCAGCGGGATCAGGCGCGCCTCCGGTCGGCACGCCCGCAAGGCCGCCTTGAACTGATCACCGCCAATCGGGTCATAGACCACATCCGCGCCGCCCAATGCCTTGACGCAGTCCCGAATATCATCCGTCTCGGAATCGATCAGATGATCCGCGCCTGCCGCCTTGGCCACCTCTAGCTTTTGCGCCCCGCGCGCCACGGCGATCACCTCTGCGCCCATCAGTTTGCCCAACTCGACCGCCGTCAGCCCGACGCCGCCCGAGGCCCCAAGCACGAGCAACCGCTCCCCCGCACGCAGATGCGCCTTGTAATCGAGCGCAACATGGCTGGTCCCATAGGCAATCAGGAAAGCGGCGGCATCTTCATCGGACATGACATCCGGGATCGGCACACAGATATCGGCGGAAATGGCCGCGAAATCCGCCAAGGCGTCAAAGCCGCAATAGGCAGCGATCCGTTGGCCGGCCGTGAACCTGGTTACGCCCTGCCCCACCTCCGTGACCGTCCCGCAGAGCTCCATACCAAGGGTAAAGGGCACGTCGGGCCGTTCCTGATAGGTGCCTTTGATTGCCAGCAAATCGCCAAAGTTCAGACCGCAGGTATGCACCTTGACGACAACCTGCCCGGCCCCGGCGGAGGGGTGCGGTATGTCTCGCAGGCTGAGGGGTTTGCCAAGTTCCGTCACTTGCATTGCGCGCATCGAAACATCCTTTACTGCCGCTTTCAGCGCCTATCTGCCCAGAGGGCGTGCGTATTTGCAAGGGGCGCGGCGGGGTGATGCGCCTTTTGGTCTTGGCAAGCCTGCAATCGCCATGTCAGAACAGCGGTGCAACCAAGCCACCGGACACAGGATGACCTACACCCGCTATGCCATCTACTACACGCCACCGCCCGGGCAGTTTGCCGAGCTTGGTGCGCGCTGGCTTGGATGGGACATCGCAACAGGCCAGCCCGTTGGGACACCCGACCTTGATATCGTCGCAACCCCGCGCAGATACGGGTTTCATGCCACGCTGAAAGCGCCGTTCTTTCTGGTGGACGGGGTCACGGAAGATGACCTGACTTGTGCGTTTCGCGATCTGGCTCAGAACCTCGCGCCCGTCGCATTGGAGGGGCTGGAGGTCAGACGTCTCGGCGGGTTTGTGGCATTGGTACCGTTTGGAAATACGGATGCCTTGCAAAGCCTTGCAGCCAATTGCGTCACGCGGCTTGACGCTCTTCGCGCGCCCATGAGCGAAGCGGAGCGTCTGCGAAAAACCAAACCGAATATGACGCAGGCGCATCGCCAGAACCTCGAAAAATGGGGATATGCCCATGTGATGGACTCGTTCCGGTTTCACATGACGCTGAGCGGTCCGCTTCCCAAAGACATCCGCGACAGGGTGATGGCGCAGGCCGAGGCGCATTTCGCGCCAGCGCAAATTGTACCGCTGACAATCTCCACGATCACGCTTGTCGGCGAACGCCCGGATGGTACTTTCAAGTCGATAGAGCAGGCGAGGCTGCGCGACCCGCAGACCGGTGCCGCAAAATGAAGCCTAGCCGCATGAGGGCGCTCCCCGCCTGATCCACAAACGCGGGCGGCGTGGTTTACAGATCAAGCACCAATTCACCGCCATCCTGCAGCGCACGCGACTGGCACAAAATCATCTGATCGCTGCGCTGCTTGGCGGACAGGACAAAATCGCGATGCTCGACCTCACCCGAGATGACGCCGCATTTGCACACGCCGCACAGACCGTCAGAACATTTCAGATCAACGGCGACGCCCGCTGCAATCAGCGCCTGCGCGGCAGATTGATCCGCAGGCACCGGGATGCGCCGACCGTCTTTCAACACCAGCGTGAAATCATGGTTTTGATACTCCGGCAGGTCGGGAACCGTGAAATACTCCAGATGGCGCGCCTCCTCAGAGACACCCGCCTTTTCAGCCGCCGCCATGACGGCCGACATATAGCGATCAGGGCCACATGCGTAGACATGCGCACCTGTCCGGGGGGCGCGGAAAATCGCATCAAGCGGTGCCCGCCTACCATTCTGGCTGTTGTGAATATGCACCCTGTCTGCCCATGGCACGGAGTACAGCAGCGGCACGAATGCAGCCGTTTTCTGATGTGAGACCGAGTAATGCACCTCGAACGAGCGCCCCGCAGCATGAAGCGCATGGGCCATCGCAATCATGGGCGTCAACCCGATGCCCCCGCCCATCAGAAAACTGTGGTCGGCGTCGCACACCAGCGGGAAATGGTTGATGGGTCTGGAAACAAAGACCTTTCGACCCTCGCTGAAAATGCGGTGCAGCAGCCGCGAACCGCCTTTGCCTTTGTCTTCGCGCAACACCGCAATTTCATAGCACCGGCGATTTGCCGGATCCCCCATCAGGGAATACTGGCGCAGGGTATCGGGCGCGATGACAATATCCAGATGCGCCCCGGCGTCCCAGCGGGGCAGCATCGCACCATCTGTCGCTTTCAGCACGTAGTGGCTGATCTTATCCGTCAGATGTGTAACGCGTGCGACCTGCACCTGAACAACAGGGCTGTCATTGGCGTCGGCCGCGTAAGCATGCGCCCAGGCACCTGTTTCACCGGCCTTGCGCCGACGCTTGTATTCCGCTGCGGATATCAGGTTCTGATAGGCCGCGATCCCCGCCTCACGGTCCATGGGAAACGGGTAGGCCCAAGGCGGCGGGGCCAGCGGTGCCGGGTATACCGCCAGCGTCTGATCGGCGTGTTTCAGGTCGAGGTCGACCTGCAGATCCCGCGCATTCACCGGCGCACGCGCAGGGTGGTAGCCGCCGTCCCGGTCAAGCTCGATGTCCCACCACCACTTTTTGACGGGCTTCAGCCCCCCATTGCCCAAAGCGTCATCCAACCGCGCCAGCACCGGTGCGGCCTTTGGCACTTTCATCGCCGCCCAGCGAAACGGCTTTTCTGCAAACAACCCTTCAAGGTTCCACGGGCAAGTTTTCATGCAGCGCCCGCACATCGACCCGCCTTTGGTCGTAATGCGATAAGTTGCGCATTTCTGGCTGTCCGATTTCCAGATTTCATAGCCGTTGAACATCTTTTTCGGCCCTGCAGTGATTGCGCCCGAGGGGCATTCGCGCGCACATTTGTTGCAGCTTTCGCAAAACCGCTGGAGCCCGAAATCAATCGGCCTGTCATGCGCAAGCGGCATATCGGTCGTAACCACCCCGGATTTCAGGCGCGGCCCCAGAAAGGGGTTCAGGATCACCTCGCCAATTCGGCTGACCTCACCCAGACCAGACAAAAGCAACAGGGGCGGTTGCAACACCTCGCCGTCCATGACCGTATGCGCCTTGGCCTTGTATCCCATGCGCCTGATCTGACGCGCGATCACCCCGCCGAGCAGCGAGAACCGCAGATAGGCCCGCATGGATTGCGCCACGCTGATCCAGTCATCGCCCGAGGCCCCCTCCATCGTCTCGAAACCCTGATCTATGATCATGCTGATCGCCTGATCGTGCGGCGGGTCCAGCACAGCACCCGTTGCATCGTGGCTATACCACGTCCAGTCGGGGCAGCGGCTGATGCCAACCGCATCGACGCCCAGAAAATAGCTTGCGGCTTTGATATTCGCGGCGTTCTCTTCTGCCGTTCCGGTCTGCTTTTCGCCAGCCACGGCACCATCCTGAAACGGGATCAAAGCACCCAACATCCGCCGTTGTGCCATCGAAGGGGCCGATTTGCGCGCGTAATAGCCCCCGGCGGCGGCCTTCTGCACCGCCTTGCCCAGATCACCGAATTGCGCGCGCGCGAACATGTCCGCCCGCTTGGGCACCCGCGCGACATGTGCCTCGTCAATATAGGTCGTCGGCTGCTCAACCCGTTTCAGCGTCTCGAAAGGGTGCGGTCCTTGGGCAAAATCGCGCCGCGCAAACGGGTCCCTGTTCAGTGCTGATTTTGCGGTGCCATAGCCAACCCACCAAGCTGGTGCGTTTGTTTTCAGCCATCCTTGTTCGGGCAATGGGCGCAGGGGTTGGTCATGCGCCACAGGCAAACTCGTCGTTACGACCGCAACGCCGAAACGATCCCCCAGAAAGGGGTTCACCAATGTGCCGTCGTCTACAACAGCCAGCCCTGCGGCGACCGTCAACTGGTTCAGATCAACATCCGTGCTGGTCGCGGTATGCGCCTTGGCATCCCAGCCCAGCAACCTGATGTATTCGGCCAGAACGACCGCCGTTTCGGACGCGCGCAGGCAGGCCCGATGCGCCTGCGCACTCTGAATCCAGGCGGCGCCCGTTTCATCGGCGCGTGGATCGCGCGGCATGTCGTACAGAAAGACCAGCGCGTGTTCATGATCCACGATGGTGCTGGGGGGAGCCTGCACGCTTTCCTGCAAATCCGCCATGATCGTATCAATGCCGGACGCCAGCGTCTTGACCTGCCTGGTCTTGAGTTCCTGCGCCAAACGATCAATGCCCGCATTTCGCACAGGCTGATCGAGCAAGGCGCTTCGGGGAACAGGCCCAACGCCCACCATGGATGCGTCACTGAAATACCCGAAGGCTTTCAGGTGCTCGGCCCTTTCCCGCGGATCTTCCGGGCAGGTCGCACGGGTTCGGTTTACCAAACCGTCGCGGATCGCATCCATGGTGGCCTGATATTCATCCATCGCATGAATGATCGACAGCGGGTCATCGTGGGTTTCAAACGACAAGGGCTGCATCGCCGGCACGGTTGCAAGATCGGGCATTGCGCCACGCTGCAAGCGTTCCATCGGATAGGGACCGAGGTGCGGCGGGCGCTTTGCAGTCGAGAAAAACCTTGTCGTCACTGTGCCATCTCAATCAGCCTGACAGGAAACCCCAACGGTAACCTGCACCGGGCAGCAGCACTGCCGGATGGCATCAAGCTACACGTAAATCCCGCCCCTACGCCAGCCCGGCTCCAAGGCAGAGGTTACGCAACCTCCAGCACCAGATCAGAGGCCTTTTCGCCGATCATGATCGCGGGCGCATTCGTGTTGCCCGACACGATCTCCGGCATGATCGAGCAATCTGCAACACGCAGCCCGTCGATACCGTGAACACGCAGTTTGTGATCCACGACCGCATCCGCGCCATCGCCCATCTTGCACGTACCCGTGGGGTGATAGATGGACGCGGTATTGTTGCGCGCCCAATCGAGCGTGGCGTCAAAGTCATCCATGTCCAGGCTTTCATGCGGGCGGAACTCCTGCGAAATCTTGGACGTCAGCGGGGCATGGCGCGCAATGGTGCGGGCGATGTTGACGCCAGCAACCACCGTCCGGCAATCCGTCTCGGTCGAGAGGTAATTGGGGATGATCTTGGGATAGGCGCGCGCATTGGCCGAGGCCAGTCTGATTTCACCTTTGCTTTCAGGACGCAGTTGACACACCGACATCGTGAAGGCCGAAAACCTGTCTGCCCCCTTGCCGGGATTTTCCGCCGACAAGGGCTGTACATGGAACTGGATGTCCGGCGTTTCCAAATCATCGCGGGTTTTCAGAAATCCGGTGGCAAGGCTCGCCGCCATGGTCATGGGACCCGACCGGAACAAGGCGTATTTCAGCCCGATCCTGGCTTGTCCGATCAGGCTTGTCACCTCATCATTGAGGGTGGGTTCGTTGCATTTATAGACCAGACGCGCCTGCAAATGGTCCTGCAGGTTCTTGCCAACACCCGGCAGGGCTTTTTTGACCTCTATGTTGTGTTCGCCCAATTGCTCCGCATCGCCAATCCCGGACAGCATCAAAAGCTGCGGCGAGTTGATCGCCCCGCCGCACAGGATTATCTCACGATGGGCATGGATCATCTGTTGCTGACCTGACCGGTCCGTATAGGTCACACCAACCGCGCGGCCCTCGTTGATCTCGACCTTGTCCGCCTGCGCATGCGTTAAAATCTTGAGGTTGGGCCGTTTCTTGACAGGGTTCAGATAGGCCACCGCCGAACTGCACCGCCGCCCGTTGCGGCTGGTCAACTGGAAAAAGCCGACGCCTTCCTGTTCGGCGCCATTGTAATCGGGGTTGTATTTGTAGCCCGCAGCCTGCGCCGCCGCGACCCAGGCATCCGTGATGGGCCGCTGGATGCGCATGTTCGAGACTGAAAGCGGCCCCTGATCGCCGTGAAACTCATCCGCACCGCGTTCATTGCATTCGGCGCGCTTGAACAGCGGCAGAACATCATCCCAGCCCCACCCGGTATTGCCCATCTGCCGCCAGCGATCATAGTCCTGCGGCTGACCACGGACGTAGAGCAACCCGTTGAGCGATGATGACCCACCCAGCACCTTGCCACGCGGCCATTCAATGGACCGCCCGTTCAGGCCCGGATCAGGTTCGGTTTTGTAACACCAATCAACGTTTGGATTATGGATGGTTTTGAAGTATCCAACAGGGATGTGAATCCACGGGTTCAGATCGCGCCCGCCTGCCTCCAACAGGATCACCTTGTTTTTGGGATCAGCGCTCAGACGATTGGCGAGGACACAACCGGCTGAACCTGCTCCGACAATGATAAAATCTGCTTCCACACCGTTCTCCCACATGTAGAGTAAAAAAAACTCTAGGCAAAAACAATTAACCATACTAGTGTTTTTTGGGACGAAATGTCTCAATAATCGACGTTCAGGGAGGAACGCATGAAAACATCAAACAACATCAATGGCATATCGCGTCGCGATCTATTCAAGATCGCTGGCCGCTATGGCATGAGCTCTACGCTTCTGGCGGCCGGTACGTTCGGCGGTGCGATGAGCTTTGCAAATCTGGCAAAAGCTGCTGAATCCACATATGAAAAGCGGTTCGCGAAAGAGCCGAAATTTACGCTGAAGTTCGGTGCGTCCGGCTTCAATGCCCGCAACCTTTTGATTGAACGCGCCGGCTGTCTGGAATTCGCGCGCGATCTTGAAAGCCGCACAGACGGCGAGATTCGCGTCGAGTTCATCGGCGACAACCAGATTTGCGGTCAAACATCCTGCGTTGAGAAAACGCAGCAGGGTATCGTCGATATCTATGCGGCATCCACGCAGAACTCTGCGGGCGGTGCGCCTTATCTGAACGTGCTAGATTACGCCTATATGTTCCGCAACCGCGCGGATCAGTATTACTTCCTCTATTCACCCGCGTCGCAGGCACTGCTGCGTGAGCCTTATGAAAAACGCCACGGACTGAAGTTCCTGTTCAGCCACGCAGAACTGCGCGGTATCCAGTTGGGCCTGAACTTCGCAGACAAGCCGCTGGTGACATCCGTTGAAGAGCTTGCAGGCACCAAGAACCGTGTCACAGGGACACAGCTTGGCCGGATCGCCATGGAAGCGCTGAACCTGAACCCGGTTCCGGTGGCGTGGGAAGAAACCCTTGATGGCCTCAAGCAGGGTCTGATTGATGGGGCCGAAACATGGGCGTCCGCGGTGGCCTATGCCAACATGGCGCCGGTTGTATCGCAGTCGGTTCACCTGAACTTCTTCTGCGGCACAGAGCATACGGCAATGTCTGCCTCCGTCTTCGACAGCCTTGGTGGCGAGTTGCAGGACGCCGTGATGGAATCGTCCTATCTCGCGCAGGTCCATGTACAAGCCGCGAATGAGGTCGCGCTGATCAACACCGTTGGCCAATCCGATCCCCAGCTGCCAAACACGATCTTTGCCCAGAACGACGTGCGCAACGCATTCCTGTCTGACGCGGAAATCAAGAAAGCCGAGGAAATGTGTTCGCCAGAGTATCAACCACAGTTGTGGGAGCAGTGGCGCGAGCGGCTTAACGGCTGGTCCGGTGGCCTCGACACTTATCAGGACATCTACAACGAAGTCCGCAAGATTCCGGGTGACACCCTGCCCGAGAATGTTGAGCCGCGCCGGTGGTGGAAAGCCTGAACCAGGCTTGACACACAATGAGAAAGGGCCGACCCGAAAAGGCGTTCGGGTCGGCCTTCTTATCTCAAAATACCACCTCATAATGGTGGAATTCCTACAGTGAGGGGGAGATCTGTATGTCTATTGTTTCTGAAGCGATTGCTATCGTTCCCACTCTTTTTTCAGGAAGTTCCTGGGAAAAGAGAAGCGCGTTTGACAAAGACGGCATGTGGCTGTTCTGTTTCGTGGCCACGCTTGTTGGCGGGTATCTGGCGCATCTGTTCTACAAATATGTTCCATTCGCCGAAAAACATCTGGAACGCGGCCTGTCAGTTACCATGTACCTGATCATCGCGGGTATCATCTGCTGGGGTGTGATCGACCGCTTTGTGTTTTCGCATCAATGGTCCGGTTCAACGACCGTGCCCCCTTTCCTCTTCATGGTCATGGCATGGTTCGCCTGCTCCTATAACGTGAAACTGCGCACGCACCTGAGCTTCAGTGAGTTTCGCGCAAAAATGCCGCCCACTGGGCAGATGCTTACACTCACGCTGGATGCCGCTTTGTGGCTCGGGTTCTGCTGGATCGCCATTACCACCTCGCTGCGCTTTACCGCACTGTCCGCAGACAATTTCCAACTGGTCGACGGGGTCGATGATGTCATGAAATGGTGGTTCTACCTGACCGTCCCGATTGCATTCACGCTCATGTCCGGGCGCGTCATCGGGAACTGGCTGGAGGACTGGAACAACTTCCGCTCCGGCACCCCCATCATCAAACAAGCTGTTATCGGCGGAGACGTATAATGACAGATGGATCCTGGATTACCCTTATTTCGCTCGGCGTCACGGCTTTGTTCATGCTCGGCACGCCTGTGTTGCTCGTCATCTTTTACTGGGTCATCGGCTGCAGCTTTGTGATCGGTCTGCCACTGGCCAACACGGGCAACGAGTTGATCAACGTGTTCAGCAAAGGCTTTGCCCTGCTTGCCATGCCCCTCTTCATCCTGACCGGGGATTTGATCAACCAATCCGGCATCGCGCGACGATTGTCGAATTTTGCCTATTCCTGTCTGGGGTGGCTGCGCGGCGGTTTGGCCATGGCATCCATCGCGGCTTGCGGGCTTTTCGCGGCGATCTCGGGGTCGAACTCGGCCACAACGGCCACCATCGGGTCGATGCTGCATCCTGAAATGGTCAAGGGCAACTACGACGAACGCTTCTCTGCGGCCACGGCGGCGGCGGGCGGCACGGTTGGGATCATCATTCCACCGTCAATCATCTTTATCGTCTACGGGTTCCTGATGAACCTGCCGATTTCCGAATTGTTCATCGCGGGTATCGTGCCCGGAACACTGATGGTTCTTGCCATGATGACGGTTGCGTTCATCGTCTGCACCATCAACGGCTGGGGTATCCTGATCGGTCTGTCCTTTCAGCGGGTGATCAAGACCGCGTTCGGGGCGTGGCTCGGGTTCTTTGCCATCGGCCTGGTGCTCTGGGGCATTTACACCGGCAAGTTTTCCCCGACCGAGGCTGCGGGTGTGACCGTTGGTTTCTGTGTGTTCGTGGGTCTGCTGTGCTATCCGCTCAACAAGGTCTTGGGCAGTGACGCAGATGTCCCCGTTGAACAAAAGAGCTTTCTGTCGATGTTTGTCGTCGAAGGGTTCACCTTGCCGAGCGTGCCGGCCATTGTGTCCCGCTCCGCGCAGATCACAGGCATTCTGGTGCCCCTGATCGCGGTGTCGGTCGCCATGCAACAGGTCCTGTCATCGCTGGGTGCGAAGGAATACATCGGCGCTTTCGTGACAGGAATGGGCGGATACTACGCGGTGCTGTTTACCGCGATGGCAATCGTCTTCATCACGGGCATGATCCTTGAATCCCTGCCGGTGACGATCATCCTTGCGCCGATCCTCGCGCCAATTGCTGTATCTGTCGGTGTCGATCCGGTCCACTTTGCGGTTGTCTTCCTTGTCGGTGCGTCAATTGGGTTCATTACGCCGCCCTACGGGTTGAACCTATATGTTGCCTCAGGGGTTACCGGGGTGCCATATTTCCGGCTGCTCAGATTCTCCACGATGTACCTTGCATCGCTGCTGATCGTTTGGATATTTGTCGCCCTCACGCCGATCACCGCTTTGTGGTTGGTTGGCTTCATGCAGTAACCTGAGACGGAACCCCTATGCCTGACGACCGTTCCCCTGAAAAGCACGGCCAGATCCCGACGAACTTGCGGCTGCTGGTCCTGCTCGAAGAGGTCGCCCGGGTGGGGGTTCCGGTCACGCCTTCAGCGTTGAAAGATACGCTGAACCTGCCCAAACCAACCCTGCACCGTCTCTTTCATACCGCGGAGGAAGCAGGGTTTTTACAACGCGATATCGACGGGCGGTCCTATAGTCCCGGCCCTCGATTGCGGCAACTGGCCGTCAATACCGTTTCGTCACAACGGGTACGCATGCTGCGCCTCGTCATCCTGCGCCGCCTTGCCGAGGAGATCGGGGAGACCTGCAACATTTCCACTCCCGACCGCGAAGGCATGACCTATCTCGACCGGGTGGAAACGCATTGGCCTTTGCGCATTCAACTGCCTGTCGGCTCGAACGTGCCCTTTCACTGCACCGCCAGCGGCAAGATGTACCTGTCGGCATTGCGCCCCGCCTATCTCGAAAGGTTGCTGGCCAATCTGGAACTGGATGAATATGTCCCTGGCACAATCACCGACCGGGACGCACTCAAGGCAGAGCTTGACCTGACCCGCAAACGCGGTTTTTCCACGGATGACGAAGAGTTCATGGAAGGCATGGCCGCTGTTGCCGTCCCGATTTATGACACGCAAAAGCGGCTGGTCTCGACCCTGTCCGTCCACGCCCCCCTGCAACGCCAGAGCCTTGAAGACCTCGTCGCCAAAATCGACAGCCTTTTCGCGGCGGCCAGCGAATTGTCAGACCTGATCAACACCTGAAGCGTCTGATGCACGCCATGGCCCGGTGCGCGCGCCCACACCGCGCGGGGCTATTGCTGCACCTGCAGGGACACCATCATGCTTTCCGCACCGGACCCGCCGCGCAAGCCGTAAACCGGTGCGGCGTCATGGGCATCGCGCCCGATGGCAATGCGGATGTATCTTTCATCCGGGCAGACACCATTGGACACATCAAAGCCGACCCACCCAAGGCTGTCGAGGTGCACCTCGGCCCAGGCATGACTGGCATCCTGATCAACCGTGTCATTCATCAACAGATATCCGCTGACATAGCGCGCAGGCAGCCCGGCGATCCGGGCAGCAGAGATGAAGATGTTTGCGTGATCCTGACAAACGGCCTTGCCCAGGGTCACTGCCGTTTCGGCCGGGGTCGCTGAATTCGTGTGCCCCGCTTCATATGGCACCTTCTTCAGGATCGCCGCACTGAGCGCATGCAACCCGTCAAGCGGGTCTTTTCCGGAGCCGACAGTTTCCGCAAGAGCGCTGATCTGCGGCCCCGCCCTGGTCAGCGGCGTTGCCTGCGCAAAATGCCAAAGCGGCGCGCGCCCATAGACCTTGCCCAGCACACCGGCGGTATCGCGCGTTTGCACCACACCGCTGGCCACAAGCTGCAGTTTCTGCGTGCCGGTTTCAGCGCTGACCAGATCAACGTGGTTGCCATAGTGGTCACTGTAATGCGCCTCGACCTTGCCGCCGGTAATGTCGAGGCTCCAGCGCTGCACGCTTTGCAGCGCCGAGTCCAACGGACGTAACCGCACCTTTTGCAGGGCAAAATCAACCGGCGCCTCATAGGCGTATTCAGTCTTATGTGTGATCGAGAGTTCCATTATGCATTGAACCTGTAGTCATGCTCGATCTGGCGACCAAGGGTGTTGTTATCGCGGATCACCGCATTCAGAAATTCATGCAGCCCTTCGTCAAAAATCGAACTGATGTCGCGGTTTTTCAGGCGTGCGTTCAGATCCTGCGCCAGATCAAGGCTTTTGGGGCGGTCGCGGTATTCCTCTGCAAGATAGCTCAGGTGATCCACGATCTGTGACGCGCAAAAGGCAAGGGATCGCGGCAGGCGTCTGTCAAGAATCAGAAAGCTGGCGATGTTGGGCGCGTTGTACTCCCCTTCGACCGCCCAGCGAAACGACGCATGCGCTGACACAGACCGCAGGATCATTTCCCACTGTACGTTATCCATACGGCTGCCCACGAAAGACGTAGCAGGCAGCAGGGCGTGATACTTCACATCAATGATCCGCGCCGTGCTGTCCATCCGTTCGGTAAAATTCCCAAGACGGCAGAAGTCATAGATGTCATTGCGCAGCATCGTGCCATGCAGCGCCCCGCGCACCAACGCCGATTGCTGGCGGATCAGGCTCAGCACTTCGGGCAGGTCGGTTTCGGGTACGGGGTCCTTCAGGGCCTGCGTCAGCACCATCCAGGTTTCGTTCACCGCCATCCAGACCTCGGTCGTCAGCGCCGTACGCACCAGCCGCGCATTGTCGCGCGCGCCCTTGATTACAGACAGCACGGAGTTCGGGTTATCCGGGTCACGCAGCAGGAAATCCGTTACCCTAGCGCTGTCATAGCCACTGTGTTTGGCGGTGTAAGCCGACTGCGACGCCGACGTGACAATGACCGATTTCCATTCGGACTCCGGATCTTTTGAGCGCGTCAGCGCGATGCGAAACCCGGCCTCGATCAGCCGCGCCGTGTTGCCGGCACGTTCGAGATTGCGAAACATCCAATATAAGCCACCTGCGGTTTTGCCCAGCATATCAGCTCTCCAAAACCCAGGTGTCTTTTGTGCCGCCACCCTGACTTGAGTTCACAACCAGACTGCCTTCGGTCAGCGCCACACGGGTCAAGCCACCCGGTACGATGTCGATTGAACTGGGCGAGACCAGCGCAAAGGGGCGCAGATCCACATGCCGCGGGGCAAGGCCTGCATCCGTCAGGATCGGCACGGTGGACAGCGACAGGGTCGGTTGCGCGATATAATTCGCCGGGTCCGCCCTGAGTTTATCTGCGAAATCCGCCAGTTCCTTTTTACTCGCCGCAGGTCCTACAAGCATGCCGTATCCGCCCGAGCCATGCACCTCTTTGACGACCAGATCCGAAAGGTTGTCGAGCACATACTTCAATGTGTCCGGTTCTGAACAGCGGTGCGTCTGCACGTTCTTCAGGATCGCCTTTTCGCCGGTGTAGAACTCGATGATTTCAGGCACGTAGCTATAGATCGCCTTGTCATCCGCAACCCCTGTCCCCGGCGCATTGGTGATGGTGATATTGCCCGCGCGATACACATCCATGATCCCCGGCACACCGAGCATGGAGGTCGGGTTGAACGTCAGCGGGTCGAGAAAATCGTCATCGACGCGCCGGTAAATCACGTCAATCACCTTATAACCGCGCGTGGTGCGCATCGCGATATGGCCATCAATCACCCGCAGGTCGTGCCCTTCCACCAGTTCGACACCCATCTGATCCGCAAGGAAACTATGCTCATAATAGGCGGAGTTGTGAATGCCCGGGGTCAGCACCACGACGCAGGGCCGACCGGTGCATCCGGCAGGGGCGGATGCCTCAAGCGAGCGGCGCAGGTTCTTGGGATAATCACTGACCCGCTGCACTTTGATCTTGCTGAAGAGTTCGGGAAACATCTGCAACATGGTTTCGCGGTTTTCGAGCATGTAGCTGACACCGGAAGGGGTGCGTGCATTGTCTTCGAGTACATAAAAATCATCCTCGCCCGTACGCACGATATCAGTGCCGACGATATGCGTATAAACGCCACCGGGCGGTGTAAAATCCATCATCTGCGGCAGAAAGGCGTCGTTTCTTGCAACCAGATCAACAGGCACGATACCCGCACGCAGGATCTCCTGCCGGTTGTAGATGTCGTGCAGAAACGCGTTGATCCCGCGCACGCGCTGCTCAATGCCCCGTGACAGTTTGCTCCATTCCGCCCCGGACAGGATACGCGGCACCAGATCAAAGGGGATCAGACGTTCTTCGGCGTCGGACTGGCCGTAGACGTTGAAGGTAATCCCGGTGCGGCGAAAGAAGACTTCCGCTTCCTGTGCCTTGCGCGATAACCTGTCAACATCCTGTCCGTCAAACCATGATTGATAGTGACGGTAAGGTGCGCGCACATCATCCCCTGCCGTCATCTCACTGAAGTGATTTATCTTTTTTGTCATCGCTCTAGCGTAACCGACCACATCAAGGGCGCAACCAAGTTTCTGCAAAGCCCCTGTCGGCGTGGCTAACTTACTGAAAAATTAACACTTTGCTCAAAAATTAACCTCTTGCACAGGCCAGTCAAGGCAAGGCTATCGGTAGAAACCGACCTGCGCGACACTGATATCCGCCTCAAAAACCTTGCCTATCGCCAGAACGCCGATCCGGCGCAGCGCCGCAGGGTCAAAGCTTTGCGTCGTGCGATGCGGTTCAAACCGATCAAAGGGAAGGCGTGCAATGCGCCATGAGGGCGTGGCCGTGACCTGCGTTCGGAAGGACTGCCACGGGCGGGTGAGCTGCGCTGTGCGCAGGCGGATGTCATAGGTTTCGCCGTTGCCCCGCAGCGTGATTTCCAACCCGGCCCATTTTGAGGCGTCCAGCGCACTGCCGTCGGGCGTCACATCAAATGCCATCTGGACAAAACCACCGTTGTTTTCCAGAGACACACGCCCGGTCAACCGGGCGACCGGCTGCCCCTCGTGCGACGCGATGGACAGCGCACCTTCGGACACACCGCCCATGACACGGTCAGACACGAATTCCCATGTGGGGTTCAGCTGCACACAGCCCCCTGACACACAAGCGGTTTGCACATCAAGTGGGCACACCGTGGCATAAAAGAGCCATCAGGCGGCGCAGGGTTTGCACAACGAACGCGCATCACCGGTCCCGGTCATCATTGTCGTTCGGCAGCCCGATGAAACGCGGAAACAGACCGACCAGAAAGGCCGTGGTCATACCAAAGGCGAGAATGCCATTCACTGAGGCCATCGCGCCAAAAATGCGGAAGGCAGGGCCAAGCGTCGTATCGCCATAGCCAACAGTGGTGTAGGTCACGAGCGCGAAATAGATCGGTTCCTCATGGCCCGGCAAGGCCCCGAGTGCCCAGAGCGACAGCGCCCAGATATAGAGGTGTATCGTATGCGACAGCATCAGTGCCAGAATGACACCTGCATGGATCGTGAAATACTTCTTCGCGGTCGTATGCTCCAGCGCGCCCATGATCACCCTGAGCCGCTTGGTGAGCCACACCATGACACCGACATGGATGAAGGTGCAGAGCACCAGTAAGAAGCTGCCGAGCATCAATTGAAACAGAACAGACACGTCAGGTATTCATCCAGATTGTTGCCATCCGAGGCGATAGCAAAAACGCTCTGCAATCGAAAGGCAAAACGATGCGCGCCTTGCTGCGTCTGTCTGATCCTGCACGCAGGCCTGCGCTGTCAGATCCGCAAAACCAGCGTCGATATGCCTGCATGACGCGCGATCCGCGCTGCGTTCGGCCCCAGAAAGCGATCCGCGAAATCAGGTTTATGCGCGCCGACAATGACAAGGTCAGCCTTGCTTAGCCCGATGGCTTCGAGGACCTTTTCATAGACCACACCGATTTCGACGATATGCTGGACGCCCGTGGCATCCGGCAGTGTCTTGCTGACCAGCTTGTGCAGCGCATCGCTGGCCGCTTCGGCGGCGTCATGCATCGCACCTTCCTTGAAGAAGGACCCGACCCAGGACGAGCCATAATCCGGCAGCACCGTCACAACACTCAGCGTTGCGCCATAGAAGCCGGCGAGTTTGTGCGCCTCAGTGAGCAGTTTGGCCGCTTCATCCTCGTGGGTCAGATCAACAGAACACAGGATATGATCGGTCATGCCACGGCCTCCTCGGCTTCTGCTTTGCGTTTGCGGCCCATTTGCAGCAGGTACACCCCCCCAACCAAAAGGAAGGCGGGCAGGTAGAACAGTTCCTTGGGCATCCGGTCCGCTTCAACGTCCAATTCGACGATTTCCCAGTCAAAATCTATGCCCAATTGTTCCGCCGGTCCGCCGAAGTTGAGGTTGTCGACAAATATCTGTCCGTCCTCTTCACGGAACTCGATTCCTGCGCCCTCCAACAGGCGGGTCGCACCGTCAGCGCCCGCATCCCCGACCGGCAACAGATAGCGGGCATCAATCATATCGCCCATCAGATTCTCGCCCACCAGACGCACCCTGAGCGACGCGCCATCTTCCGCCGCTTGCGCCATTTCAAACAATTGCGCGCCCGGCACCGTTTCGAATTCAGGCGAGATCCGGTTCAGGAAATACCCCGGCTGGAACAGCATGAAGGCGGCAAACAGCAACACGGCACTTTCATAGAGCCGCGATTTCACCATGAAGTAATTCATCGTCCCGGCGGCAAACAACAGCATGGCGATAAGGGCCACGATAAACACGAAGATCGCCTGCACCGGCCCCACATCAATCAACAGAAGGTCGGTGTTGAAGATAAACAGGAAAGGCAACAGCGCCGTGCGGATGGAATAAAAGAACGCCTGAAACCCGGTTTTGAGCGGATCCCCCTTGGAAATGGCGGCGGCTGCGAAACTCGCCAGCCCCACAGGGGGCGTCACATCCGCCATGATGCCAAAGTAAAAGACGAACATATGCACAGCAACGAGCGGCACGATAAGACCAGACTGCGCGCCCAGTTCAACAACGACGCCCGCCATCAGCGAAGACACGACGATATAATTCGCCGTTGTCGGCAGCCCCATGCCGAGAATGATCGAGATCACCGCGACAAAGAAAAGCATCGCCAGAAGGTTCCCGCCAGACAGGAATTCAACGAATTCGGCCATGACCTGACCGATGCCCGTCAGGGTCACCGCACCCACGATGATACCGGCCACGCCCATCGCGGCGGCCAGTCCGATCATGTTGCGCGCGCCTGCAATCATACCCTCGGCGATGTCGGACAGACCTTCGCGGATATGGCGCAGGGCCTCGCCCTCGCCTCTGAAGAACGCCTTCAGCGGGTTTTGCGTCAGAAGGATGAACAGCATGAAAATCGTCGACCAGAAGGCCGACAGCCCCGGTGATTTGCGTTCAATCATCAGCAGATACATCAGCAACAGGATCGGCATCAGGTAATGCACACCGGTCTTGAAAATCTCGCGCGTGGGCGGCAGGTGCTGCATGGACTCGATGCTCATGTCCAGATCGGGGCCCTGTGCCGCGTAGCGCACGGCGGCGATATAGGACACGAGGATGACCGCCAGAATGACCCAGATGGAGGCGCCGCCAAAGGCCCCGCCGATCAGATCCACGATCAACCCGCACAAGAACAGCGTGCCACCGGCGATCACGATGGAAATCGCGATGATGAAGATCGCGCCAAGGATGAACTTGACCGGGTGCATGCGGCTGGTGCCCGTCATGCCCATTTTCAGCGCTTCGAGGTGAACGATATAGACCAGCGCCACATAGGAAATGGCAGCAGGCACAATCGCGGTTTTCACAACCTCGACGTAGGATATGCCCACATATTCCGTCATCAGAAAGGCCACAGCCCCCATGACGGGCGGCGTCAATACGCCGTTGATCGAAGAGGACACCTCGATGGCACCGGCCTTGGTGGCGGGAAAGCCGACCTTCTTCATCAACGGGATGGTGAATGTGCCCGTTGTCACCACATTCGCAATCGAGGAGCCTGAGATCAGGCCCGTCGCCGCCGAGGCGATCACGGCCGCCTTGGCCGGGCCGCCGCGCAAATGGCCGAGTGCGGCGAACGCGAGCTTCAGGAAATAATTGCCCGCCCCCGCCTGATTGAGCAATGCGCCGAACAGCACGAAGAGGAACACGAAGCCCGATGACACGCCAAGGGCGACGCCGAACACCCCTTCGGTCGTGAGCCACATATGGCTCATCGCTTTTTCGAAGGATGCACCTTTCCACTGCACGACCTCCGGCAGGCCCGACCATGAGCCAAAGAAGACGTAGGCCAGAAAGAACAGTGCCACGCCCATCAGCGGGAAGCCGAGAGAGCGGCGTGCCGCTTCCATCAACAGCACGATGCCGATGCCCGCAATCACGATGTCGGTCATATTTGGCGCACCGGTGCGTTGGGCGACACCGCGATAGTCCCACCAGAGGTAGGACGCCGCGATGGCCGCAACGATTGCCACGGCCCATGTTATCGCCTGAATGCGGTTACGCGGGCTTGATTTCAGCCCCGGAAAGGCGAGGAAGGCCAGCAAAACCGCAAAGCCGAGGTGGATGGCGCGCGTCTGCGTATCGTTCCAAACACCCATGCCCAGCATGAAGGGCAACGGCGATGCGATCCAAAGCTGATAGATTGCCCAGACGAGGGGCAGATACCACAGGGCGGCACGACCAAATGCGTCGTTGGGGCTGCGTCCGCCGGTATCGGCATCGGCCACGATATCTTCAAGGGCCGTGTCCTGGCCCTTTGACTGTGCATCTGTCATGCTGTCCCCCCTGTGGGAATATCAATTGATTTTTGTTTTTATTCTGGGTGGCCCCGGCACGCCGCGCGCCGGGGCCCGTTTTGAGCATCGCAGGCTTACATCCAGCCGCGCTCAGCGTAGTATTTCGCGGCACCGGGGTGCAGCGGGGCGCTGAGGCCGTCCTTGATCATCTCTTCTTCGGTCAAACGGCCAAAGGCGGGGTGCAGTTTCTTGAAGTCTTCAAAGTTCTCGAAAACCGCTTTGACAAGCACATAGACCACTTCATCCGGGGTGTTGGCATCTGCCACGAAGGTGGCTTTGGGCCCCCAGGACGCGACATCGGCGTCATTGCCCGGATAGAGCCCGCCGGGAATTGTCGCTGCCGCATAGGCCGGGTTGGTCTCCAGTACCTTGTCCATACCCGAAGACGTCAGATCGAGGATCTTGATCCCGCAGGTGGAGGTCGCTTCCATGGTGGACCCATTTGGCAAGCCCGCCGCCCAGATGGCCGCATCAATCTTGCCGTCGCAAAGCGCGGCCGCCTGCTCTGACGATTTCAATTCCGCCGCGAGCGAGAAATCGTCCGGCGTTACGCCAGCCGCTTCCATCAGGACATCCGCAAGAACGCGCGTGCCCGAACCGGGGTTACCGATGTTGACGCGCTTGCCCTTCATATCCATGACGGAATTGATGCCTGCATCCTCGCGCACCATCACGTGCATGGGTTCCGGGTGCACCGAGAAGACCGCGCGCAGGTCGGCATAGGGCTCATCCCCTTCAAAGGCGCGCACACCCTCCATGGCCGCGGACTGCACGTCGGACTGCACCACGCCAAAGTCCAACTCGCCCTCGCGGATGGTGCGGGTGTTGTAAACAGACCCACCTGTGGATTCCACTGAACAACGGATGTTGTGTTCCTTGCGGTCCTTATTCACCAGACGGCAGATCGCGCCACCGGTGGGATAGTAAACGCCCGTGACACCGCCGGTGCCAATCGTGATGAACGTCTGCTCAGCATGTGCGGCGCCCGCCATGCCAAGCGAAGCAGCCATTGCCGCCCCTGTCAGAAAATGTTTTGCGAACATGTGTTTGATCTCCCTTTATATGTTGCAAGTTGGTTTTTTATGGCGTCCAGTTCTCTCCAAGACACTCAATGGTTTGTTATGCGGCGCGTATCCGATTCCCCGCGTCCTGTCCGGCGCGGCGGATGAGCAAAGATTTTTTGTCTCCAGTGATACTAGTGTTGCAGCATAGGATGAAAAGAACTGAAGGCTCTACCGCGTCAAGATGAAGGGACGATCACCAAATTGCAATGCGCGTGATGTCGTACTCTCTGAATTCACGGCTGATTTTACGCCTCTCTCGCGGCCATGCGTGTTCAGGAACGACGCGGGCTCGGCACTATGGCCACGTCAGGATGATGCACATATGATGACGCGGCGATCACCCGGCGCATTTTCATTTTTCTATTCTCAACGGCTCGGACACGTGCTTCAACTGATGCGACACAAAGGGAGTCGCCATGACTGCGTCCAACCTGCCCGCACATGCCAGCGTGATTGTCATCGGTGGCGGCATCATGGGCTGCTCAACACTTTACCATCTGGCGAAGATGGGCGTTACCGACGCACTCCTGCTGGAACGCAACAAGCTCACCTCCGGCACCACTTGGCACTCCGCGGCGCAGGTACGCGCGCTGCGGCACTCCCGCAACCTGACCCGCATGATCCAGTACTCCGTTGATTTATACGCGCAGCTGGAAGAGGAAACCGGCCAGTCGGTGGGCTGGATCCAGAAAGGCTCGCTGTCCATCGCAACCACGCCCGACCGAGTGACGCACGTCAGGCGGCAGGAAGCGCTCGCGCATGCCTTTGGCATCAAGGCCGATTGGATCAGCGCAGGCGAGGCACAGGAACGTTGGCCCCTGATGAACACCAGCGATGTGCTCGGTGCGGTCTGGTCTCCGGAGGATGGCCGTGTTTCGCCATCTGATGTCTGTGCCGCACTGGTCAAATCGGCCAAAAGCCTCGGTGCGCGCATTTTCGAGAATACGGGCGTGACCGGCATTCTGACGCGCAACGGGCACATCACGGGGGTCGAGACGACGAACGGCACCGTCACCTGCGATGCCGTGGCGCTGTGCACCGGGCTGTGGTCGCGCGAGGTGGGAGCCATGGCCGGGGCCGAGGTGCCCGCTCTGGCTTGCGAACATTTCTATCTGCTGACCAAGCCGCTTGCGGGGATCACCGGCAATGTGCCCACGCTCAGCGATCATGACAGCCATCTCTACATTCGCGACGATAGCGGGGGCCTGCTGGTGGGATGTTTTGAATCCATGGGCAAGCCGATTGCGCCCGGTGTGTTGGATCAGAATTTCGAATTTGGCCTTCTGCCCGAGGACTGGGATCATTTTGAACCCATGATGCTGAATGCGCTGCACCGCCTGCCCTGTCTGAAAAACGCCGAGGTTAAAATGCTGCTGAACGGACCGGAAAGTTTCACGCCGGACGGCATGTTCATGCTTGGCGAAACGGCAGAAACGCGCGGGCTGTTTCTGGGCTGCTGTATGAATTCGGTCGGCATGGCCTCCGGTGGCGGGGCGGGCATGAACCTCGCCCATAGTATCGTGCACGGGCACACCGCCTATGACCTTGGCGAAGCGGACGCCAAACGGTTCGCGCCGGTGTTCAACTCGGTTGACCACCTGATGGCCCGCGCGCCCGAAATCCTCGGCACGCATTATGAAATCGCCTACCCCGGTCGCCAACTCAAAACCGCGCGCGATCTGCGCGCGCTGCCGCTGCATGCGGAATACGCCCGGGCCAATGCGCATTTCGGTCAGGTCTACGGGTGGGAAAGGCCGCTTTATTTTGGCAAACAGGCGGAACCGCGCATGACCTTTGGACGCCCCGACTGGTTTGAAAATGTGCGCGCCGAGGTCCGTGCCGCCCATGAGGGCGCCGCCATTTTTGATGCATCCCCGTTCGGCAAGATCGAAGTGACAGGCCCCGATGCCTGCGCGTTCCTGCAACATCTGGCGATGCGCAACATGGACCGCCCGACCGGAACGGCAATATACACCGCCCTGCTGAATGAGCGCGGCACCTTTGAAAGCGACATCACAGCCCAACGCATTGCCGATGATCACTACAGGCTGTTTGTCGGCACCAATGCGATCAAACGCGATCTGGCGTGGGCGTTGCGTCATCGCGACGGGTTCGACGTCACCCTGAAAGACAGCACCGAAGACTACGCTGTCCTGTGCCTGATGGGGCCGGATGCTGCACGCATCATCGCGGCAACCGGTGCGCCGGAGTTATGCCAGCTTGGGTATTTCCAGGTCGGCCCCGCTTTCATTGCGGGCAAACATGTGCGTGCGGCACGCATGTCCTACGTCGGCGAAGCAGGCTGGGAGATCACCTGCAAGGCCGAAAACGCCCTGCCGATTTACACCGCACTGAAATCCTCAGGGGCGGTGCCTGCGGGCCTATATGCGCAAACCTCAATGCGGATCGAAAAAGGGTTTGCCGCCATGGGACACGAGCTCGACAGCGATCTCAGCCCGGTTGAAGCTGGCTTGCACCACATGGCGAAAAAGACCGGCGGGTTCATCGGTGCGCAAGCCTTGGCAGATCGCGTGCAGACGTCAAAACGCTCTCTGGTCACGATTGTCTTTGACGATGAAACCGCCGTCCCGCTGGGGCACGAACCGGTTTACGCAGGCCCGGACATCATCGGCCAGATCACCTCTGCCAGCTATGGCTATCGGCTTAGCGCACCTGTAGCACTGGCGCATGTAAATCCCGCCGTTGACGGTGGGGCAGTCGAGGTCGATATCGCCGGAACCAGATACAGCGGGCGCATGCAGTTTGCAGCGGCGTTTGATCCAAGCGGCGCGCGGATGCGCCCATGATCAACCAAACCGTCCCGGCAGACGCAGATGGATTCTGCACGCGCCATGATCTAGAAAAAACCAACGCTCACTTTGCCATTCCCCTTTGCACAGGAGAAACCTGATGTCGCATGTGTTTCCGCGTCATTGTAAAAAGCCCGTCCCGACCGCCGTGCGTGGCGAAGGGTGTTATCTCTATGACAGCACGGGCAAGGCGTATCTGGATGGATCAGGCGGTGCTGCTGTTTCCTGCCTCGGGCATGGTGACGCGGATGTGATCGCCGCCATACAGCAACAGGTCGCGGATCTTGCCTTTGCACATACCGGGTTTTTGACGTCTGAACCAGCCGAAGCGCTCGCCGATCTGTTGATCGAACACGCCCCCAAGGGCATTGATCGGGTCTATTTCGTCTCCGGCGGTTCTGAGGCGACGGAGGCTGCGATCAAACTCGCCCGGCAGTATTTTGTCGAAAAAGGCCAGCCGGAAAAACGGCACCTGATCGCGCGGCGACAAAGCTATCACGGCAATACGCTGGGCGCATTGGCGGCAGGCGGGAATGAATGGCGGCGGCAGCAATTTGCGCCTTTGCTGTTTGACGTTCATCATATCGCACCCTGTTACGAATATGTGCTGCGCGAAGAGAGCGAGAGTGCCGCCGCTTATGGCCTGCGGGCTGCGCAGGAGCTGGAAGACGAGATTTTGCGCCTTGGGCCTGAAACCGTCATGGCCTTCATGGCCGAGCCTGTGGTGGGTGCAACACTCGGTGCTGTTCCCGCTGTTGAAGGGTATTTCAAACGCATCCGTGAGATTTGCGACACCTACGACGTGCTTCTGATCCTTGATGAAGTGATGTGCGGCATGGGTCGGACGGGCCATCTGTTTGCCTGCGATGCAGATGGGATCGCGCCTGATATCCTGTGCATCGCCAAGGGGCTTGGCGCGGGCTATCAACCCATTGGGGCGATGCTGTGCACGGGCGAAATCTACGAAACAATAAAGAACGGAACAGGCTTTTTTCAGCATGGTCACACCTATCTCGGCCATCCGGTTGCCGCCGCTGCCGGGCTGGCGGTGGTGGGCAAGATTGTTGGCGACGGACTATGCGATCGGGCCCGGCGGCAAGGCGAGGTGCTGTCAAAAGCGCTGCATGACCAATTCGGTCAACATCCACATGTGGGCGATATCCGCGGCAGAGGGCTGTTTCAGGGCATCGAAATCGTTGAGGACAGGGAAACTAAAACACCCTTTGACCCTGCAAAGGGATATGCCGCGAAAATCAAAACAGCAGCCTTCGACGCAGGGCTGATCTGTTATCCAATGGCGGGCACGCGCGACGGACGGGCGGGCGATCACGTGCTGCTGGCACCGCCTTTCATCATCGAAGACAACCAGATCGATGAATTGGTCGGCAAGCTGGCGACAGCCCTTGAACAGGTTATCGGTGCTGACCCTGCTGCGGTTTAACCGGGTCTGACGCTCGCTTAGTTACGGCCAAATGCGGACAAGCGGTTTATTTCATCAAGCCGTTCGAGGTTAACGACCGTGGAGAGCATCAAGCGATCCTGGCTCCAATCTGGCGGGGTTTGGATCGCCAGCGACAGCAGCGCTACTGCCGCAACGAAAGGCAAAACCAATGCCAGAACGGCGAGCCGCGATTGCTTGGCATCCCGCAAGTTCGTGAGCGAGCGAATACGCGCCTCCAGAACGCTTTTGCCGCCTTGCCGCACCCTCGGCCGTTCCGCAGTCACCAACGTCACCTTGGGCACGGCGATGACAAAGGCGCGATCCCGGCTCAGCGTCTTTTGACAGACCGACAAAAGCGTGTCGCAGTATTCGCGCACGTCAATGCGGCCACGCGACAGCACCTGACTATCGCAGTTCAACTCGCGCAGGTTTTCAACCTGCCGCTTCCATGCGTGATAGACCGGGTTCAGGAAAAAGAACGGCTTGAGCGCCTCGATCAGGATTTCCCATTCCAGATCACCCTGCCGGATGTGCTGAAACTCATGCGCCAGCGTCACCTTGAGTTCGTGCGCCTCCGTCAGCATGTGAGACGGGATGACCACGTAGTAAGTGTAGAGACCGCGCGTCGAAAACGGCACAAGCGTCTTGTCCGACAGACGCAACTGCACCCTGCCAAAACGACGCCAGACATAGCTGCCCCGCACAATCCGGCGCAGACTTGTCATGGATATGACAAGGCGCGCCAGCCCGGTGACAAAACCGGCCCCAAGCACCGCGAGGGTCAGCCAGGCAAACCAGCCGACACCGGACACGATGTTCAGCGTGACCGTGTTGCGCAGCGTCACGAGCGCTTCAAACTCTGTCGCGCGCATCTGCAAACCGCCGTTCAGGTAATAGGACACCACCATGTCAGACAGGTTCAGCGTCATGCCCTTGGCAACGCCAATCTGTTGCAGCAGGCCAAACGCCAAGGCGATCAAAGGGGCCAGCACGATGGTCAGGAATATACTGTTGAGCAGTCGCAACTGCGCGCCATAGGCCCGCTCCAGCCCGAAAAGAGCGAGCCGCCCGCGCACCAAGACCCAGAAAACATAGGCACAGACGAAAAGGATATTGGCATTCACATAGGCGTCTAGCAGCTTATCCGCCGGTATCATTTTTCAGCCTCCGGTCTACAAGTGCGCGGATTTCGCCAAGGGCTTCTTCGGTCAGGGCGTCATCATTGACCAACCGTGCCACAAGGGATTCCGGGGTGTCGTCAAAGAGCTTGCGCGACAGATCCTTGAGCGAGCGGGATTGATAGGCGTCCTTTTGCAGTTCAGGTTTGTAGACAAGCTGTTTGCCCACCTTGCGGCTGGTCACGAATTCCTTCTGCTCGAGGATGCGCAGGATGGTCGCGCCGGATGTGTAGGCAAGATCACGTTCCGTGGGCAATTGACTTAGCACGTCGCGCACGGTCCCCTCCCCCAAGGCCCACAGCTCGTTCATGAATTCCAACTCCACCTCGGTCAGAAGCTCACTTTTTTTGCGTTCTCTCATGAAAAAACCATTCCTGGGCGCGGCTCATGCCAGAACGCCTGTGAGTAAATACCAAGACTTTCGTATCCCAAAGAGATTTCTCACACCTTTCGAAAACAAAAAACGGCCCAGAGGATTGAAATGCCCAAGGGCCACCACACGGGCTGGCCCACCAAACCGAGCCATGCAAGGAAGATATATGCGGTTCCCAGCAGCGAAATGAACAGCCTGTCCCCCCGTGTTGTGGTCAGGCCCAGAATGCCGCGCCGTTCGTCTCCGCCGGGTCTGCGGATCTCAAGGATGGTGAGGATCGCCATCGCGCCAAATATGCCGCAAAACACAAGAAAGGTTGCAGGCGTCCATGCCATCCAGAATTCGGGCCAAAGCGGGTTGGTCCATGAAAACCCGGTTTCCTCTTCCTGTTGGGCGACGTTGCCCCAGCCCTGTGCGAGGGCCGGGCTTGCCACAAGCAGCGCCACTAAGGCGATCAGCCGTTTCATCATACCCTCCCCAGGGCAAAGCCCTTTGCGATGTAGTTGCGTACAAAGTAAATCACGATGGCGCCCGGGATGATGGTCAGGGTGCCTGCCGCTGCCAGAAGACCCAACTCGTATCCGGCGGAGGAGGCTGTTTTGGTCATCGTGGCGGCGATCGGTTTGGCGTCCACAGCCGTCAGGGTTTTGGCCAGCAAAAGCTCAACCCACGAGAACATGAAGCAGAAGAAGGCGGCAACGCCGACACCCGCCTTGATCGTGGGCAGAAAGATCGTGACGAAAAAGCGCGGGAAGGAATAGCCATCCACATAGGCCGTCTCATCCAGTTCCTTGGGCACACCGCCCATGAACCCCTCAAGGATCCAGACCGCAAGCGGGATGTTGAACAGGCAATGCGCCAAAGCCACCGCGAGGTGCGTGTCGAACAATCCGACGGATGAATAAAGCTGAAAGAACGGCAGCGCGAATACCGCCGCAGGGGCCATCCGGTTCGTGAGCAGCCAGAAGAACAGCTGCTTGTCCCCCAGAAAGCGGTAGCGCGAGAACGCGTAAGCCGCAGGCAGAGCCACACAGATGGAGATCACGGTGTTCAGCGACACATAGATGATCGAGTTGATATACCCCCAATACCACGTCGGATCGGTGAAGATGACGCGGTAATTGTCCAAGGTGAACGTCTCGGGAAAGAGGCTGAACCCTGCGAGGATATCGTTGGTAGTCTTGAAGCTCATCGTGACGAGCCAATAGATCGGCAACATAAGAAACAGAATGTAGAAAATGGGGATGAGGGAACGTTTTCTCATTTGTTGTCATCCTTGGTCATCAATGTGTAAAACAGCCACGACACCAGCAATGTGATGGCGAAATAGATAAGCGACATCGCCGCCGCTGGCCCCAGATCGAATTGGCCCAGCGCGATTTTCACCAGATCAATCGACAGCAGTGTGGTGGAATTGCCCGGCCCGCCGCCTGTCAGCACGAAGGGTTCGGTGTAGATGTTGAAGCTATCCATGAACCGCAGCAGTATCGCGATGGTCAGAACGGTTTTCATCTTGGGCAGCTGGATGTAGCGAAACACCTTCCAAGGGGACGCGCCGTCGATCTTGGCCGCCTGATAATAGGCATCCGGGATCGACACGAGGCCCGCGTAACACAGCAGCACGACCAGCGATGTCCAGTGCCAGACATCCATCACGATGATGGTGATCCATGCGGCCAGCGGGTCCTGCGTCATGTCATAGTGCACGCCCAGAACGTCATTGATGAAATAGCCCATCATCCCGATCTTGGGCAGGGTAAAGATGTTCCACATGGCACCCACGACGTTCCACGGGATCAGCATGGGCAGGGCCATCAGCACAAGGCAAACCGGCACCCAGATTCCCCGTCTGGGCATGGAAAGCGCGATGATGATGCCCAGCGGTATCTCGATCGCGAGGATCAGGCCGGTAAAGAGAAACTGGCGACCGAGGGCTGCGTGAAACCGTTCCGAGCGCAGGATTTGTTCGAACCAGTCCAGACCTTGCCAGAAAAACAGGTTGTTGCCGAACGTCTCCTGCACGGAATAGTTCACGACCGTCATGATCGGGACAAGCGCATTGAACGCCACCAGAAACAGTACCGGCAGCACAAAGAACCATGCTTTTTGGTTTTCGGTCTTCATGATGCGGCCTCCGTCGCGATCCAGTCGTTTCGGTAAAGCCGCGTCTGATCCTGACGAAAGGCCAGATGCACGGGCGCGCCCTGTAGTGGCACTTCGCCTTCGACGACGGCCTTGACGGATGTATCACCCACCATGGCCTCAACGACGGAATGGCGGCCCACATCGGACACTTTGCGCACCCGCGCCGGCAAACCCGCATCGGAGAGCGTGACAAATTCGGGGCGGATGCCGATGGCGGTCTTGCCGCCCTGCCCCGCGATGGCGCCTTCAAGTGCGATCGGGTGGCCCTCGAAACGCACGCCACCGCTTTCTTCGACCACCGGCAGGACGTTCATGCCCGGCGAGCCGATGAAATGGCCCACAAAGGTGTGTTGGGGCCGTTCAAACAGTTCTACCGGGGTGCCGATCTGCACCACCTCACCGTCCTGCATTACGACAACCTGATCCGCAAAAGTCAGCGCTTCGGTCTGGTCATGGGTCACGTAGATCATTGTCGCCCGCACACGCTGATGCAATTCCTTGAGCTTGGAACGCAGCTTCCACTTCAGATGCGGGTCAATCACGGTCAGCGGTTCATCGAACATCACCACATTCACATCATCGCGCACCAGGCCCCGCCCCATGGAAATCTTTTGTTTGTTGTCCGGCGACAGATGTGCTGCGCGTGTATCCAGCATGTCTTCCACATCAAGCATGCCCGCAATCTCAGCCACGCGCTCTGCGATCTTTGCCTCGGGCACACCACGGTTGCGCAGGGGAAACGCAAGGTTGTTGCGCACCGTCATCGTGTCGTAAATCACCGGAAACTGGAACACCTGCGCGATGTTGCGTTGGTCAGGTGCCAGGTCGGTGACGTCCTTGCCGTCAAAAAGGATGCGCCCCTGCGACGGAACCAGCAGCCCCGAAATGATGTTCAGCAAGGTGGACTTACCGCACCCTGACGGCCCCAAAAGCGCATAGGCGCCCCCGTCCTGCCAATCCAGATCAATGGACTTAAGCGCGTAATCCTCAGGTCCTGAAGGGTTCGCAGAATAGGAATGGCGCAGATTTGAAAGCGTGATCTTAGCCATCAGGCAACAAGGCTCCCGTCCGGCGCAAAGTAAAAGGCTTTGCTGATGTCCATGAAAAAACGATGCTCCTCGCCGACTTGATAGGGGTGCACGCCATGGGCGAGGGACACCCAACCCTCATTTCCCATCTGGAAATGCGCGCTGGATTCCGACCCCGAAAGCTCTGTCACCTGTACCACGCCGTTCAACTCGACCTCATTTGGCGAGGCGGAAAACGGGGTGACATGGTGGGGCCGCACAGCCACCGTGTAGGTGCCGTCGGCCAGATCGGCGACAGGACCCGACAGCGGCCATTTCACGCCAGTGTCCAGCGATGCGGTATTGCCCGTCTTGGTGATCTGTGCCGCATTGATCGGCGGGTCGGAAAACACCCGCGCGGCCGTCAGCGTCGCGGGCTTTCGATAAATCTCGGCGGTGGGGCCGAACTGCGTGACAACACCGTCATCCATGAGGCCCGTCTTGCCGCCGAGCAACAACGCCTCTTCGGGTTCGGATGTGGCATAAACAACCACCGTGCCGCGCCCGGCGAAAAGCTCGGGCAATTGCTCGCGCAGCTCTTCGCGCAGCTTGTAATCGAGGTTGGCCAGCGGCTCATCCAGAAACACCGCGCGGCTCTCCTTGGCGATGGCGCGGGCAAGGGCGCAGCGCTGCTGTTGCCCGCCGCTCAATTCCTGCGGGCGGCGGTGCAACATCGGGCGCAGTTGCAGAATATCGGCCGCCTCCTCCACCCGTCCTGCGATCTCTGACTTGGCCATCCCTGCCACTTTCAGCGGCGAGGCGATATTGTCGTAAACCGTCATATGGGGGTAGTTGACGAAAAACTGATGTACGAGGCCGATGTTGCGCTTTTGTGTCGAGAGTTTCGATACATCCTGCCCATCCATCAGAATCTTGCCGGACGCCAGCGGATCAAGCCCCGCCATCAGTTTGATCAGGGATGTCTTGCCTGCACCCGTCTGCCCCAAAAGCACATTGAAATGCCCAGTATGCAGGACCAGTGATGTGGGTTTGACATGGGTGATCCCGCGGACCACCTTGGTGGCGTCTATCAGTTCGATGCTCATCTTCTACCTTGCGCCCTCGGTCCTTGAAACCGGAGCACCGCATCGGATGCTCCGGTAGTGTTCCGTGGCCCCGCCCGTCACGAGGCCACGGATTGGCTTACTGGTTCCAGCGCGCAACGAGATCGTCGTAGTTGACCGTCTCGCCTTGCGGCTTTTCGTTTTCCAGCTTGGGCTTGGCACCACCGTTGGCGAACCAGAACTCGGCATCACGCTCTTCGTTCAGGCGCGGGCCACAGCCGCCGTAGACGTTAGCCGCTTCATCCGCCTGTTGCATCCGCGCCATGGTGATGTCCATCTCTTCGGCCAGACGGTCCATCGCTTCCTGCGGTGTGAATGCACCGGAGTTCACATCACCGATCTGCTGCCACCAGATCTGCGCCAGCTTGGGGTAGTCAGGCACGTTGATGCCGGTCGGCGACCATGCAGTCCGGTCGGGCGAGCGGTAGAATTCCACCAGACCGCCCAGTTTGGGCGCGCGTTCGGTGAAGCTTTCGTGGTTCACTGTGCTGTCGCGGATAAAGGTCAGACCCACATGCGATTTCTTGACGTCAACGGTCTTGGAGGTGACAAACTGCGCATAAAGCCACGCCGCTTGCGCACGATCAGACGGGGTTGATTTCAGGAAGGTCCAGGAGCCTACGTCCTGATAGCCGACCTTCTGTCCTTCGGTCCAATAGGGACCATGCGGGCTCGGGGCCATCCGCCAGAGCGGGTTGCCATCCGCATCAACGGTGTTGTTGCCTTCCGACTGCGGTTTCACCATGTCTGCGGTAAAGGCCGTATACCAGAAGATCTGCTGTGCCACGTTACCCTGCGCAAGCGCTGGCAACGACTGGTAGAAATCATAGCTTGCCGCGCCGGGAGGTGCATAGTTGCGCAGCCACTCATCCCATTTGCGGATCGCGTAGACCGCCGCTGGGCCGTTCGCCGCACCGCCACGGGTTACGGATGCGCCGACCGGGTTGCACGTTCCCGCTTCCATCCGGATGCCCCATTCATCAATCGGCACGCCGTTGGGTTCCCCGACCGACCCCGCTCCGGCCATGGACAGCCACGCGTCAGTCATGCGCCAGCCCAGATCAGGGGCGCGTTTGCCGTAGTCCATATGGCCATAAATTCTGACGCCGTCGATTTCTTTCACATCATTGGAAAAGAACTCGGCGATGTCCTCATAGGCGGACCAATTGACCGGCACACCCAATTCATAGCCGTATTTTTCCCGGAAGGCCGCTTTGAGGTCTTCGCGGTCAAACCAGTCCTTGCGGAACCAATAGAGGTTCGCGAACTGCTGATCGGGCAACTGATAAAGGTTCCCGTCGGGACCCGTTGTGAACTGAATGCCCATGAAGTCATCAAGGTCCAGCGTCGGCGACGTCGTATCCGCCCATTCACCGGCCATCTGTTCGGTCAGATTATAGGCCAGCTGCAACCGTGAGTGCGTCCCGATCAGGTCGGAATCGTTAACATACCCGTCATAAAGGTTGCGACGGGTCTGCATTTGCGTTTGCACCGCCTGCACGACTTCGCCCTCACCAAGAATCTGGTGGTTTACCTTGATCCCGGTGATCTCTTCGAAGGCTTTCGTCAGCACCTCGGATTCATATCCGTGGGTCGGAATCCCTTCGGACAGGACGTTGATTTCCATACCCTCGAAAGGCTCCGCCGCCTGAATGAACCACTCCATTTCAGCGAGCTGTTCTTCTTTCGTCAGGGTCGATGGCTGGAATTCCTGATCAATCCATTTCTGAGCCGCAGCCGTATCGGCAAAAGCGGTCCCAGACCCCGCGATGACGGCCATAGCCGCAGTCGCGGAGAGCAGATACTTGCGCATCTTTTCTCCTCCCAAATTTTTTAAAGTCGCCGACCTATGCCAGCGGGATCACGCTACTGTTATCTGAGCAATTGTGTCAAACTAAATATTTAGTAGACATTTAGGGTGTTGTTTTTATTTGCTCTTTTTTAACCGGCAATACTCCGCGCACCACAGCAGGCCCCTGATACCAGCCTTTCCAGCATGCCGTTTCACTATAGCGCGCCGTCTCAGCGGCGCAAAAGCCAAACAGGCGCGCATGGGTCATCCGCGCCGTGCCGTGCGACGAAACGACACTTGCTTAAACACCAAGCCGTATAAAGGCATTAACAAGTGATTAACCTTATCAGCCCTGTAATAAGACTAAGAAAAGGCTCAGATATGTTAACATATCCACATCTACGCCTTTTGGCCCTCGGAAAGGAGACCTTCGGCAACAATAAAACCAACGGGCGTGCGCGCCATATGCGACTTTTCCAGAACGCTCTTTGTCGCATCCGTTTTCGTCGGGACAGACGCGCAACAATCCGCCCGATTCATTTGAAAAATGGCTGAAAGCCGCGAAACACTGCCGATATATTTGACCGACAATTGAAACATTGCGCCAATCGTTCGTCTCCTTCTACAAATTTCGGGACCATACGAGGCTATCAAACAGTAATATCAAAATAGAATGGACCGTAAGATGAGTGACCAATCGGTGGCCCTTTCATGAGTGAAAATGTCATAAAAACCGGCACCTTGGGCCAGAGCGTTCTGGCTTTTGAAAACAGTCTGGGCACCTATGGCCAGACGTTGCCACTGGCGTCGTCGCTTTCCGACGCGCCCCCCGCAGCCGCGGACAATGTGGGGGGTGATGCCACGCCGGCTGTGTCTTTCACGCCCGGCCTGTTCGGGGCGCGCGAAACAGAAGACACGATCCCTTTTGTCGAGATCAACCATCTGACCGGGTGCGCTTGTATCGGCTGCGGCGGCATGCCCCCCGAAGACCTCGTTCTCAAAAGAGCCATCGCCGCGAATGATCCGGGAAATGAGCTTGGGACAGACAATTTGTCCGCCCCTTCACAGCTGAGCGATCTGGCGGATTTTCTGACGACTGATTTCTGGAGCCAATTCGGCACCGTCCCGCGCGAGTTCAATCTGACGGATTCAGGTCTCAACCCAAAGAGCGGCGTGTTGCACTACAACGTCACCGGGTTTTCGAATGTGAACCGTGCTGGCACGGACACAAATGGGCTCACCGCGCCGCGCGCCGATCTCGTGCGCGATGTCATGGATGTCTTTGGTGAGGTGCTGGGCATCTCATTTGTCGAGACGAGTTCCTCGGACGCCAGTTTCACGGATATCTTCTTCAAGGACACCGACGCAGGTCGCGCCTACGCAAATTCGACCGGGTTTTCTGCGGGCATTCAATATTCATGGATCAACATCGGACAAGACTGGTCCGGGGGTACGTCGACCTACAACGACTATACACTGCAGACGATTTTCCACGAAGTGGGCCATGCCCTGGGATTGGGGCATCAGGGCCTCTACAATGGCAGCGGTTCATTTCCGGGTGATGCGGATTTTGACAATGACAGCTGGCAGGCGACGATGATGTCCTATTTCAGCCAGAACGAAAACACCACGATCCCCGCCAGTTTTGCCTTTCTTCAGACGCCAATGGCCGTGGATTGGATCGCCTTGCAGGACATATACGGCGATCAGAGCTTTGGCGGCACGAATTTTGGCATCACCAACGCGTTTCTGGGCGATACGGTCTATGGGTTCAACACCAATATCTCCGCCAGCACGTCGAACATCTGGGCCGAGTTTGCCACCTATGCAAACAGAACCGCCTCAACGATTGTGGATGCAGGCGGCATCGACACCCTTGATTTCAGCGGGTATTCCGCAAACCAAGTGATTAACCTGACCCCTACCAGCCAGTTCGCGACAGCACCCTCTATCTCCAACATCGGTGGTCTGACGGGCAATCTGACGCTGGCCGAGGGCACGATCATCGAAAACGCCATCGGTGGGTCGGGATCGGATACGTTTTTTGGCAATGACGCCTCGAATGTGTTCAGGGGCAATGGGGGTAACGACACCTTTAACGACAGTCTCGGGGATGACACCTATTACGGCGGCGCTGGCACCGACACGGTCGATTTTCTCGGTCTGTTTTCAAACTATTCCTTCAGCATCAGCGGCACATTCCTTTCCGTGATCAATGTCGCGATGGACCTTGTGGAAAACACCGTTGAATTCCTCAGCTTTGATGATCAGACCTTCAGTTTTCAGAACATTCTGGATGGGCTGGGCAGCAATTTGGCACCCGTTGCGAGCAACGATGCCTTTTCAACCGACGAGGCCAGCCCGCTTGCAGCGGCCAGTATTCTGGCCAATGACAGCGACGGCGATGGCGACCCGCTCAGCGTCGCCACCGTGAACAACGAAGCCGCCAATGTCGGCAACCAGATCACCCTCGCCTCTGGCGCATTGCTGACAGTCGATCCGAATGGGACGTTCGATTATGACCCCAACGGCGCCTTTGATGGCCTTACCGAGGGGCAATCGGCCACCGACAGTTTCACCTATACCGCAGCCGATGAGAGTGACCAATCGAACACGGCCACGGTGACGATCACGGTAAATGGCGTGGATGACAGCCCTGCGGCGGCACCCATCGGGCAAAGTGGCGTGGCCACCGTGTCGCAAGCCGACCCTGATCAATGGCACACGGTCAGCTTTGCAACGGCAATCGCGGACGCTGTCGTCGTAATGGGCCCGGCAAGTGACTTTGACGACGCCCCGCTCAGCACGCGCGTGCGCAATGTCACGGACACAGGTTTCGAGTTCCAGATCGACGAATGGGACTATCTGGATGGAGTCCACGCAAGCGAGAGCATCGGCTGGCTGGCCATATCCGAGGGATCCCATACGCTCAGCAGCGGCGAGACGATCGTCGCCGCGACCGCATCCGTTGGCACCGGCCTTGAAACGCTCAGCTTTGGTGAAACGCTGAACAACGCCGTGGTTCTGGCCGAGGTTACGTCACTCAATGAGGCCAGTGCCGTGACCACCCGCATCCGCAACGTCACCGAGCAGGGATTTCAGACGCAGATCACCGAAGAAGAAGCAGGCGGCGCGCATGTGGATGAAACCGTGTCATGGATCGCGATTGAAACGGGTCAAAACGCGAATTTCGATGCGTTCATCACCCCGGATGAGGTGAACGAGACAGCGGCGCGCTACGATTTCAACGCCGACTTTGTGACCGCGCCGGTGGTTCTGGCCGACATGCAATCAACCGATGGCGCAGATACATCAACCACGCGCCTCGCCGCTGTTGATGCCACGGGCGTCTCTCTCTTTGTAGAGGAAGAGCAATCTCAAGACACCGAAATTGGCCATACGGATGAAACCCTTGGTGTCGTGGCGCTCAAAGGTGGCCTGATCTTTGTCAACGACCCGCCAAACACCGCACCCGTGGCGCAGAACGATACCGCAACCGTGACCGAGGACGTGGCGCTGTCGCTGGATGTTCTGGCCAATGACGTGGACGCAGATGGTGATGTGTTGGCTTTGTCCGGCATCGAAGGTCAGCCAATTGCCATTGGTCAGACGATTACGCTTGCTTCGGGCGCACGCGTCAAATGGGATACCGACCAGACCCTCACCTATGATCAGAACGGCGCATTTGATGCATTGGATACAGGGCAGACCGCGACGGATCAGTTTGTTTATTCCGTCACGGATGCGGATGGGGCCGTATCCAGCGCTTCCGTGACAGTCACGATCAACGGAATGGACGAACCGTTGCTGACGGAAGCCATCGGGCAAAGCGGGGTCGCGTCTGTTGCCCAAACGGAACCAGATCAGTGGCACAGCGTGGCGTTTGACACGCAAATCGACAATGCCGTTGTGGTGCTGGGCCCGGCGACCAGTAACGACGCGCAAGAATTGACCACGCGTGTGCGTAATGTCACCGACAACGGTTTCGAGTTTCAGATCGACGAATGGGATTATCTGGACGGGGTCCATGGCGTGGAGGATATCGGCTGGCTGGCCATTGCCGAAGGCTCGCACACCCTCAGCAATGGCCAGACCATTGTCGCGTCAATAGCCTCGGTTGGCGTTGGGTTCGCCGCTGTCGCCTTTGGGGAAACGCTGGACGATGCCATTGTCTTTGCGGAAACCACCACGGTGAATGACGCCGCAGCCCTTGCCACGCGCATCCGCAGCGTTACCGATCAGGGGTTCGAAGTTCAGATCGAAGAGGAGGAAGCGGGAGGCGCCCATGTCGCCGAGACCGTCTCCTGGATCGCCATTGAAACCGGCGCAAGCGGCGGGTTGGAAGCCGTGCGCACAGGCGATCAGCTTGATGAACGCGCCGACAGCTTTGTGTTCACGCAACCCTTTACCGAGACGCCCGTCTTTATCGCAGACATGCAAACCACAGACGGCGTTGATACGGCCACGCTGCGCCTGAGCGAGATCGACGCAAACGGTGTGTCGATGTTTGTGCAGGAAGAACGGTCTGCGGACACTGAAGTGGACCATACAAACGAGGTTGCCGGGTATCTCGCGCTGCAAGACGGGTTGATCTATCTGGACAGTTTCATGGCCTGATCCGGCAGCCTTTGTCGCTGCAAGCTCTGGGCAAGGTTCTTGCGCCAGCCTGCGCCGCAGAACACCTGCGCATGGCGGAGGTCATCAGCTATCGCTATGGGATCCGGCGGCACGAAAACTCGCCGGATCCTGCCTGTCGCCTGACTACTTTTTCAGGTTGACCCAAATCTGGTCGTACACCGCCTGTGTCGCCTCATCGCAAACCTGAATAAAGGCGCCCGCACCCGCTTCTGCCGGTGGGTTTGACTCGGGCAGTGTCGCCAGTTCCGGGTCGAGGAATTCGCCGGTGCCCGTCACGCCGTTGCCATAGCGGGCATAATTCGACACAGCCGCGATGTTCTCAGGTTCCAGCAGGAAATCCATGAATTTGATGGCGTTGTCCCGGTTAGGCGCGTCGTTCAACAAGACCACATTGTCCATCCAGACAACGTATCCTTCGGCGGGGAAGGCATAAGTGATCGACGCTTTTTCCGCGCGCGCCTTGGCACTGAAACCGTCATAGATCATGCCAACATCCACATCACCGGACACAAGAACCTCTTTGGCGGTGTCAGAGTTGAAAGACGCCCAATGCGTTTTGGCCTCCTGCAGCATATCGTTCAGAGCGCTGAGTTGCGCGCGATCCGTTGAACACTGCGGGATGCCCATATGCAGGGCCGCCATGGCCAGAACCTCGCCCTGACTGTCGAGCATGTTGATTTTTCCCGACAGTTCGGCAGGCGGGTTAAACAGAATATCCGTCGTGTTGATATTCCCGCTGAAGGCATCGGTATCGACGGCAAACGCGGTTGAGCCCCATTGATAGGGAATTGAATGCTTGCGTCCGGGATCAAAGCTCGGGTCCGCCCATTCCGGCGCGATATTGCCCTTGTTGGCAAGTTCACCATCCGCAATCGTGTCGAGCAACCCTTCGCCCTCCATGATCTCAACCATATAGTCGCCCGGAACGGCAAGGTCATAGGTCCCCATGCCACCGGCCTTGAGGGATGCCAGCATCGCCTCGTTTGAATCATATGTATCCATGGTGACGTTTATGCCGGTCTCAGCGGTGAATTTTTCCAGCAATTCCTGCGGCATGTACCCAAACCAATGATAAAGAACCAACTCGCCCTCGGCAGCCACGCTGGTGGCAAACAATGCGGTGGCGAGGGCAGTGGAATTGAGCAGCTTCATGTCTTTTTCTCCATGTTGATGATCGTTTTTGTCGCTTTGCATCAAATCAAAGCAGAAAATCGCAGGTTTTGCGACCTTCAATGAAAAATTCACCAACCGCTTCATCGCTGGCCTGAGCATCTTGCAACACTTGCGCCACGTGTAGGCCCGCCAAAACACAAACCACAGGTAGAAAAAGCGTGGTGACTGCCGCCAATCCGCGCGCATCGCACAAGGAATGACCATTATGCACATGGGAAACAAAGGATGTTCTTAGGCTGTGCCTAATGCAGACTAAGGCAGAGATTGCTTACGCCAAGGAAACCCGCTCAATATGGTTTCAGAAGGTCTGACGCACGTGGGGAAAACAGGTGTCGCATGAGGTTCCAAACGCGATTGACGTGCGAAACGCGGTAAAGCGTTATGGTGATTTCACCGCCCTCAAAACGATCTCGCTGTCGATCCGGGACAATGAATTCTTCACGCTGCTTGGTCCGTCAGGCTGCGGAAAAACAACGCTTTTGCGGATGATCGCCGGTTTCGAAGATGTCACGGAGGGTGAAATTTTCCTCTATGGTGAGGAAATCGAGGATTTGCCGCCCAACAGGCGCCCGGTCAACACGGTCTTTCAGAACTACGCGCTTTTTCCGCATATGGACGTGATGGAAAACGTGGGCTTCGGACTGGAAATGCTGGGCAAGCCCAAAGCGCAGGCACGCGCGCGGGCGGGCGAAATTCTGGAACTGGTGCAACTGTCGCAATTCGCCAATCGCAAACCGTCGCAACTGTCTGGCGGTCAGCAGCAACGTGTGGCGCTGGCCCGCGCGCTGGCCCCGCAACCAAAGGTCTTGTTGCTGGATGAGCCACTGTCGGCCCTCGATCTGAAACTGCGCAAAGCGATGCAGCTAGAGCTAAAGCATTTGCAACGCGAAACGGGCATCACATTCATCTTTGTGACCCATGATCAGGACGAAGCGTTGACGATGTCGGACCGGATCGCGGTGATGTCCGCAGGCGAATTACAGCAACTCGGCGATGCCCGCGACATCTATGAAAAGCCTGCGAACCGGTTTGTCGCTGATTTCATCGGGGAGACCAATCTGTTTGAGGTGACAATCAAATCACGTGACGGCACCCGCGTGCTGTGTGCGTTTTTAAATGGCCTTACCCTGACCTGTGACGCGGTGGCGGGCATGGACGTCGGCGATCGGGTGCATATGTCCATCCGCCCTGAGCGGATAAAACTGCGCAGCAGCAAGGTTGAAACAGAGAACTTTCAGGCACAGGTCGTCGAAAATATCTATGCCGGAACCGATGTGCAGACGATTGTGCATCTGCAGGGCGGAATGCCGCTGGCCGTGCGCACGCAGAACTCCGAGATCGGCAGGTCAATGACATTTGAACCCGGCGCGGAGGTTTTCGTCGATGTCGAATTCGGCTCTGCCCGGTTGCTGGCGAACTGATGGCGGGCGGCACTGCCAGCGGCGGCACACAGGGCGACACTTACAAGGAAGCACGCACATGGCTTTTGATGCCCGCCTGGGTCACGCTGGTCGTGCTTGTGCTGCTGCCTGTATCGTTGATGCTGGTCTATTCGTTCCTGACCAAGGAGTTTCGCGGCGGCGTCATCTGGGAGTTTTCCTTCGCAGCCTATGACCAGTTTTTTTGCGACCGGGGCCTTTTCGGTGATGAACCCTGCACCATCGAATGGACATATATTACGATCTTCTGGCGCTCGATCTGGCAGGCAGGGCTGGCGACCATCCTCAGCCTGCTGATCGGCTTTCCGACCGCCTATTTCATCGCCACGCGCCCTGCAAATGTACGCCCGCTCTGGGTGTTTTTGATCACCATTCCCTATTGGGTCAACCTTTTGATCCGCACGGTCTCCATGCGGTTCATGCTGCGCGAGGAAGGGCCGATCAACAATACCCTGATGTGGAGCGGCCTGATCGACAGCCCCCTGCAGATGATCAACACCAATTTCGCCGTGCAGATCGGTCTTTTCTATTCCTACCTGCCCTTCATGGTCCTGCCGATCTACGCCGCTGTTGAACGCTACAACTTTTCGCTCAGCGAGGCGGCATCGGATCTTTATGCCTCCAAATGGACGACGCTGCGCCGGATCATTCTACCTTCGGTCAAACCGGGCGTCATCGCGGGCTGCATTCTGGTGTTCGTACCCTCTTTGGGCGCGTTTCTCGCCCCCGACCTGCTGGGCGGGGCCAAGAATTTCATGATCGGCTCGCTGATCGAAGAGCAGTTCAAGGGCAACGCTGGCAACTGGCCCTTTGGAGCGGCGGCCTCGATGATCCTGCTGACCCTCGTGTTGCTGATCCTGCTCTTTTACGCGCGCCAGCAGGCCCGCGCCAATCGCGGGAGCGGTTGAGCCATGGCCGCGCGCAAATTCGACGTCAAAGCCTATCCCGGCTTCGCCCAGATCACGGTGCTCTGCCTGCTGATCCTCTATGTGCCGCTGATGGTGGTCATGATCTACAGCTTCAACGCCTCCGCATCCATCGTGGTCTGGGAAGGTTTTTCCCTCAGATGGTACAAGGACGTCTTTGTCGGACCGGAAAGCGCCAAGTTCAAGGTCGCGGCACGCAACAGTTTCGTCATCGCCATCATCGCCGCCACGGTGTCCACGACGATCGCGACCTTTGCGGCAACGGCGATGATCCGGGGCGGGCGGTTTCGACTGCGACTTGTGTCACTTGGGCTAATTTCACTGCCGCTGATGGTGCCGGAAATCGTCACCGCCGTTGCGACCCTAATTTTCTTCAACTCCATCGGCTTTGAACGTGGGCTGTTGACCATTCTGCTGGCGCATATCGCCTTTTGCATTCCCTTCGCCTACCTGCCCATTGCCGCGCGCATGCAGGGCATCGAAGATACCTATGAACAGGCTGCCATGGACCTTTATGCCACCAAGCGGCAGGCGTTTACCAAGATCCTGCTGCCGCTGATGATGCCCGGTATCATTTCGGGGTTTCTGCTCGCTTTCATCATTTCGCTGGATGATTTCATCATCACGAATTTCGTAAAAGGCGCAGGTGTGGAAACGCTGCCGACGGCGATCTTCGGGGCGGTCAAACAGGGCATCAAACCCAATATCATGGCCATTTCAACCATGTTGTTGGCATTCTCGATCGTGATGGTCACGATCTCATATTTCGTCAGTAAATCCGGCGACAAGAAGTAAACCAACGGGGAAAACCAATGAAACCACTACTCAGATCAACAGCCGCCATCGTGGCACTCATTTTGGCCACGGGCGGCGCACAGGCCGAGGGAAAGCTCTCCATCTATCACTGGTTTGAGTATATTCCGCAAGAATTGCTCGATAAATTCGCGGCAGAACATGATGTCGAAGTGGTCATGGACACCTACGATTCCAACGAAGCGATGCTGGCCACGCTGAAAGCCGGGGCCCTGGGCAGCTATGACGTGGTTGTTCCGACTGATTACATGGTTTCGATCCTGATTGCGGAAGGCATGGCGGATGAAATCGCCGAAGGCGAGCGCAAGAACATGAACAACATCAAAGCCGGGTTCCGCGACCCCGCCTATGATCCCGGCCTGCGCCATTCGATCCCCTATCAAGGGGGCACGACCAGCTTTTCGGTGGATACGGCAGCCTATTCCGGGGACATCAACACCACCGACATCATCTTCAACCCGCCCGCGGAATTGCAGGGCAAGATCAATATGATCGACAGTCAGGGCGAGGTTCTCGCTCTGGCGGCTGTGCATATGGGCATCCCGCAGTGTTCAAGCGACCGTGAACAGCTCAAGGCGCTGGATGCCATGCTACAGGCCGCCAAACCGCATTGGGCGTCTTTCAACTCGGACACGGCCAAGGAAGTTCTGGCCGCCGGCGATGTGGCGGCGGGCATGATCTTTAACGGTTTTGGCGCCAAGGCGCGCGAAGATCGCGCCTCTCTCCAATATGCCTTCCCCAAACAGGGCTGGGTCAACTGGATGGACAGCGTTGTCTTGCTCAAAGACGCGCCCAACCGGGACAACGCGATCCTGTTCATGGACTTCCTGCTCGAACCTGAAAACATCGCCGCCGTGACCAACTACGCCCGGTATCGTGATGCGATTGAAGGCAGCGAGGCTTTTCATGATCCGGCCCTCGCGCTGGAACCCGAAGGCAACCCACCAGCAGGTATTGAGGGCGTGTTTGTCGAAACATGCACGCAGGAAGTTCAAGCCGTCTATGACCGCATCTGGACCAACCTCAAGAAATAGGGACACTGGCACCGGGCGCTGCATCCTGCACCGCCCGATGCCACGCATGCCGGAGAAAGACCCCAGATGGAAACCATCTATACGGAAAAACACAAACTGCGCGACGCCAAGACGGAGCTCTGTGGCGGTGAACTGGTCGAACCTTTCGAGCGGCCCAGCCGTGCGGAATACGTGCTGGATCGCGTCCGCGAAACCGGTCTGGGACCGGTCAGCGATCCCGATGATTTCGGCATGGGCCCGATCCTTGCCATTCATGACGCCGAGTTTGTCGAATTTCTGAAAACGGCCCCCGCGCGCTGGAAAGTGGCGGGGTTTAACGGTGAGGCGATCCCCACAACATGGGTCGGGCGGCGCATGTCACACATCCGGCCCAACCACGTTGAAGGCCAGTTGGGCTATTATGCGCTTGCCGGTGAAACCAGCCTGACGGAGGGCACATGGGAGGCCGCCTACGCCAGTGCGCAGGTCGCACTGACAGGGGCGGCCCGTATTCGTTCCGGTGCGGGGGCCGTCTTTTCGCTTTGCCGTCCACCGGGCCATCACGCGACGGCGGATATGTATGGCGGCTATTGCTTCTTCAACAACGCCGCGATCAGCGCGCAGCATTTCCTTGATCACGGGGCCAAACGCGTTGCGATCCTCGATATTGATTTTCACCACGGGAACGGCACGCAGGATATTTTCTATGACCGCAGCGATGTGCTTTTCATCTCGCTGCATGGCGATCCGCTGGAGACCTTCCCCTATCATCTTGGACACGCCGAAGAGACAGGCAGCGGTGCCGGCACAGGCTTTAACCTCAACTTCCCAATGCCACCCGATACACCCTTTGATGTCTGGCAGGCAGCCTTGCACAAAGGGCTTGCGCGCATCGCCGAATATAAACCCGATGTGCTGATCATCTCGCTCGGCGTTGATACGTTCGAAACCGACCCAATCAGTTTTTTCAAACTGAAAAGCGATGATTTCCTGACCATGGGTGCGGATGTCGCCAGCGCGGGGCTGCCGACCCATTTCATCATGGAAGGGGGCTATGACGTCGATGAGATCGGCGTCAATGCGGTCAATGTTCTGCAAGGATTCGAACGCGCGAATGCCTCATAAACGATTGGGCCGGATCGGCGCATGCGCGTGGTGATCCGGCACCGCTCAGGCGGTGGCCACCTTGTTCACGGTGTCTTCGCTTTGTGAGCGCTGCGACGGGCGATAGGTCAGGTAGCTGTGCTGCGTCGCAATGTGATCCGCCACGAATTTCGCGTCATGCCACACGCCCCAGATAAACGAGGAGCCGCGCCGCGACTGCCAGGGCAGCCCGAGAAAATAGACCCCCGGCTCCCTTGAAACACCGCGTGCGTGGATCGGCTTGCCGTTTGCATCAAAGGTATCGACTTGCAACCAGCTGTAGTCGCAGGAAAACCCGGTGGCCCAGATGATCGACGTCACCCCCGCCTCAGCCAGATCAAGCGTGCGGATCGGTTGCGTCAGACAGGCGGGGTCAGGCCAGCGCTTGCGCTCCTCCGGGTCCGGCGACAGATCAAGACCCAGACGTTCGATATAGGCGTCCGCCTCATCCAGCAGGGAGAGGTGGTTTGCATCCCCCTTCGCGATGTTCGCGCGCAGGTCATCCGCAAAATGCAACTGGCCCTCCCGGAACGCCTGCGTTCGACCCACAAGCTGCATGCCCTGCGCAGCAAACCGCCTGAAATCAACGGTTCGTCCGCCATTTGCACCGCTGACGGCAATGGTCACATGTTCGGTCCCCGGACCGGGGGTTTGCATGTCCCACTTGCCCAGCACACCCAGCCACCAGCAGAAATCACGCCCCCGGTAGGCGCGGGGCGGGCGGTCATGCGGGCCGACCGACAGATAGACCTGCCTGCCCGCGTTCATCAATTCTTCGGCGATCTGCGCACCGGATGACCCGGCCCCGACGACCATCACCGCCCCCTGTGGCAATTGCGCAGGGTTGCGGTAGGTGTTTGAATGAATTTGCACAAGGCCATCCGCAGGCGGCACAAGATCCGGCATGACAGGGTTTTGAAACGCGCCGGTTGCCGCAACGATATGCTGGACCTCAAAGTCACCACCGGTTGTTTTGACATCGAAACCGCCACCCGATTTGCGCCGCGTGACCTGTTCCACCGCGACCCCGCAGCGCACGGGCGCGTCGATCTGGCCCGCGTAATTGACGAAGTAGTCGGCAACGGCCTCCTTGGGGATAAAGGCATCATGATCGGGGTCATCAAAATCACGGTTCGGAAAGCGGTCGTGCCAGGCCGGGCCGTTGGCGACCAGCGAATCCCAGCGCGATGTGCGCCAA